>JAKAEC010000055.1 GCA_021818425.1 Pseudomonadota bacterium
GCCATAGCCCCAATTCTGTGCTGGTAGCAGTAGGGCCATGACCATGGCCGCGGCGCCGAGCAACCACCATAGGCTTGCCGCGCGCCACCTACAGCTTGTGCGCAGCCGCGCCGCCGCCATGCCGGATAGGAATAGGAAACTATGGACACCCAGGAAGCGCATCGCGGTGCCGTTCAGATTTGCGGCGAAGGGTAGCGACGGCAGCAGATGGAAGAGGTCAAATATCTGCATCAGCCAGTGCAGTAGAATAAGTCCAGCCCAGCTCCATAAAAGCGGGCGGCGCAGGCGGCGGACTAGTAGCAGTCCAAACATCAGATAATACACCAGCTCGAAACGCAGGCTCCAGGCCGGAGGGTTCAGCTCTGGCAGATGCGGACTCGAAAACGGGGAGAGGGTAAGGATCTGCAGCAGATAACCCGGTGAGCTAACGCGCAGCAGGAAATAGAGCGGCACCAGAAGCGAGAGCCAATAAAGTGGGAACAGCCGACAGAAGCGCCTCCAGCCATACCGTAGAATGCGCCTGGGGTTGCCAGCATCACGTCCGTGCGCTGTCTCGATCACGAAGCCGGACAGGACGAAGAAGAACAGTACCGAGATGATCTGAGGCAGGTTGAAGGCGCGCGGCACTGGATGATGCGCAACGATGGGTATGAAATTGGCCAAGTGCCCGCAAACCACAAAAAACGCGGCGACGAATCGGCTGGTTTCCAGCGTCAGATACCGCCTTGGTTCCATTTGAGCTGCTTCATTTACTGGAGAGGCAGCTTGGAATTGCATGGTGGTGATGGGTAGAGAGGCAGTCGGGGAACGTCAATCCTCTCAATTAATGGTGATGCTACTTATTGTTGGTGCAGCCGCGCTTCGTGTAACCCCAGCCCGTTCCGCAGCACCGCTTCCGCCTCCTTCGTGACGCCGTTCGTGTCGTGCAGCACCAGCCCGGGCAGCACGGCATCCGGTGCGTGGCTGGCCTTTTGGGCCTGCACCAGTATCATTTTCGCTTTCACGCCGGCACGCGGCCAGAGCGGAAGAAGCAAAATGCCGCCGCAGGCCGGGAGCAGCAGCGAGACCGCTTGTGCATAGGCAAAGCTAGGTAGGACGAGGGTGATCGTTCCCTTATCGCGCAGCACACGCAGCATCTCGGTCACCCAGGCACCTAGCGTGGTCTTTGGCGCATGGTGGGCCCGGGAGCGGGCTGGATCCGGCGAGGGCGTGTTTTGCGTGCCGAACCAGGGCGGGTTTGCCATAACGTGGTGGAAGGTGTGTGGTGCGAAGGGCATGGTCGTGACATCGCCGTTTACCACAGAAAGGCCGGTGAATCCGTTGTCGGCAAAGTTTCGCGCCGCCAACCCGGCCAATGCGGCGTCACACTCCATGCCGGTGCCACGTACGCCAGGCACCCTTGCTGCCAGGCAGAGCAGAGCGGCGCCGGCACCTGTTCCGGCCTCCAGCACAAGCTCCCCCGCCTGAGCCGGCACTAAGGCCGCCATCAGCACCGGCTCGAACCCGCTTCTGTGGCCGCTGCGGAATTGTCGGAAGCTCACTCGCTTGCCCAGCAGCCAGCCCTTACTTGTTTCGTGTTGATTCACCCGCTTGACCCTTCCAGAATACCGCCCGATATGGTTGCTAACGCAATTTGCAAGGACAGGTTAGGGCGCTAGATTTGGACGGTGCGACGCCATTGACGACCGATGCCCTCAGCCGCCTCACGGCGCTGCTGGAAGCGGAGCTGAAAGCCACCAATGAGGCCATTATCGCCCGGATGGACAGCCCCGTCGTGCTCATTCCCAGGCTCGCCGCCCATATCGTGGCTGCTGGAGGCAAGCGCATGCGGCCTTTGCTTACGCTCGCCACGGCCAAGCTCTGCGGCTATAGCGGAAACCGACAGGTCAAACTCGCCGCCTGTGTGGAGTTCATCCATACCGCAACGTTGCTGCACGACGATGTGGTGGACGAATCCGTGCTGCGCCGGGGTTTTGCCTCTGCCAATGCAGTATTTGGCAACAAGGCGTCCGTGCTGGTGGGGGATTTCCTATTCTCCCGTGCCTTCGAACTGATGGTAGAAGATGGCTCTCTGGAGGTGCTACGCATTCTCTCAGCGGCGTCGGCTACTATCGCCGAGGGCGAGGTGTTGCAACTTACCACCCAGAACGACATTTCCACCACCGCGCAGAAATATTTTGACGTGATCCGCGGCAAGACAGCTGCCCTTTTTGCTGCTGCGGCCGAAGTGGGTGGGGTAATCGCCGGAGCAAGCGCGGAGGATTGTGCCGCCTTGCGTGAATTCGGTATGGATCTGGGCATGGCCTTTCAGCTCGTGGATGACGCGTTGGATTACTCGGCCGACCAAGCTGAGCTTGGCAAGACCGTTGGCGATGATTTCCGCGAGGGAAAGCTAACTTACCCGGTGATTCTGGCCTTGGCTGAAGCTAATGCCGAGGAACGCGCATTCTGGGTCCGTACGCTGGAAGAAAGCGATCATGCGGAAAAGAGCCTCGCCACGGCGCTGGGGCTGATAGAAAAATATGACGCCACGGCCCGAACCATTGCCCGGGCTGACCAATTTGTTGATAGTGCGGTGAATCGCTTGACCCGGTTTCGAGAAAGTGAGGTCCGGACCGCATTGGCGGATGTGGCGCGTTATACCACCGCCAGACGGCATTAAGTTTGGTGATTATCCCCTTGACGCAGGTACGGTAAAAGTATACAAAAATGGGAGAAAGGAATTCTCCCATGCCGTCTCGCCTTACCGTCCGTCAGTTTTTTGAGCGTTTCCCATCTGATGATGTGTGCCTTGACCACATCATGGAGGTGCGGTTTGGGATGCGGCATGTATGCGCCAAGTGTGGCAAAGAGGCGACGTTCCACCGCCTCCAGAACCGCAAGGCGTATTCCTGCTCACAGTGCGGCACCCATCTGTACCCCTGCGCCGGGACGATTTTTCAAGATAGCCGCACCAGCCTGCAAAGCTGGTTTTACGCCATCTACCTGTTCGTTTCCACGCGCCATGGTGTGAGCGGTAAGGAGTTGGAGCGCACCCTGGGCGTGACCTACAAGACTGCCTATCGCATGGGTCAGCAAATCCGCGATCTCATGTCCAAGGCGAACGGCTTTGAAATGCTCCAGGGCCATATTGAGGCAGATGAGACCTATGTCGGTGGCTACCGACCCGGCAAGCGCGGCCGTGGCGCTGCGGGCAAAACCATCGTCATGGGCCTCAAGGAGCGCGATGGCCGCCTCCACGCTGAGGTGATCCCGAATGTCAAAACCGTCACGCTGCGGGAAGTTGTGATCCGCAATGTCGAGCCCGGCACCACGGTCAGCACCGATGAACTATATGCGTACGGCTTACTGGACGGCGACGGCTACAAGCATGGCGCTGTGAAGCATGGTGCCAAGCAATGGGCGAAAAAGGACATTGACGGCGTGAAGCACCACACAAACAGCGTGGAAGGCTTCTGGAAGCTGTTCAAGGCGTCGGTGCGCTCAACCCATATTCATGTCTCTCACAAGCATATGGAGCGCTACCTGGGGGAATTCACTTTCCGTTCAAATCATCGCCAGATGGAAAATGCGATGTTTGATCTTCTGATTGGGGCGCTTTGATAAGACGCTCTACAGCGGCTGTAAATACATACACATCACAATCTGGCACGCCGCGTAGTTCTTCCTGATCTATAAACGCGTCTAATCGTCCGTTTTTTACGGCTTCCGAGAGCGTTAATCTGCTGATTCTCTTGACTGAATCGTCCATTTTATGCTATCCAATGCAGGACGCCGTG
Organism: Pseudomonadota bacterium; assembly: GCA_021818425.1. Lineage (GTDB taxonomy): Bacteria > Pseudomonadota > Alphaproteobacteria > Acetobacterales > Acetobacteraceae > Acidocella. Next base: position 3,780 of record JAKAEC010000055.1, read on the forward strand.
AGCTTTCGCCCACGGTCGTTCGAGCCGGATGATAGCATAACTAGAGCATCAGCCCTAGTGAGTTAATAAGACGGCACACATTGCGATCTCCTTTTCCGGCTTGGCCGGATTTGGTGGTTGCGGAAAACCGCTCGGGGCTTTGCTCGTCAAAGTTTCGACCCCTTGCGGATGGGCACGGATACGGTAGGATTCGAACCTACGGTACGTATTCTGAGTACGTACGCCGGAGTGGAAGCCCGGTGTCTTAGACCGCTCGACCACGTATCCAAACTTAAGCGGCACCTCCTTCACCGGATGGTGCCGCTTCTGTTTGTTCAGACGGCGCTGCTACCTCGGCTGAGATATGCCACCCCCCATCTTTGAAAAAAACTTTTTGAGACCTGGAGAGACGTGTGTGTAGCGTTGCGCGAGGGTCTTTCCCCGGGATATCAACACCACGCTTCTGCAATTCGTTGAGTATGCCAATCGTGGGAACTGGAAATTTAGCCTCTCGCAATATTTCAAGAGCAAGTTTTTCCGTTTCCAAAACCCTCGGGCTGTTTTGCGTTGCAATGTCGAGAAGTTCACGAATCCGAACACTACGGCTTCCAACAGGGGCCGGAATAGCAGATATGCCCGTGACACGAACCCCGCGTGTGTCATCGGCAATTTCATTGTAGGTTTCAATGAAGTCGCGCCATTTTTTGACCGCTGCCTCAGCCTCGGCCAATCTTTTAATCGCGTTCTGATATACCGGATCGTCGCTCATACAACGCTGTTAGCACAGCCACAAGCCTAATGCAATACGTGTCTGTGAGGACTAATCTGTATGGGTTTTGCTTTTGTTCTAAATACAAAAAAGTTTTATGTAAAACTGCTGTAAAACATACACACCTGCGTCAAGGGGATAATCACCTTAAGTTTTCAACCAGAGGAGGAATAAATGCGGCCTCCTATATTTGTAAATATATGTAGTTATTTTTTAAAACAAAGATGAGCAGCGACGTGTTGAAGGGACGTCCAGCCTTGTTTTTGGACGGTAGACTGAAACGGCTGACGGTGCGTATGCGGGGCGATGTGGTGGGGCGGTCTGCGCTTTGCGGAAGATTGGCGAGAACCAGTGCGAACTGACCAAGATGGGCGTATTGAAGGTAGCAAGTGGCCTTAAGGCTGGAGAGTTTCTGCTGAAAGCGAAGTCGCAAGGGACAAGCAGAAGCGTGCCAAACGGCTTTATTTAATTTCTAGACAGAAACCAAATGCGGTCAGCGGTCTTTACGAGAAGCTGGGCTTCCCCGGCGTGATGCCAGCATCATGCACAAGTTTGGCGCCCGCTACGCGCGCTGCAACGTAGCGATGCTCTGCCTGTTTGAGGGCAGGGGGCAAAGCCCCTGTTTTTGCTTACGCCTTGTCGGACTGGGCGGAGCTCAACACCGTGGTAATTGTGGAACGCACCACACTGACCGTTACGTTGGGCGCGATCTCGACATCGATTTCGTCTGTTCCCTCGGCGGCCTTCTTCACCAGCCCGATGATGCCGCCTGCCGTCACCACCTTGTCGCCGCGCTTCAACTCGCCGAGCTTGGCCTTCAGGGCTTTCTGCTGTTTCTGTTGCGGGCGGATAAGCAGGAAATAGAACACGATAACGATCAGGACGAGCGGCGCGTACTGTGCCAGTGAGGCAAGGCCGGCATCGCCTGCGGCGGAGCTAGTGGCGGTTTGCGCGTAGGCGGCGGACATAAACATGGGAGTTCCTAATTGCCGTGAAGTTGTGCGGACCATAGAGGGCGATGGTTTTTGATCAAGCCCCAATGGACTTGATCAAAAACCATCGCCCTCCATCTGCGGGGAGACAGAGGGCGATTCAGACTTTAAGAAACGCGGGCATAGCGCGCCTCTTAAAGTCATCGCACTTTGGGTGCGCGCCGATGCGGTCAACGGGGAGTGAGCGAATGAATGATGACTTGTTGCGCCGGATTGCCGAGGCACTGGAGCGCTTGGCACCGCCGCTCGCCGCCATGCCGGACTTGACCGGTGCTGATGCGTTTGTTTGGCACCCATCCAAGGGACAGCTATCACCAGTCAAGCACGTCTCCTGCGTGGCGATGGCGCTGTTGCAGGGGGTTGAGTCCCAGAAACAATTGGTGCTCGAGAATACGCTTCGCTTCGCCAAGGGGCTGCCCGCCAATAATGCAATGCTGTGGGGTGCGCGTGGCATGGGTAAATCCTCGCTGGTGAAAGCCGTCCACGCCGAGACGAACCGCCAGATACCGGGCGCCCTGGCATTGATCGAGATTCACCGTGAGGATATCGGCACCCTGCCAGAGTTGCTCAACCTGCTGCGCGATTGCCTCCGCCGGTCGGTAATTCTGTGTGACGATCTTTCTTTTGAGAAGGGCGATGGCGACTACAAGGCGCTGAAATCCGTTCTGGACGGGGGCATTGAGGGGCGGCCCGACAATGTGCTGTTTTATGCCACTTCTAACCGCCGGCATTTGATGCCGCGCGATATGATCGACAACGAGCGCTCCACCGCGATTAATCCCGGCGAGGCGGTGGAAGAGGCGGTGTCCCTCTCCGACCGCTTTGGGCTATGGGTCGGCTTTCATAACAGCGATCAGCAGCAATTTTTTGCCATGGTCGAGGGCTATGCCAGTGCTTACGAGTTGCCAATTTCCACCGAGGCGTTACGTGCTGCGGCGGTGGAATGGAGTATGACCCGCGGGAGCCGGTCGGGGCGCGTGGCTTGGCAGTTCATTCAGGATCTTGCCGGGCGGCTGGGAGTACGCTTGACCTTAACCGCCTGACGCGGGAAAGGAGACGCCGTGTGGAAGGGTGGCCGAGTGGTTTAAGGCAGCGGTCTTGAAAACCGCCGTGCGTGCAAGCGTACCGTGGGTTCGAATCCCACCTCTTCCGCCAGATACCTGTGCACTTAAGCGCACGCCTGCCACAAAACCAATTGAAAAGACAGTATTTGGCGGCCTAATCACGTCTTGACCGCGCACCTCCGTGCACCTTCGTGCGCATACACCGCGTTCATATTTGCGGGATGAGTTGTAGGAAAGGTGTGGGGCGGAGAACGGCTCGTGCACTTGAGAAGCTCCCAGTGGCGACGGTGAGGAATGCCAATAAGCCAGGAATTTATGGTGACGGCGGCGGGCTATGGTTCCACGTTGGCCCAAATGCCGTAGATGCAAACGGCAAGCCGACCAAAACGGACAAGTTGTGGCTCTACAGGTATATGCTCAACGGAAAAGCTCGCGAGATGGGGCTTTGGCCGGTGCATGCCATAAGCCTGTCCGAAGCGCGAGAAATGGCACGCGAGGCACGCAAGCAGATTTTACAAGGCGTCAACCCGCTGGAAGCCAAATACGCTCAACGCACGCTTCGTAAGCTGGAGGCTGCCAAAGCAATCACATTCAGGGACTGCGCGGATTGATATATCGCCGAGAATCGGGCGGCTTGGAGAAGCGACAAACACACTGCCCAATGGTCGAGTATGCTCGCTACCTACGCATATCCGGTCGTCGGTGCGCTTCCAGTCGGTGAGATCGATACCAACCATGTCGTCGAAATCCTGCAGCCAATTTGGACAGAAAAGTCCGAGTGTCAAACGGCATTCAAACGGGCGCCCAAAAACGAGGAGGCTACTCTGAACCTTAATCTCAGGGGTCACTATTGGATGCCGATCACCCCTAAAATGGAGTGCGACCTCCGGGGTCGACACTGACCAGGAGGCATTTTGACCGGTCTACCTAAATTCCGCGATGGCCGCACTCAGTTCACTACAGTCTCTAAGCCTATGCCAAGCGCTGCCTCACGGCTATAATACTGGAATCGTGACGCCTTATAAGGTTGACCGGAGATAGATGTGGCCGCGAGTGAGTCGGAGCCAAGCGCCTATGATTACTCATATGCCATCACGGCCGTAACCAGCGGTGCCTTTGGAGTCGGAACTAATCTAACCTGGGATAGCTATCAGCGCGATATCTATAATCAACTGAATGAAGCGTTACAGAAACAGGCCAATTTATTGCAACAGCGCGCGGGCGTTACTGCGGCAGAGACGAACGCGCTCATTGAACAGCGGAACGCGATTCTCGCTGAATCACGATCCAAATTAAGCCCTTTCGGCAGGCTCTATTCTGAGATTTTGAAGCCCTCCGATAATCTGCCGACACTCGAAAAACTTTTGAAACAGAAGGGAAGCCTTGAGGCGGTTCTGGAAAGTGTTGGCAAAACGCGCGCGGTGGTGAACCGGCTTAGCGTGAGCATGAAACTTGCCGGGAATGGAGCCGTGGTATTGCAGGTGGCTGTTTCCGCCGTTTTAATCGCCATGGCGCCACCCGGGCAGCGCGGCAAGGTCGCGGCGGGTCAGGCGGGGGCGTTGATCGGCGGTGCCGGCTTTGGCTGGTCCGGTGCATGGGCGGGCTGCGCCACGGCGGCGGCATTCCTGTCTCCGTCGCTCACCATTCCAATTGTTGGAGAGGTCACCGAGGGCGGCGCCTGTCTAACAGGTGGTATCATCACGGGGTTTGGTTTTGGCCTGCTCGGTAGCTCCTGGGGTCAGAAGTCCGGAGAAGATGTCTACGGCTATGCCACCCATCTTCATTGGGTGCAGCCATGAGCCTAGTCGATTGGGTCAATAAGCGGATCATCGCGTGCATCCGCCACGCTGCCAAGCCGGTTCTGATAGGCGATGAGATCGCCGTTAAAAATACGCACTTTGCGTTAAAAGACGCCACGGATATCGTCGCCTATGAAGCAGATATATACTCGGGCAGCATAATTTGTCTTTTGCTTTCCTTCCCCGGCGGAAAACTGGTCAATGTGAATCAGGAAGATGCATGCTGGAACGATCTGGTCGCTGCACTTGACCGGCTGGGTTTGACCCAGACGCAATCCCCGGAATGGATTTTGCAAGTGCTCTCCGGCAAGCAGAAGGTGCCAATTTCTCTAAGGGGCCGTTAGAAAAGTGAAGCCGGCCGGTTTGGCAAGTCTTTTCCGCGCTGACTGCGTTAGATTTTCGCCCCGATAGCCCCGCATCGCCGCTTGAAATCCTCCTGTTCAGCATAAAAAATCTTTCGCCAAGCCGAAATTTGTTATCTCCGGCTATTGCATGTGCCAATTATCAGTTCTGAGATTGAAGAGGCCATATGGTCAGATGCCGGGCAGGTCTAAACAATACCGTTGGCTCTGCTAACGTGTGATCATGTCTTGCCTTCGTCCCGCATGCTCCGAACTTATCGCGCAATTCGTAAATTGTGCACCAGACTGCAGCGAGGCGGAACCGATAGTTGTTCCTCGCTATCATTTGTCGCGCGTTTTCGCCGCAGAGCTCCACCTTACAAGCGCGATACTTACTTTTTGTTTTTACGGGGAGCGGCTACTTTTGGGGGCAGGACTTAGTCCAGCGAATGACCATATTGGGCGCTTTTCTGCCAACAAGCGTATTGCTTCACAAGTTACCCGCTGTGCCCCAAAGCGTCGGCTCGACGGGTATCTTTAATACAGGCCGCTGTCTAGGAAAGGGGTTTTTTTGGTGCGTCGCAATGCATCGTGGACATCAACATGTCCGTTGGGAGGTGGCATCGTGCCGGCCTAGATGGTCAGACTGGGTTCAAAATTGACCTCAGTCAGGGAAAGCGGTTGCGGCAGGTGTTCTTGGAAGTCGGACATCGGCCATACATTTGTGCAATCAATTGCACGAAGCTAGGCAAAGACAGTGTTCTTACATACTATGATTGAGGTGCCGGCGAATCTTCATCAAAGACGAGCCAAGTCGGTCAAGCCGCTTCAAAAGGCTCTTATTTCGTGTCTCCCGATGAGACAGGCGCTCCCTAATCCCTTGCACATCAAGCCGCCGCGATACACCATCTTTAAGATGTTTGATATCCAGCAGTAGTTTCGTTGCGGCGGCTAAGACAGCACCTTGAGGCATAACAACCGTCACCAGGCACCGAGAATGATTTTCTGCGGTCGCATTAGAACCTATAGACCAACAAGCGGCAATACCCGTTCAGAATATCATAGAGATTTACGTCGGTCCGCCCCAGCTTTGCCGAAGGTTCTAACTCTAACCTAGGATGGAACCGTCATGAGCAGAATGGCCGAGTACCCTGCAATTGACTGAATCAGATGCTTCGGCCTTGACCATTTGTCTTGGCATCGACTTACCGACAGAGAGACGCTAGGCAGAGACGCGGCGTGACTGAGTGAGGTGAATATGGGCCTGAGCCTAGCCTTCCGTCCTGGCGAGGACTTTTATACTGGATACGGTTGTTGATGTTATCAATCCGGGCTCGTTCATCATCCGGCGTGACCGGGACGGCCATGATTTTCCATTGGTTGGTGATGACCGCCGAGTTGAAATTGCTCCAAGCGTGCTGGTCCGTGTGGGCACGCGCGGCCAGGGTAATTTGGTCCGCATCGACTTCACAGCACCGCGTTCAGTGTCGATCATGACTGGTCGAAACGATCGCACAAAACAAGAAAAGCCAGGCTGCGTCTTCAGGGGTACGATGTTTTGGCGATACTTCCAGCTTTGGGGTGCCCCGCGGCCGCCCAGATCGTCTTCGATGGCGGCCTAACGGAGTTATAAGCTATGCAGTTGAATACCGATCTAAGCCAAACAGTGCTGGTCCATGCTGGTCAACTGGACTGGGCGCCAAGCCCCTCCCAGGGGGTTGACCGCCGGATGTTATTCCGCATCGGTGCCGAAAAAGCCCGCGCGACCTCCAT
>JAKAEC010000056.1 GCA_021818425.1 Pseudomonadota bacterium
GCTATCAAGCGCTACATCAAGGCGCACAACAAGAATTCCAAGCCATTCCTCTGGACCGCAACCCCAGCCTCAATCTTCGAAAAGCTCGCTCAAATTCCTGAACCATCCGAATGAGTCAGTGCACTAGCGCCGTCTCCTTTTTGAACCGCACGCGAAGTCAAGTAGATTGGGGCAAAGCCAATTGCGTAACCTTGGTCAGAATTATATTAAGCATGCCGAAGACGGCCAAACTCCTAGGCCATCTCATGGGATGATTAACGCACATTGGAAGCTGCGTTGCCGAGATTAAGGTCCCCAAAGAATCCATGACGAGGTCATCCATGAATGCGGTTTCAATCACTACTCGGTTTTATTCCGCCGAAGTCGCTCGTCATGCACATGGGTTTCATCAGTTCGTCTTTCCTTATTGTGGCGATCTCGAGATGGAAGTCGGGCGGAGCGTCGGGCGTGTGAAGAACGGTGTCGGATCTTTCATAGCGGCCGGGAGCGCGCACAGTTTCTTCGCCAAGGGGCAGAATGCCTTTATAGTTCTCGATATGCCGGTAGGTGGAAGTGGATATCCTGCAGAAATTTCCCTTCCTGTCTTCTTTGAGGTTGGCCCCGATATTCAGGGATTATTGGACTATGCCACCGCAGGAAGGGAGATGAAGGGTCTATCCGTTCATCAACACTGGGCCTGGTCAACATTGTTGCTCGATCGCTTAGTGCAAAGAGGGGGCTCTCTCGACCGGACGGGCTCACAGATTGAACGGGCGCTTTCTTTCATGCGAGACCGATTAGCGGACGCCATCACGGTGGCGGATATCGCCGATGCTGCTGGGATGAGCGCGACGTGTCTTCACGCGGCTTTCCGGGATCGGCTTTCTACGACGCCCCATGCCCATCTGATATCTTTGCGGCTCGACGCAGTGGCTCGGATGCTGACCATTACGAATTTGCCGATCGCCGAGGTCGCGGTAAGGGCCGGGTATAGCGACCAGAGCGCCATGACCCGGGCCCTGCGCCGCGTGCGCGGTCAGACGCCGGCAGAAATCCGACAGAGCGTAAAACTTGTTTCGCAGGAAAAGCCTAAACTCCCGTAAGATCAGCCAAGACGTTCCGCGCAAATTTGGTCCATTTGGGTCTGGGTTTGAAGCGAGAGGGTCATGGCGGTACAGGAGAAGTTGCGCGCGACGGCATTAGGCGGCGTTGCCATCGCTTTTTGGTCTGGGTTGGCGTTATTGACAGCGGCGACGCACGGTATTCCACCCTTCGAGCTGCTCACCCTGAGCTTTGGCGTGGCCTTCCTCGCCGGTTTGGTGATCCTCACTCTGCGAGGCAAAGAAGCCTTGGCGCGACTGCGTCAGCCTGTTCTGCCGTGGATAACGGCGTTCTTGGCGCTGTTTCTGTATCACGCGCTGTATTTCCAAGCACTGGCGGCGATACCGCCCGCCCGTGCCAGCCTCATCGCCTATCTTTGGCCATTGCTGATCGTGATGTTCTCAGCGCTGTTACCAAATGGTTCGGGACTACAGATACGCCATCTCGGCGGTGCAGGGTTGGGTTTACTGGGGGTGGGCTTCATCTTCGCCGGGCATAACGTGGTGACAGAAGGACAGGGTAGCGCTCTCGGCTATGTTGCCGCCATCGGCTGTGCGGTTGTCTGGTCTGCCTACTCTGTGGTCAACCGCCGCTTCGCCCGAATTCCGAGCGAAATGCTGATTGGAGTCTGCGCTGCCGTGTCGCTTGCTGGCGGGATCGCTCATCTCGTGTTGGAGCGGACGATATGGCCGAGCGGTTGGCAATGGGGCGCCATTTTTCTGCTTGGGGTTGGACCAACCGGTCTTGCTTTTCTTGCGTGGGATCATGCCACGAAACACGGTGATCTGCCGCTTCTCGGAGCGCTGTCTTATCTGGCGCCCCTCATCTCGACCCTCCTGTTGGTTCTAGCAGGAAAGGCCGTCGCCACGGTCACTTTGGGCCTGGCCGCGTTCCTCATCGTCGGGGGAGCCGTCCTGGCAACCTGGCACTTGCCGGGCGCATCACGGATAGTCCAGGCAGACGAGTAATTAGACCCGGAGGCCCCTATTCCGCGCAGAAGCGTTACCACTCAGAGGGACCAGGGGTTACGCATGAAATTTTATCTATATTTTTCAATGAGATGCTAGATAGCGGCATTTTTGAAGAACGGATTGAGGATGTGGATGAGCCGGCGGCCCGGGCCAAAACCACTCCCATTCAAGCAACCGGTCAGAATCGGAAATATTCGACCGACTACCGTTTTCCATACTCAAGCTGCGATCAGCATCTTTCATGCGTAACCCCCATGTAGGAGGCCAGCTTTTCATCGGCCTCGCGGATGAATTTTGCCAGAGAGGTGCGGGTGAAATTACGGGTCTTGTTGTTCACAGCCTTGATGCGGGTGCCGTCAACGGCCAGCAACTCACGCCCGAACAGGTTGAGTTGGCGGCACAGCAGAACGAACTGACGGAACACCGGCTTGAACGCCACCCGGTTGTCACGCCGGAAATCAGCGATGGTCTTGAAGTCCGGCTTCAGGTGCCGCAGCAGCCAGATCACCTCGATATTGCGATGCGTCTCGGCCTCCAGTCGACGGCTGGATCGCACGCGGTTGAGGTAGCCATAGATGTAGAGCTTCAGCAGGTCCGCCGGGTGATAGCCTGGGCGACCCGTCGCTTTGGCTGCGGTGCGGGTGAAACCCATGGCCGCCAGGTCGAGCCCGTCCACGAAAGCCTCGACGAAGCGGACCGGGTTCTCCGGCCCTACATAGTCGTCCACCGCCTCGGGCAAAAGCAAAAGCTGCGAACGGCCCGTCCCTCTGAGATGCGCCATGAAAAATTGTATCATCGCGCGTCAATTCAGGGAATCGTCGGCGGAGGGGTTTTCACACGGTCTGTACAACAAGCGCGACATTCAATGACCGGGTAGAGGCGAAAGCCTTCAGTCAGCTTGTTGCGAGGAAGACCGATACGATCCAGGGACGGCCACGTGTTATTCCTCAAACTGAGGTGCTTGCCCAGTTCGATATTGCCGGCTATCGTCACCTCCAGCATCAAGAGTTGGGCCGACGCCCAGCGCCAACCTGCTTCCCGAGCAAGGTGGCTTTCTTCCTTCAGAAGAAGATGTGGCCGGTCCGGCAACTAAACGGGACAAGCCACCACGGCGTCATGCGCTCTTCTCTTCAAGAAAGAGGATGAGAATGACTGTCGATAGAATCGAAATTGAGCTGGCCGATGCAAGGTCCCCGGACCTGATTAACTTGGTAACTGCTCTCGACGATTTCTTAAACCGGGTCTGCGGGGTGGAAAGGAATCACGGCTCTCCAATTGATCGGTTAGCACACGACGACACGCAAATGTTTATCGCGCGGATTGCCGGACAAGCCGTTGGCTGTGCAGGGCTTCAGGTGTTCGAGGACGGTACCGGTGAGGTGAAGCGCATGTATGTTGTTGCCGAGGTTCGAACAACTGGTATAGGCAGTAGGCTCCTGGCGCGCGTTGTGGAAGCGGCTTTGACCGCCAAGCTGTCGGTTCTGAGGCTGGAAACCACGGAATTTCTTCCAGATGCCCAGAGGCTCTATCGGGCGAATGGATTCGTTCCGTGCCCGGCGTATGGCCCCTACGTTGCCAACCCAATCAATTTGTACTTTGAGAGATGGCTAATGAAATAATAGCCGAGGGCAATTTGTTGGCAAGGAATTGTTGTGGGTTTCAGGATTTGCGCGACAGTCTCAGCCACGGCATTGGTCCGCTCTGCCAACCGGGACGCCCCTAAGCCCGGGTTCGCGGTCATGGGGCAGGCGTGAGGAAAGATCGGCTGTTTGCCGATGGGTTTTCGATGCGGATTCGGGGCGTGTGCCTAAGCGGCGACCTGTGTGTGCCGCGGCTCGGCAACCGATAGCAGCTTCTTCGGCGTTGATATTCCGAGGTTTTTCAGGATCTCGGCAGCTTCGGGGCTGATTTTCGTGCGCTGAACAATAGTCCGGCCCTCGAACTGGAAGCGGACGGCCTTCAGGCTGGCGAGGATGTGGGCGATGCACGCCCAGGGCAGGCCGCAGCGGAGTTCCGCCGCGCGCTGCATCTGCAGGGCGAGCACGCAGAGCCGGACATGCGCCTCGATCCGGCGCGGGCGCCAGTGGAACATCGGCCGGACCTCGAGCCCGGTCTGCTTCATACGCCGGAAGCAGGCTTCGATAATGGCCCCACCTTTGTAGCCGAGAGCGACGTCCTCTGCGGAGAGCGTGTCGTCGTTGGTGATGACGACGAACTTGCCGTCGAAGCGGGCGGCATGGCGGATCTTGTCGGCGTCGAGATACGGTCGGCCGGCTGCATCCGTGCTCAGGTAGCGACCGTAGCGACGGGAGGCGAGCAGCGAACAGGCGGCCTTGGGATGATCGGCATCTCGTGCGGCGAGCAGCGCCAGTTCGGCGCGCAGGCTGGCCAGGACCTCGTCGCGATGCCGGCGCTGCCGCTCGGCTTCCTCGGGGTTCAGGCAAAGGACATAACGCTTGCGCCGCTCACCGTCGCCGACCACGACCTCCTTGACCTGCAGATTATCGGCAACTTTCCGATAGCGCCCCGGTCGGGTCAGAACCGCCTCGTCCACATCGCGCAGCCGGCGCATCGGCACCGCCAGGATGTAGCGGCCGAGCCCCTTGCTCAGCGCCATCAGATTGTCCGCCGAATACATGCCAGCGTCGCCGACGAACAGGCAGCGCCCAAGGTTCCAGGCGCGCAGATCCTCCTTGATCCGCGCCACCGTCGCGACATCGGCGGTGTCGCCCGGCAGCACCCAGGAGCGAACCGGCATGCCGTCCCGTGTCACCGCCATGGCGATGATCACCTGCGGCTGATTGTCGCGTCCCTCCTTGCTGTGGCCGCGCCGGCGCAGCGGGGCGAACAGCCGCCCGGCCCAGACTTGCTCGGTCTCGTCGGCCTCGTCGATCTCGAAATACGCCGTCGTGGTGTCATAGAAGATCAGATCGACATCGAGGCGGAGCAGATCGGCGGCACGCAGGAACACCGCCCGCTCGATCTCTTCGGCCCAGACCGCGAGTACATCGAGGGCGCGGTAGAGCTGGTCGACCGTCACGTCGGTCGCCTCCGGCAGCCAGGCAGTGTCGGCGAGCCACCGCTCCGCGCAGGCACGCTTCGAACCCGGATCATCGAGCCGGTTCGCTGCCATCGCGAACAGTGCCACTTCGTGCGGGGCGGTGAGATCGGCCTTGCTCAGGCAATCCCGGACCGCCGGGCCGATGCCGAGGTCCTCCCACAGATGCCGCGCTGTCAGCGGAATGCCGAACTCGAAGGCGGCGTCGATCTCGATATCGGGCGGCGCGGTGACTGCGGTCGGGTCACGACCGGTCTGTGTGTCCTCGCCCAACACCCGGTTGATGCTGCGCACCAGGCGCTCGAGGGCGGCGCGATCGAGTTGATCGGCGCGGCCGAAGCTATGGATGACCCGCGCTTCGCGGCGCTTGGCCTCGGTGTTCCAGACCGCTTCAGCGAGGGCATAGTAGGTGACGACCGATCCGTCCCGATTCCGCCGCTGGGTCATCCGAAGATACATGCCGCACTCGTAGCGAGTTCATCACGGCTTATAAAGACACAAACGCGAGAGTCGTGTGCCTACATGTTTGAGCCATTTGCCACCGTCGACGAAGGCCGAAATCCAATCAAATCAGTTGCTTGCCGAAGCCGCGAACGACCGCATGTGCCTCATGACCGCGAACCCCGGGCTGACCGCGCCGGCGTCATCGCCGCGCTGGCGGCGTCAGGTCGTGCCGAGGAAGCCGCCCTCATGCAGGAACGGGCGGCAGCGGCGATGAAAGAACGCCCTTGAAGGCTTGGCGGACCGGGTGCGCAGCAGGGCAATCGGGTGAAGGAGCACGTGACAAACCGCCGGCGACCTGAATCGATGGGTCACCTCGATTCGGGAGAGGGGAACATCCATGGCAGATGCGCCGGCCGAATGTGCCGCGTTCGACGTGTAGCGCGACAATCTGGATGAGAAAGTGATCGCGACCTCGGAACGTTAATCGGATTGGTTTGACGCTGGCAAGCGGGTTTTGGCGACTTGATTGTTGGGGTGGACGGCCCGCCGGCATCGAATGTGCCAAGGTAGGGTCGAATAACCAACCCGATGAAAGGGCCGCCCGATGGAATACAAGCGGATTTCGATCGACACGTCCAAACATGTTTTCACGATCCACGCGGTGGACGAGAAGGAACGACCGGTTTTGCGCCACGACCTCGGGCGCGCGCAGATTGAGCGGTTCTTCGCCCGGCTGGCGCCGACCGAGGTGGCGCTCGAAGCCTGTGCCGGGGCGCACCACTGGGGCCGGCGGCTTATCGCCTTGGGCCACCAGGTGAAGCTGATCCATCCAGATTTCGAGCTGGTCACTCACGGGCCACGTTCGTCCTTGCCGTCAATCGGCATCATCAGTCATGCATGCGGTCCCGACTCAAGTGCGCGTGAAACGCTTTCCGGGTCGCGAGCGATGACCGTCAGATAGGCGCGTGCCGTCTGGTCAGGTTCCGCCCTTCCCTGCTCCCAATCGCGTAGCGTGCCGAGCGGAATATGATAGCGCGCAGCGAACGCCTCCTGCGTCAGGCCAAGCGCACGGCGCATTGTCTTGGTGCGAGGCACAGGCCGCATGCGTGCCAGACGCGTCTCCGTCAGGGGCTGTGCGTCAGGGTCCTTTAGCGCTGCAGCGCGGACTTCATCCTCCGTCATCGCGTCGGCGCGGCTCCAGTCATGGCTAGTCGTTGTCATCATGATACCTCCGGCGCTCATAGGGTTCCGCTTTTCGAGCCGATATGATGCGAATAACCTCGCCTCGCATCGTGTAAGCGACAAACAGCATACGATTTTCGGCCAAGCCAATAATAGAATATCGCGGCTCCTGCACGCCCTGAGTATCGTCTATCCATTCAAGAGCGAACGGGTCCTTGAACACTTCACGCGCCATTTCAAATGTGACGCCATGGTCCCGCCAATTGCTGGACGCTTTAGCATCGTCCCACTGGAAAAACTCATCCTGCACAGGCACTACGGATTACCAGTAGTTGCGTCAAGTGTCTAGTGATTTAGATGGCCACGACCGCCCCCCCTTCCCGCGAGGCTGCTCGTTTGGGTGAGGTTCATAGCACATTAATACATATATGGAAATTCGGATATTCATATTTTCGGATTTTCACATAATCGGCAGGGTGAAAATGCAGCATAGACATAGGAATAGATTTTCGTATATCTACATAGGCGGTAATTTAGATTTTCGAATAGACGGATATATGATAATCACAGTCACAAGCTACAAAGGCGGCGTCGGCAAGACGACTACGGCCATCCATCTGGCCGCCTACCTGCAACGCCTTGCTCCCACGCTGCTGGTGGACGGTGACGCCATCCGCAGCGCGACCAAGTGGAGCAAGCGGGGAGGGGACACCGGCCTGCCTTTCAAAGTCGTGACACACGCGCAGATGGTGAACCATATCCGCGACTTCACGCACATCATCATCGACACCGAGGGCAACCCGACCGACGACGATTTCAGGGACTTGGCCGAAAACTGTGACCTACTGGTCATTCCCGCCGTGCCGGAAAGCGTAGCGACGGATGGGTTGATCCACACGCTCGCCAAGCTCCGCAGCCTCGGAAACAAGGCACATCGGGTGCTGCTTACGATGGTGCCACCCAAACCCCGTACCGAAGGCCAGCAGCTCCGGGACGTGCTCAACAGCGAGGGCATCCCTGTGTTTGCGTCCAAAATCCCTCGCCTCGCCGCGTTTGAGAAAGCCGCCGCAGAGGGCGTGCCGGTCTATGCCGTGAAGGACGACCGCAACGCCGCCCGCGCGTGGGATGCCTACGAAGCGGCGGCAAAGGAAGTCGTCCATGGCTGAGAAACGGGGCAAATTCTCAGCACTTGCGGAACTCCACCGGCAGCCGCCTGAAGCGGAAGCGCCGGAGCCGATTGAGGTGCTCCCGCCATCAGCGCCAGCAATGACACCGGTAGCCGAGAAGGGCAGGGGCCGCCCGGCCACCGGCAAGCGCAGCAACCCCGAGTGGAAGCTTTATTCCCACTTTCTCAAACGCCAGACGCAGCGTGCGGCCGCCGCACGGTTGCAGGCGGACGATGACGGACGCGACCTATCAGACGTGTTGCAGGAACTGCTGGAAGACTGGGTTAAGTCAAAAACTTAACATATCCACATTTTCGGATGTCCGAAAATGTGGATATGTGAAAATCTAGAAATCTACTCCGCCACTGCCGCTTCGCGCCCTTCCCCGCGCCTCGGTACGGCTACGCCCGCCGCTCCGGCGGCATCGGCCAGAGTGAACGCGCCGGGTTCGACCGCCTCCACCAGCCCGCGCAACCGCGCCTTCCGGCCGACCTTGCTGCGGTTCCTCTCCCGCATAGACTCCCGGAATTCGTCGCCTTCCTGCTTGCGCCACGCAACCGCGACCTCGTGAATGGCGGCGCGCGCATGCTTGCGCCGGAGTTCGATGTCCACATGCACGTCGGACATCTTATTGACTTCCAGCACCGCAGGCTCGACCACCTTGCGGCGGAAGTCCTGACCGTCCGCGTAGGCGTTCGGCGGAACACCGAGCAAATCGCGGAAACGCTCAATCGTGAACACTTCGATGCAGGTGTGTAGGTTTATCCGCAGGCAGACCAGCTCGTAGAGCGCAATCGCGTATTTGCTGGTCATCGCATAGGTGATTTCACACCGTACGCGACCCCAGCGGTTTGACCGGGCGAGGGCAGCCCGGAGCTTTTTGGGAATGCCAAACACGACCGTCGCGTTGTCGCCGTCACGGTCATCGGTGTCGGTGAATTCCAGCAGGTGGGTCTTCATCGTGCGCGGTTCGCCGCGAACCGACAGATAATGCACCACCACCTGAATGTTCATCAGCTTGTCGAGGCTCGCCCGCACGCGGTCGTTGCTCTCGTGCTTCGACAGGGGGCGGCGGATTTCCGCGAAGGTGATTTCCCACTCCGCGTCCGCATGCGTCATCCGGCCGCTGTCGTGGGCATGCTGAAACAGCATGTTCTGTATGGCGCGGTCAGACGCCTCAAGCTGGTGCGCGCCAGTTATCTCAATCAGCTCGCTCGGCTTTGGAAACCCGGCCGCGTTGGTTTTCTGGGAAATCGTAAGGCTCATACTCAGCAAGCCATATCAGGAACAGGACATCTTATCAAGTCTGGTCTGAACCAGAATCCGCTGCCAGAGGAGCCGCCCGTTTGGTCTGAATTCAACGCAGCACCGACTCCGGGAAGGCCGTCCGTTTGGTCTGCACTGCCCTCGAAGGAACTTTTTATCGGGCGGTTTCGCTTCCAAGCTTGCGCTCAGCGCCCTTTTCGATAGCCCAAAGCGATCGGTTAGCGGCCGCCTGGCCATCAGAACGCCAGCAAAGACCACTCCGCCCGTTTGGTCTGAATTGCCCGCCCCTTAGGTCTGAATTGCCCGCCCACTTAGTCCTGTATAACCGCCCGTTTGGTCTGAATTTACCCACCTATCTAATTGATTCATCTTAATTTTTTCGCGGCGAATTTGAATATAAGAGAAATTGAACTTTATGCTGTGGATAACTTTCGGTGTGGATAAGAAGTCACTGGACATTCTGTCCGCCGGTTGTGCTTTTCCACCCATGCAAGCAACCCTGTGATCGTGCTGGCAACTCCTAGACGGGATAATTCATGAAGTGCCTCTCTGATTGATCTGTCGTGTGAACTTGAGTTTGAAGTGAAAGGGCTGGGGGGATGGGTCATTTCAGGAACCAACCGTAGACGGATCCGTGTTTTGTTGCTTCTGGAAGGCAGAGCGGCTTGCCGTCTCTGGTTATAATCTTCCATCCCGGTCGGGAGCAGGTAGCAAGTTGGTGGATGAAGCCGGCCTTGTAGAGCTGATAGGCCAGGATACCATTGGGTGTATTGGCCCAGGAGGCACGGCTTTTCTGGTTATGGACGTGGGTGAGGAGATCGGCCTGGCCGGTGCGGTAACCATGGCGCCAGCCCTGACGATGGGCGATGAAGATCGAGGCGCCGAAGGCGATGGCCGTGATGGCGAGAGCCATGGAGAAGGCGCCGAGCGTGGCCCGGCGAGAGCGTGCGGCTTCGATACGGACGCGCTCATCGAGGGTTCTCGTCGTGGCCTTGGCGGCAAGGTCTTCCCATTGGGCAATGAAGCTGTCGCGGTTTGCGGTAGCGCCGGAGCGGAGGTTGTCGGCGGCCTGGTTGAGCAGGGTGGTGGCCTGGCTGAAGGTCTCGCCGATTGCAGCGTCCATCTTTCTGGTGCCGGTGGCAATTGTTTCGGTGATGGTGTTACTGGCGGTCCGGGTGGCCTGATCGATGCTGCCCCGGACATCCCGGCCGACCTCGATGGTGGCGTCCTGGATCGCCTTGCCGAGGGTCGGGCCGGCGCGGCTGACCTC
>JAKAEC010000057.1 GCA_021818425.1 Pseudomonadota bacterium
GAATGCCCTCGTAGCCACCAATCGGCCAGCTTCTCTCGTTCTCGAACGACTAAACTTCCAGAACCCGGCGCTATCACGCGGCCTCAACCGCATCATCCAGAACTGCGGTCGCTCCGTCATTCGGGCCAAATTGGCCGACGTCCAAGATCGCTTCGGAATTACCTCGGAAGGGGTGAATCCCGCTTACACGTCGCAGACCTGTTCGTGCTGCGGTTATATGGACAAGAAAAATCGCCCATCACAAAGCACGTTCCGGTGCCTCTGGTGCGGCTCAACCATGCATGCCGACGTCAATGCGGCGCGGAACATCGGACAGCGCCGTGCGCTGTCTATCGGTTCCGTGTTCCAGTCAAAGGCGTCAGTCCTCGCCGAATTGGTGCGCCAGTTCGGCGAGCGAAGGGTGCGAAGCACCCGATCCGGTGGGAGGGGTTCCACCGCCGACCCGAGATCGACCAACCCCTACTTCGGTGGGACAAACCCGATCACGGCCCGGATGTCAGGGCAGACCAAAGCACCAAATCTGGTGCTTTCTACGTCAACCTGATAGTGCCCTTGAACGGCATTGCGGCAGTGGCAAGCCATCTCGATACTGGACATCGCCCTGGTGGCGCTACGCGAATGCAGCGGCGGCACCTGTCCCAAAAACTGATACAAATCAATGTCACGAGAGCGGCCCTAGTTAAAAATTAATCATGGTGTGCTTCCAGACTGAACTATCCAAAGCCGGTCGTGGACAGGAGCAAACAGGGCGGGCAAGGCGGATTGACCGAGTGGCCGCATGAGTGATTTCCAGCCTCCCGGTGCTGGCCGGGGATCCGCTCAGTGGAGTGGGAACGCGGTCCTTGCTCTCGCGATAGTCGGCGGTGTGCTTGTTTGCACCTTGTTGGCCGTACCCTTCCTCGGCGCGCTCACCTGGGCATTTGCACTTGCCGTCTTGTTTTCACCGCTCCAGGCTAGGCTGGAAAAGGTCGTGCCAAATATGAGCATGGCAGCGGGGTTAACCGTGCTGACCGCGATTCTTGTCGTTGGGGCGCCAATGACACTGGTGCTGGAAAGGCTCGCGTATGGCGCAATTTCCGGCGCTAGCTTTATCCAGGCGAAGCTGGCTGCTCATGGGACGTTGAAGATCCCTGCCTCCTTGGCTTGGTTGCAGGAGCAGATTGACGTGTCCGGCCTAATCAGCCGGGTGCTCACCGCGCTCAGCCAAACCGGTGCCTCTGTGCTGCGCGGTTCGGTTGCACAAGTGATCGAGATCGTCCTGACATTCTATATCCTTTTCTACTTCCTGCGGGACCGGAAAATCGCCTGCGCGGCGATCCGCGATCTGCTGCCGCTCGACGATGTCGAGACAAACCAACTTTTCCGCCGCACGACCGGTACGGTCCATGCCATCGTTTATGGTACGATCATGGTTGCCGCCCTCCAAGGCTCGCTGGCAGGGCTGATGTTCTGGGCACTGGGGCTCTCGGCTCCGTTGTTCTGGGGCATTGTCATGAGCCTGCTCGCCATCGTGCCCGTTCTCGGTACGTTTGTTATTTGGATTCCGGAGGCCGTTTATCTCGCCCTGGAAGGGCATGAGACGAAAGCCATAATCCTCGCTTTATGGGGAGTGCTTATGGTCGGGGAGATCGATAACGTAGTACGCCCGATCTTGGTGGGCAACCGCCTTAAACTGCATACGGTGCCGGTCTTCATTGCTATTGTCGGCGGGATCCTGTTGTTTGGCCCGCCCGGCCTCATCCTTGGACCGCTAGCGATGACCGTCACCCTGCTGCTGTTGTCTGTTTTCCGCCAGCGTTTCAAGCGGCAAGTGCCGTGAGCCCCTCACCTGCCACCGTCTGGTTCGCATTTCTACTGTGTCTTGCGTTGGTTGGGTTGGCCGGGCCGGTTCTAGCCCGCAATGGCGATGTGATCGCGGTGAAAACTAACCTGTCAGGTGGTTGGGTCGGGCTCATCTTCGTGGCCTCCATCACCTCCTTGCCGGAGCTAAGTACGGGAATCAGCGCCGTTAGTTTCGCCAACGCGCCGGATACGGCGGTAGGTGACGTGTTTGGTAGCTGCGTTTTCAACCTTGCCATTCTGATCGTGTTGGATTTCATGCTGCGCGAAGAGAGCGTCTATCGGCGCGTGCGGCAGGGTCATATCCTGTCTGCCGCCTTTGGCATTGTGATGATCAGCTTTGCCGGCATGAGCCTGGCGCTACACGGTCAAGGACTGGCTTTTTCGGCCTTCGGTATTGGCGGCTACACGCCGATCATTTTCTTGCTTTATGCCTTCGGCGCGCGCGCCATTTTTATCTACGAGCAAGCGAGCCAAGAGCAGCGGGTCGAGACGGTCGAAACACGCTACGCAGCCCAATCCCTGGCGCAGGCGGTTCGTGCCTATGCCGGGGCGGCGGCGCTAGTGGTGGCGGCCGGCAGTGCTCTGCCCTTCGTGGCCGTGCAATTGGCTAGCATCATGCACTGGCAGCAGACATTTGTCGGCACACTTTTTGTTGCCGCTGTCACCTCTCTGCCGGAACTCATCGTCAGTGTCGAGGCGGCGAGGATCGGCGCCGTGGACCTAGCAATGGCCAATATCCTTGGGAGCAATATGTTCAACATGCTGATCCTAGGTGTGGACGATTTGTTCTACCGCCGAGGGCCAATCTTATATCACGTCTCACCCATCCATGTAATTTCGGCATTGTCGTGCATGGTCATGTCGGGGTTGTTGATCGCCGGCCTGCTTTACCGGCCACAGAACAGACTATTCCGCACAGTCGGTTGGATCAGCTTCGGGCTGTTCACCATGTATCTGCTTAACTCCTACGTGCTGTATCTCCATGGCGCGCGCTGAGCTAACGCCCGCCCAGGACGAAACTACCTGGCATGCGCTGGATGCGGAAACGGTGTTGGCGGCACTCGGCGGCGATGCCGTGCAGGGGCTGGATGAAGGCGAGGCCGCCGCTCGTTTGCAGCGCTACGGGCCGAATGAAATCCGCGAAAGCAAGCTCCCCAGCCGGTTCGTTTTGCTGCTTACGCAATTTAGCGATTTTATGATTCTCCTGCTCATCGGCGCCGCCATCCTGTCCGGTATCGTCGGTGATGTGGAAGACACTGCCGTGATCCTTGCGATCGTTATCTTGAATGCTGTGGTCGGGTTCGTGCAGGCTTTGCGGGCGCAAAACACGATGGCCGCACTGCGCCGCTTGGCCGCCCCCATGGCGACGGTTAAGCGCGAAGGTCATCTGCGCGTTCTACCTGCGGCGGCGTTGGTGCCGGGGGATCTAGTCGCGCTCGAAGCTGGCAATGTGGTGCCAGCCGATATCCGCCTCCTTTACGCGCCGGGGCTGCATATAGGCGAAGCGGCACTGACCGGCGAATCCGTCCCAGTCCTGAAGCAGACGGCCCCTGTGCCGGCCGGCAGTGCACTGCCGGACAGGCAGTGCATTGCCTATAAAGGCACTACTGTATTGAGCGGGCGCGGGCGCGGCGTGGTCACGCAAACCGGCATGGCGACTGAACTTGGTAGGATTGCCGCCTTACTCGAGAGCGCCTCTCCCGGCCTCACCCCCTTGCAGCGGCGCCTCGCGCAATTTGGCCGACAGATTGCTATCGCGGCACTCACGATCTGTGCGTTGATCTTTGGCACTGGGCTTTTGCGCGGTGAAGCGCCGTTGCTGATGTTACTGACCGCGCTCAGCCTCGCCGTTGCCGCGATCCCGGAATCGCTGCCGGCAGTTGTCACCGTCCTGCTGGCGCTCGGTGCCTCTCGCATGGCTGCCGCCAAGGCGCTTATACGCCGCCTGCCGGCCGTGGAGACGCTCGGTTCTGTCACCACCATATGCTCCGACAAGACCGGCACGCTGACTTTGAATGAGATGCGAATGACGGAGGTCTGGATCGCGGGTCGCTCGGCGAAAAGCGAGGAGCTGAGCGCTAAGAATTCTGCCGAAGCCGAACTGCTGCGGGCGCTGCTCCTGTGCAACGATGCCGCGCCTGACGAGACGGGGGTGCCGCGTGGAGATCCCACTGAGACCGCGCTGTGGCATGCCGCAAGCCAAGCTGGGTTTGATACCACCCAGGAGACTACGCGCCAAAAACGGCTCGCCGAAATACCGTTCGAAGCTGAACGGCGGCGCATGACAACGTTGCACCGACAGGGTGACACGTTGGTAAGCTATACCAAAGGCGCGCCGGAAACGGTAATCCCGCTGTGTACCGGCATCGCTGGATCGTCGGACCTCTCATCGATAGATCATAGCGCCATCATGCAGGCCGCTGCTGCCATGGCGGCCAATGGCTTGCGCGTGCTGGCCGTCGCCCGCCGGATACATCAGCATCAGCCGCAAGGCACCGCAGAATTGGAACGGGATCTGGAATTTCTTGGTCTCGCGGGCCTACTTGACCCGCCACGCCCGGAAGCCCGGACCGCCGTGTCAACGTGCCGCGCGGCGGGCATTCGTCCGGTGATGATCACCGGCGATCATCCCGTCACGGCACGTGCGATCGCCCGGTTGATCGGCATCGTGGATGAAGGCGCGGACGATGCGGCGGTGCGTATAGGGGGTGAATTACGGGAGCTAGATGATCCGGCGCTACGTCGCCTTGTGGCTGGGACGAGCGTGTTCGCTCGGGTCGATCCGGCGCAGAAAATCCGCATTGTTACGGCGCTGCAGGCCAATGGTGAGATTGTGGCCATGACGGGCGATGGTGTGAACGATGCGCCAGCCCTTGCTCAGGCGGATATAGGCGTGGCCATGGGCAGGGGCGGCACGGATGTCGCGCGCGAGGCAGCCAGCCTCGTTCTTCTGGACGATCACTTCGCGACGATCGTTGCCGCGGTGCGTGAAGGGCGGCGCATTTATGACAACATCCGCAAATTCGTCCGCTTTGTCGTAGCCTGCAATTCAGCGGAAATCTGGACGATCTTCTTGGCCCCGTTCTTTGGCTTGCCCATGCCGCTTCAACCCATCCAGATCCTCTGGATCAATCTCGTGACGGACGGTCTGCCCGGTCTCGCTCTGGCCGCTGAACCGGCTGAGCCGGACATCATGTCCCGCCCGCCCCGCCCCCCGCGCGAAGGGTTGTTCGCCGGCGGTATGGCCTTCGATATAGTCTGGACCGGTTTGGTTATGGCCGCAATCACGTTGATGACGGAAGCCTTTGCAATTCGCGCACGGGATACGCACTGGCAGACGATGGTATTCACCGTGCTCACACTCGTGCAAATGTGGCAGATCATGGCGGTCCGCTCATCGAGCACGTCGTTGTTCCGCTTGGGATTATGGTCCAACAAACCGCTGCTGGGTGCCATTTTCCTGACTTTCCTGCTGCAGCTTGCGGTCGTCTACACGCCTTGCCTCAACCAAGCCTTTGGCGCGGCGCCGCTGCGCTTTACCGAATTCGCCGCAGTAACGGCCGCCTCTAGCCTGATTTTCATCATCCTAGAATTTGTTAAATGGGTGCGCCGACCTTCTGCGGCGTGACCGTATCGTAACCGACTGCGTGCCACCTCCAACCGGTTGCCTATGCAATCAGTCTCGCTCATTGCATATGGACATAGGTGCCGGGCGCATGAGCCAGCGGCACAAGTCCCAGCTCGGCGTCACCCATCGCTGGTGGCGGCACACGCGTCGGGGTGCTTTGTTCCGCGAGCCACTCCTGCCAAGCGAGCCACCAGGAACCGGCTTTCTGCGTGGCGCCGGCGGCCCAACGATCCGGATCCATGTAGCGCTGGCCCGGCAGACGTCTGCCCGTCCGGAACGAACCGCGCGCCGCGTGCGGCGGATTGACGATGCCGACGTTGTGCCCGCCCGTTGTTAGTGCAAAGGTGAGGTCGGTGTCGGTAAATAGCGCGAGTTTGTAGACAGATCGCCACGGCGCGATGTGGTCTTTCTCAGTGGCGACAATGAACAGTGGTACATGAATGTCGTGCAGCGCGATCACGCGCCCATCTACCGCAAAGCGCCCACCAGAGAGACGGTTCTCGATGAACAAGCCGCGTAGATATTCACCGTGCATCCGCGCTGGCATCCGTGTTTGATCCGCATTCCAGGCGCTAAGGTCTGTCATCGGTTCGCGTTCGCCGAGGATATAAGTACTGACAAGCCGTGACCAGATCAACTCATTGGACCGCATTGCCTGGAACGCTGCCATCATCTGGCGTGTATCCAAATAGCCTTGTTCCCACATCAGATCTTCAAGCAAGCTGATCTGGCGCTCATCGAGAAACAGGAGCAGTTCGCCAGCCTCAGCAAAATCAGTCTGAGCTGCGAGCAACGTCACGGTGGCTAGCCGTTCATCGTGTTCGCGTGCCATAGTAGCTGCCGCGATCGCGAGAGTTGTGCCGCCAAGGCAGTATCCGCAGGCATGAACCTTCCGCCCAGGCAGTATCTTGCCGAGAACATCAAGTGCAGCCATGACACCGAGCTTCCGGTAATCGTCAAGGCTGATGCCGCGATCATGATCGTCCGGGTTCTTCCAGGAAATCATGAATACCGTATGCCCACACGCGACCAGCCAGCGCACCAAGGAGTTATTTGGCGACAGGTCGAGGATGTAATATTTCATGATCCACGCTGGAACGATAAGAATGGGTTCGGAAAAAACCATCTCCGTCTCTGGGGTATATTGGATGAGTTCCATCATGTCGTTACGAAAAATCACCTCGCCGTCTGCGGTAGCGACATTCTGGCCGATAACAAAATTCTCTGTCCCGTAAGGCAGTTCACCGGAGAGGTTACGCTCGAAATCCTGCCAAAAATTTCTTGCGCCACATAACAGGTTGAAACCACCAGACTTAAAGGTGGCAGAAATTACGGTTGGATTCATCCAGGGAATATTGGCGGGCGACCACATATCGACAGCTTGGCGAGCCAGAAAATGCATTTCATCTTCGGTTCTTCTAGCGACGCCAGGCACATTTCGTGTAGCCTCAAGCCACCAGTTTTCAGAGATCATATGCAGCCTCGCCAAGCTGTTGAACGGCCAAACGCGCCACTCCTTCGCCGAAAAGCGGCGATCATCCGTCCGCTTCGGCGTCCAGGCGGCCACATCGCCGATCATTCCGCTGGGTTGCTGCAGGACAAAACGCAAGCCCTCAATCATGGCTTGTGCTGCGAGTTCCATTTGCTTGCCGGGAGAGGCGGCAAGCTGGCTGGCCCATTCGATCCACGCTCCCAGAATAACCCGGTTAGACACACCCTGCGTCATACGGGCAGCCATTGCGTGCAATGTCCGATCTAATGTTCGGAATTGCGGGAGCGTCGCACGCACCGTACTATTATCTACGATGTCGGGGCTGGTCTTGGCATCCCGTACCGGAGTCCGACCGTCGGGTTGCGCCGCGGCTGATCTGCGCATATAAAAATCCCCTGCAGAAAGCTAGTCGAGCATAACGGCTTCTTCTTCCGCAGCCTTGATTCGTATCAAAAAAGCTTATCTGGAGAAGGCATCGGCTGTGCCTTAGTACAAGGTGCTGGTTGATGCGCTTCGCAGACAACGGGCACCATTGGAATCCGAGGCGTGCTAGTCCGTGTATTGTCAGATGGACCGAAGGCATTCCACGCGCGAGTTAGAATTTATCCTTCATCCCTTTGCCAGATGATGCTGATGGTGACCTCGGCAGAACCCCACGTGGCGCTGTAAATCTACACGTCCGTTTGGGTCATCTAACGACTATTTTGCTCTGCCTGAAAGACGAGTATTGGTAACACTCTCATGCGTGCTTCCTAAGAACGGCGCGGCTCTAGTCCGCATCCGGGGAAGTTGTGTGATGATAAATCACCATTGTAAGATCAGGCCGCCCGTCAACGGCAAAGGCTGATAACCCCATTGAGAGCGCACCGGCGACCAGATGGTGTAAGATTTTCAGATCATCACCGTGCCCCTAAACATCATTGTCGCGCCACATTACCGCGAATTCCGGCCTCCTTGCGCATAGCTTATCTACAAGCGATGGGACATTGCGCGAAGCGCTCGTGCAGGAATGGCTCGTACGGAGGCCGACGCAAATTAGCATGATCGCTGACGTCAGCCGGCAGCATTATCTAAAGTCTGAATCGCCCATCGTGCTGCTGCGCTTGAGGATCTAAGGCTGTTGATACAGATTAGCGGTCTGAGATATTCTAAACTTTAGGCGTTGGCCTAATCGTTGATAGAGATATTGCTCCCGCGAAAAGGGGCGACTACCGATTGGGTGGTGTATTTTGAAACATCTATTTCTCTGATTTTAACTCGGTAACGTTGACTGGCCATTTCGGCCCTCCGCTATGCAGCATCTTGAATTGAAAATAGTAATATACAAACTGAGATGAAACGGAGAGACGCCCATGACCTATCACTTCTCGACTACCACACAGATGCCCTTCGAAGAGGCTGTAGAACAAACCAAAATCCTACTAAAACAGCATGGGTTTGGCGTGTTGACCGCCATCGACGTGCAGACAACGCTGAAAGAGAAGCTTGGCGTCGACTTCAGGCCGTACCGCATTCTGGGTGCTTGCAATCCGCAAATGGCCTACAAGGCGCTGCAGGCCGAGGATAAGATCGGCACAATGCTGCCCTGTAATGTCATTGTACAGGATCGCGGCAACGGTATGGTTGAGATATCTGCGGTCGATCCCGTGGCCTCAATGCAAGCGATTGATAATCCGTCCCTTGGCGAGGTTGCACAAAAAGTGCGAGACCAACTGAAGGCGGTAATTGATGACATTGCCGCTACGACGAAGCGTTGATCCTCATACGGTCCCGCGGTCCGACGCCGTAGGTTTGATACCAATCAATGCCGAGCTAGGCACGCTGTGCTTTGGTTCTTCACATGTTGAAGCGCCACCTCTCCGCAATGTGGCTATCCGCCACCGCCGTCATCCTACTCTGCGCGGGGACGGCCATTGCTCAACCCTCCTCGGGCTGGGGACCAGGCTTTGGTATAGGGCCCGGTATGATGGGTTGGGCCATGGGCTCCAGCGCCATACCGCACAGCGGATAGACGCCAGGGTTGTCTTGCCGGATTTGCGGGTGCATCGGACAAGTATAGATGGTGCCCGTGGGTGCAGGGGGCGGTTCCGCGGCTGGCGCAAGATCGTAACCCGGATCCGCTACGAATTTTTCACGACAGCAGTCCGAGCAGAACCGATAAACCTGCCCGTTGATGAGCGGCCTGATGCTTGGAGGTGGAGGGATTTACGATCATGCGGCAAACTGGGTCTTTCACTCCGTCTGAGGCCGGCGCTGAGTGATGATTGGCATGATGTTGATGTTCGGACATGAGGCCGACGCCGTCGCCTGCCTGAGTGGCTTTGAATGGTTTGTCCGCAGGCTGCTTCCTCCAGTATACCCGTGAGGGTATATTCTCAAGAGTTCGGCGATATGCATGACACGACACGGCGCAAAGTGACGCAGCGACTGAAGCGAGTCGAAGGCCAGGTCGGCGGCATGCTGCATATGGCCGAGGATAATCGCTATTGCAGCGATATTTTGATGCAGATCAGCGCGGCCCGAGCCGTATTGCATAAGATCTAGGAAGAGATTCTGGGAGATAATCTTAGTCACTGCATCGCCGATGCTTTCACTTCGGGCGATGTGAGCGGTCAACGCAACAAGTAGAGGAGTTAGTGCAAAGTTTGGGGCGAATGACTAGGCACGAAAAGCAGAGGCTCCGTGTGAGCGTCGTGTGTTGATGTAGACTCTACGACAGTCGTTGTGTTCTTTACACTGGCATTTCTGCCGATTGTGTTGCCAGGACGGGCAACACCTTATGGGTGCCGCCGCAGATGCAATCCGTGACAATAATAGCCTCAGCGATAGAGATGTATCGGTGTGTCAGCGCTTCATCCACCTATCCGGACTGCCTCAAATACCCTGAATAAGTCGGGTCTTGTATATCTTCGGTAAGCATCATTGGGGATTCCCTGCCAACTTCGGTGGGCCCGTCGGTCATCTTTGCGTTCGGAGACAGTGTTACGTAGGTCACCATTGAGAGTTTCTTTGT
>JAKAEC010000058.1 GCA_021818425.1 Pseudomonadota bacterium
AGCCCAACCTCGGTGGTCAGCCCTGGATCATCACTGCGGTCCCGCCAGTAGGACAAGCCCGCAAGCCCCACCACCCCGAGCATGACAAGCGCTAGCAGTTCCCCGCCGAGATGCCCGGCCACGGCGCCGAGCAGCGCCGCCAGCGCGAACGTCCGGATCCCCGCTGCCCGCCGCTGAGCGCCTGAGCCCTTGCTGCGCTCACGCTCCAGCCCGATCAGCAGCCCAATGCCAAGCGCCACGGCAAATCCGAACCAAGGAGAAGAAACCATCGAACCGTCCATCCTGCCGCGCCACGCCCTGTCTTCCACCTCCGACGAATGCAGGATGCTGCGCAACGAAGCCCCGTGCATCTTATCATATCCTAGTTAACGCACGCAGCGCAGGAGAATACAGGGCGCGGTGCCTATTTTCGTATTGCGGCTCGGGAGTAGAACGGCTCAAAGCCGCTTGACTGATTTCAGCCCATGAGAAATAGGGACAGAATTTTTAGCCCCTGGTCCTCGACTTCGAACTCTTCAAAGTCAACCTCGCGGACAATATCTTAAGTTGGCGATCAATCGGCGTCGCATCTGAACAAAGAATACACTGATAAATTCTAGAACAAGTCCGAATCACTTACCGTGCAATTAACCACGCTAGACGTAAATCACGGATAAGGAGCTTGCCTGGCATTTATTGGCACCTCAACATCTCAACGAAGACTGCACGCCGATCCGCCACGAAGAGCACATCACAAAGGATGCGTAACTTCAAAAACCTAACGGAACGATTCTCAGGCTGCCAAGTCTTCCAACCTGTCGCGGTCCTTCACCACGATGTGACGCGCTCTCATCAAGCAGATCACCCCATCCTTCTCCAGATGCGCTATGGTACGCGATACGGTCTCAACAGTGAGGCCGAGATAATCGGCAATGTCCTGGCGCGTCATCGGCAGCTCGATTTCGGCATCTCCTTTGCGGGCCGAGAGTTCGAGCAGAAACACGCCAAGCTTCTGCATGGCATTGCAACGCCCGAGCAGTTGTGAGTGCGCCCGCGCACGGTCGAGTTGGCGCATGGCGTAGGTATAGAGATGCATGATAGCTACACCATCCAGCGCCGCTGCCTCTTCCATGCCGTGACGGTGGCAGGGCAGCAGCACGCAATCTGTTACCGCCTCGGCGGAAAAACGGTGCTCCGACGCCAGTTCGAAGCCAAATATTTCGCCAACATGGTAAAAGGCGTCGATATGGCGGCGGCCATCGGCTGAGAAGTGGCAGGTCCGCACCACTCCGCTGACAACCTTGTAGAAGTATGTAGCGTCGTCACCTTCTTCGTAAATGCCGCTGTCCTGGGCGAAATTCATCACCTGCGGGCCTGGCTGGCGGGTGTGCTGCGCCGGCTCAGCGGGAAAGGGCAGAACGGCCGCATTGCGTGGCATTAACGCGGAATGAGCCAAGGCAGCGAGCATTTCGCAATCTCCCACATCGGGTTGTTCGATGATGTAACGCTACACGACCTGGAAAACCGCGCCATTAGGATTATTCCTAAGTAATTTCCCTTAGTCGTGCCGCTACGGCGTTCACAAGCGCGCCATCCATGATCGGCTTTTCCAGCACCAGCCATACCCCTGCCGCAGCCGCTTTTTCCCGCAGCGCCGGGGACGCGTTGTTGGTCAGCAGGATGGCCGGCATGGTTAACCCCATGGCGCGGACCCGACATAGGATTTCCAGCCCGTCCATTTCCGGCATGTGAAATTTCAGCACCAGACAAGCGCAGGCCGGCAATGCCGGATCGGCCAGCAGCCCAGCGCCGGATTCGTGCAGCCGCACCACAGCGTCCTCGAGATGCAGCGCAAACTGCATCGCGTCACGCATCGCCGCATCGTCATTCACAATCATGACCAGCCGCAACGTTCGGGCCGTATCCAAGCTTTTCGCCTCCCAAGGGACCACAGGCGAAGAATATCCGGCTCGACGCTCAGGCGACATGATCCAGCGCAAGCGAACGTGTTATTGGACGTTATTACGGTTCCGGACGGGTCAGCAAAACCATACGGACTAGCTCCGGCAGACTGGCCGCCGCCATTTTGGTCATCAGATTGGCACGATGCACCTCAACTGTACGCGCGCTGATGTTGAGGTCGTAAGCAATGGCCTTGTTCGGCAGGCCGGCAACCAGCCCATTCAACACTTCGCGCTCACGCGGGGTCAGCATTTCCAGCCGGGCAGCGGCCGCTGCGGCCGCGCCATTTTGCGCAGCATCGCGTGTATGGCGGTCCATGGCGGTGCGGATCGCCCCCAGAATCACGTCATCGGAAAACGGCTTCTCGATGAAATCCACCGCCCCGGCCTTCATCGCCTCCACCGCCAGAGCGATATCGCCATGGCCGGTCATCACGATCACCGGCAATAGGATACGCCGCACGACTAACTCGCGCTGCAGATCGAGCCCGCTCATTCCCGGCATCCGCACATCCGTTAGCACACAGCCAAACTGCGGCGCCGTCATCGCGTCGAGAAAAGCGCCGGCGGACCCATATATGCGCACGGGATAGCCCGAGGTGGCGAGTAGAAAGGCGAGCGCCTGCCGCACGGCCTCGTCATCATCGATGACGTGGATAACCGGATCAGCCATACTTCCCCTCCCCTGCCGCACGCAAGGTGAACGAGAAAATCGTGCCGCCCGCCGGATTCGGTTCGGCCCAGAGCCGACCGCCATGCGCTTCGATAATGGTGCGCGAGACTGACAGCCCCACCCCCATGCCCTGCGCCTTTGAGGTAACGAAGGGGCGGAAGAGCTGCGCCAATATGTCCGGCGCGATGCCACCACCCGTATCCGTGACACTCACTTGCACCAGCGCTTCGGGCACCGGCCTGGTAGCGATGCGTAACTCACGCGTCGTGGAGTCCGTCATCGCCTCCATGGCGTTGCGGATGAGGTTCAGCAGCACCTGCTGGACCTGCACCTTGTCAGCGACCACCGCCGGGCAATCGGGGGCGAAAGCAAAGATGACCCGCACGCTACTCTCACGCGCGCCGATAAGCGCCAAGGCGCTTGCCTCCTCAATCAATTTTGGCAGGTTTTCAGCACGCTTTTCCGTCTCACCGCGGGCGACGAATTCACGCAGGTGACGGATGATCTGCCCGGCCCTCAGCGCCTGCTCAGCGGCCCGTTCCACACCGTCGCGCAGCACCGCTAGATTGCTTTCGCTCCCGTGCTCGAGTAGGCGGCGGCAGCCATTCAGATAGGTTGCCACCGCGGTGAGTGGCTGGTTCAGCTCATGCGCCAGCGTGGACGCCATCTCCCCCATGGCCGTGAAACGCGACATATGCGCCAGCTCCACCTGCAATTCATGCAGCCGCGCCTGCGTCTCCTGGCGCTCGGTCAAGTCGCGCACGAAACCGGTGAAAGTGCGCCGCCCAGGCGCCGTCGTCTCACCAATGTAAAGTTCCATCGGAAAGGTCGAGCCGTCCCGGCGCAGGCCGATGACGACACGAGACGAGCCGATGATGCGTTTCTCCCCAGTGGCGAGATAACGTGCAAGGTAGGAATCGTGCTGCTCGCGATAAGGCGAGGGCATCAGCATGCTGACATTGCGCCCCGTCACCTCATCTGCTTTGTAGCCGAACAGCCGTTCGGCGGCGCTGCTAAAGGATTCAATCGCCCCGGTGGCATCGATCACCACCATCGCATCCGGAACCGTATCCAGGATCGACTTCAAATGCGCCTCGCGTTCGGCGAGCGCCGCATGTGCCGGGCTCGGTTTAATTTTATCCTCCTACTCCGCCTGCATCAGTGATAGCAAGGATACAACTGTTTGAAAAACTTTTACGCCTAGGCCGTGAGATGGGGCACCTTGGAGCCAGACGGTCCGTGGTAGAATAGCCGTTATATCCCCAGCGATTTC
Source organism: Pseudomonadota bacterium (assembly GCA_021818425.1). Taxonomy (GTDB): domain Bacteria; phylum Pseudomonadota; class Alphaproteobacteria; order Acetobacterales; family Acetobacteraceae; genus Acidocella. Next base: position 3,887 of record JAKAEC010000058.1, read on the forward strand.
TAGGAGCTTTATGAAGTGCCGTGGACTCCGGATGACGCCGAAAGGCACACACACAAGGCAACCACGTGGGCCCTGAAGGAGCTTTGGGCTAAGGTCGCCAACGAATGCCTGAGCCGAACCGGCGACGAAGCCCGTGCGATCCGGGAAGCGAATGCCGTTGTCGCGCGGCAGCTACCGCGAAACCGATCGTAGGCGCGGGATGACATCATATCCGCATGCCCATTTCGGCATGGTAGCGCCAGCGGACGTTAGGCCAGCCAGGCGGATTTTTGCCGTTCCGCTCAAGGCTAGGAAAGGCAGATATTAGACATTCGGCGTATAGCGAAATGGATGTGGAGCGAAATGGTGAGCTTCATAGGGATATAATGGCTCCCTGACCACATCTGATATTGCGTGCTGCCCGCCACCGCCTAGACTACCCTCATGGACCCGCTCAATAACATGATTGCGCGCCATTATTCCCGCGGAAGCCTCGGCCCCACGCTGCTGGCAGCACTGGATGAACGGGCCGGGCTTCCGCTCGGGACTCTGATTGAGCAGTTGGGTGCGGTGGACGAATTTCATGTCGGCGGACGTGCCGCTACACAGGCGCTAGCCGATGCGATGAAGCTGCGCCCGGGGCAAAACATACTCGATATTGGCTGCGGCCTGGGTGGTACGGCGCGCTTACTAGCCACACGCCACAATGTGCGCGTAACGGGTATTGATCTGACGGCCGAATACGTCGAGGTCGGCAACAATATGAACGCGAGGCTGGGATTGAGCGGGCAGATTGAACTTGTGTGCGGCAACGCCCTTGCGTTACCCTTTGCCGCGCGCGGTTTCGACGCCGCCACAATGCTACATGTAGGGATGAACATTGCCAACAAGTCCGCGTTGTTCGGTGGGATCGCGAGGACGCTTAAACCCGGCGGCAAGCTGGCAGTTTATGACATTATGCGCACAGGCGAAGGGGCGCTGTCCTATCCCGTGCCCTGGGCCAGTGAAGCCTCGATGTCATTTGTCGAGGCACGTCCATTCTATCGTAGTGCGCTCGAAGCGGCGGGGTTCGCCGTGTACGGCGAGGCCGACAGGCGGGAGCTCGCACTGACGTTCCTCGCCACAGTGAAGGCACGTACCGGCACCGCGCCGGCGTTGGGGCTGCCTCTGCTGATGGGAGACGATGCCGCGCAAAAGCTCACCAATCTCAGCACCCAAATTGAAGCTGGACTGATCGCACCGGTACAAATTCTTGCCTATCTGCCCTGAGACCAAAGGAATAGCCGACATGACCATGGAAGCCGCCAAACAACATATGGGGGCAATGTTCGAATATATCGCCGCCGACGGACTGGTAGCGCTTGCGGCGATGGGTTTGCCGCCCGGCGCCAAGGTGCTCGATGTTGGCACGGGCGTTGGCAATTTTGCCATTTTTCTGGCATTGCAGGGATTCGATGTGCTGACTGGCGAACCCGACACCGACACAAGCCGCTATGCCAGACATGACTGGGCGGCCAATGCCCACGCCGTGGGTGTGGCGAAACAAATCCGATTCGAAGCCTTCAACGCTTCGCAAATGCCCTTTGACCCAAATACTTTCGTGGCAGTATTTTTTTATGGCGTGCTGCATCACATAGACGAAGCAGAGCGCGCGGCCGCGCTGCGCGAGGCGCTACGTGTGACAGGACCAAATGGTGCTGTTGTGATTTTTGAACCCACGCAAGATACGCTGCGCCAGATATGGAGCAACGATCCCGGCCACCCTTTAGCTGCTTCCCCTGCGCTTTACACGGCGGGCCTTGACGTTTCCGAGCAGAAACTGACCGGACAACGGATGGATATTTTCATCTACCGGATGGCATAGGCGACGCGAAGTGTCAGCGCGGATCGACCCGCTCTCTAGCGAACACGAGCCAACTCCGATCGGCATCTGACCGGCTGCGCTGACCAGCCGGCATCAGGGGGGCGGCAGATCCTGAGAACAATCCGTCGAACAGGCCGTCTCGTCGATCTCGATCTGCATTGTGACGTGCTGGACGCCAAATCGCTGCCGGAGTGCATTGTTAAGATGCTTGATGAAGGCATCCCCCGGATGTCCATTAGGCGTCACCACATGTAGCGTCATCGCGTTTTCCGTGGTGCTCGTCGGCCAAATATGCAGGTCATGCACCCCCGAGACTTCTGGTAGTCCGCTTACGTAGCGTTGGACCTCATCAAGCTGGATGCTATCAGGAACGCGATCCATAGCCAGAGCGACTGAATCTTTCAGCAGCCCCCAGGTGCCCAGTAAGATCACACCGGCGATTGCTAGGCTTGCCAGCGGATCGATCCGCTCCCAACCCGTCAGCAAAATGACCACGCCCGCGACTACAACGCCGAGCGAGATCAGGGCGTCATAGGCCATGTGTTGGAATGCGGCACGGATGTTGATGTCGGAATCGCGCCCGGATGAAAACAGCCAGGCAGTCACACCATTGATCGCGATCCCGATGGCCGCCACGATCATGATGGTCACGGTACCGACCGACGTCGGCTCGAAGAGACGGCGCACGGCCTCGACTGCGATCGCTCCGATTGAGACGAGAAGAATGGAGGCATTCAGGAACGCTGCCATGATCGTGCCACGGCCCAGACCATAGGTATAGCGCCGCGACGGCGCGCGCTTCGCCAAAATCGCAGCGATCCAGGCCATGAGGAGCCCCAGCACGTCGCCGAGATTATGCCCTGCATCGGCAACAAGCGCCATCGAATGCGCGGAAATCCCGGCCATCACCTCGGCAACGACGAAGCCGGCATTCAGGAACGTTCCGACAGCGAAGGCTAGCCCAAAATTTGCCGGCGCATGGCTGTGCCTCGGTTCATGGTGATGCCCTTGGTGCCCGTGGTCATCATGGTCATGATCGTGATGCACATGAGACATTGTCGTTTCCCTTTTCTTGGAGCGCTGAGCTCAGCAACAACACTCACCGCTCCAGGCTTCGCGGCCTTCTTTGACCAGGAACCAGACGACACCGAGGGAAGTCACGGCATCAACCCACCAAGCACCGGTCAGCGCCTCGACAGCGAGGCCCACGACAACAACGAGAGAGAGATAGCCGCAGGTGACGCTCTCCACCGCGTCGGCTCGCATCGCGTGGCTGCCGAGCGCTTCGGCGACAGCGATCTTATGGCTCGCCAATACATACATGACGGGCATCGCCAGCACGGTCACCACCAGACCAGGCCAAGAGAATGCCTCGCCAGTATGGGAGGCAAACTTCCATCCCGCCATGATGACAACGTAGATCGCAAGGGCAAATAGCAACGCACCGGCCAATTTGCTGGCCTTCCGTTCCGCTTCTTCGGCGAAGTGTCGGCCCCGACGCAATTCGACTGTCAGCCGCCAGATCAGCACGAGAGCCGAGACGATCTCTATCAGGCTGTCGATGCCAAAAGCCATCAGCGACACGCTATTGGCTCGCACGCCTGACGAAAACGCGACGACTGCTTCTACGACCATCCAGGCGATTGTCGCATATTCCAGACGAAAGGCACGGTTGATCAGTGCTCGTCGTTCAGCCTGTGCTGCAAACGCCGACCCATGATCCGGAGACGGACAACAACTCGAAGATGGGCAACACGCCCCATCATGGGCAGTTTCGATCATGCTGGAAGACTTATTCATCAGAAGCGTCTCGACATCGTGGAAGTGAGTGCCGATGTGGACCCTGTAGTGGCTATAGGGTCAAGGAGAGGCATATGCAGGGAATTGGTGCACTGGCGCGAACCACTGGCGTCAAGGTCGAGACGATCCGCTATTATGAGCGGATTGGACTATTAGCTTTGCCGACCCGGACCAGCGGAAACTACCGAATTTATCGAGAGGAGGACGTCGCGCGACTCGGCTTCGTACGGCGAGCTCGTACCTTGGGGTTTTCGATCGACCAGATCAGGACCCTGCTCGATCTGGCAGATCAGCCAGACCGATCATGTGCTTCAATCGACGCAATCGCAAAGGAACATCTGGAGGAGATCGATCATAAGATCGCCGATCTGACATCCTTGCGTGAGGAGCTTGCCACACGCATTGACGCCTGCTCGTCAAATAGGGTCGCCGAATGCCGCATCCTTGAAGCTTTGTCGCCTGCTCCTGACTTCATGAAATCGGCTGAAGGCAGGTCGAGTTAGCCCTGACCTCCGTTGCACAAAAAGCGCGAGACCAACTGAAGGCGGTAATTGGTGACATTGCCACTACGATAAAGCGTTGATCCTCATACGGTCCCGCAGCCCGGCACCGTAGGTTTGATACCAATCAATGCCGAGCTAGGCACGCTGTGCTTGGGTGCTTCACATGTTGAAGCGCCGCCTCTCCGCAATGTGGCTATCCGCCGCCGCCGTCATCGTACTCTGCGCGGGGACGGCCATTGCTCAAACCTCCCCGGGCTGGGAACCAGGCTTGGGTATGGGGCCCGGTATGATGGGTTGGGCCATGGGAAATTATCCTGTGTCCGCCGGGTGGGGTGGCAAAATTCTCAGCTATCCCGAAACTCAGAGCTACATACAATACGGCAACACACATGGTACGGTGGATGCCAAGGCCAACAGCGTTACCTTCGAGGGAGACAATGTGGTCATCAACCTCGTCGCCGTGCAGCCCGGCTATAAAGACCAGACTTTCGAACTGCACGGTCTCACCAATCCAACGATTATCGTGCCGCATGGCGCGAATGTGCAGTTCAATCTGCTCAACATGGATTACGGCGACAACATGGAGCATACGGCGGTGATCACTACAACCCCGCCCCCCTACCCATATATGTCCATGATGTATCTGGGCCCGCCTCAGGTGCAGCCCATGCCGGAATTGCCCTGGCGCAGCGACGACGACGTAAAAACCGCGCAATACGCCGCGTTGGGCGAGAGCTTTATCGCCAGCGTGCCAGGCAAATATTGGTATGTGTGCCCCGCCCCGCAGCATGCCCAGGAAGGTATGTATGGCAAGTTCATCGTGCGCTGAGCGTGTTCAGCCCATGAGTACACTCAAGCTAAAACAGGCTGATTTCGTAATGGTTGAAGAACGGACTTTGGCGGATATTGTATATCATCATGTATTCTGGATGCTAGCTTTTCCATAAACTCTACCCGCGTCAGCCTAAATCTCTGCATCGAGACTGAAAGAACCCAGGAAAAACCTTCAACAAAGATAAGGCATAACATTGTGAAAGCAATTTTTCTTAACACTGTAGCAAGTGGTTTGGCGCTGGCGGCGTTCGTGCCAGCAGCCCTAGCTGATTCTCCGACGGCTAGTACGGCTGTTAACGGCTCAGGTAACTTTCCAGGGCCGGGGTGGAGTGGTTACGGTCCAGGGCCTTGGATGATGGGCGGCTGGAGTGGTGGCCCCATGATGGGATATGGCGGTTGGGGCGGTTATGGCGGAGGGGGTTGGATCATGATGGTTTTTGGTGCGGTTATCGTCGTCGCGCTTTTGGTATTCCTCTTCCGTGCGTCTACCCCAACGGCCCACCCACACCTTCAGCCGATGCCCCATAATCGCGCGAACTCAGCCGGGTTGCATGCACTTGATGAACGTTATGCCCGCGGCGAGATTAACCGCGAAGAATATCTGCAAAAGAAGCGCGATATCCTCGAGGGCTAAACCCTTCGTGTCGCTAACAAAAGTGAAGGTAATGCCGCCGCCGATCATTCGCGTCGGTTTTACGATCTCAGGATCTTCTTTGGATATCTACGTATCGGGCGTTCTCCTCGCAGTAGCGGCCTTGAGCAATCGAGACTTGCTCTGCAAGATTGGCTACCTCTCCACGGAGAACGGCCCGGCCGCGTCTGATAAGGACCGATTCCAAGCCCACCCGATGACGCATTTGCCGCGACCGGCGGTCATCCCAGCATAGCGTCTTCGGCATCCGGGGCGCCGGGTGCGGTGGCCCAGGCCAGCTCCACCAACGTGACGATGCGCTTGCCACCACCGTCATGTTGGCAGACGATCAACCCTTGCTCCTCCATATAGCCGAGCACCCGCCTGGCGCGGCCGAGCGATCGTGTGCCATAGGCGCGGGCGATCGCCGCATCGCTTGGGCAGGGCCGGCCTT
>JAKAEC010000059.1 GCA_021818425.1 Pseudomonadota bacterium
CCGGCTTTGTTTGGGTTGTGGCGGAAGGCAAAGGCCAGCTTCTTGGGTGTGGGTATTTCGCACCGCTCCGTGATCGGCCGGTGAACCGCCCCGGTTTTGCCGGAGGCTCCAATTTCCAAGTAGGATGGAGCCATGACGAGCAAGACGACGAACAAATTCAGCCCCGAGGTCCGCGAGCGGGCGGTGCGCATGCTGTTGGAGCAAGAGCGGGAATATTCTTCGCGGTGGGCAGCTGCGGGCTCGATTGCCGGCAAGATTGGCTGCTCGGTTCACACGCTGATGGAGTGGGTGAAGCGGGCAGATGTTGAGGCTGGCCGGACAGCTGGTGTGCCGCAGGAAGTGTCGGAACGGTTGAAGGCACTGGAGCGCGAGAACCGCGAGCTGCGCCAAGCCAACGAGATATTGCGCAAGGCGAGCGCCTATTTTGCGGCGGCGGAGCTCGACCGCCGGTCGAAGACATGATCGCTTTCATTGACGATCATCGCCAGGCGCATGGGGTCGAGCCGATCTGCAGGGTGCTGCCGATCGCCCCATCCACCTACCACGCACATGTGGCCAAGCGTGCCAACCCGTCACTGCTCTCGGCGCGGGCGCGACAGGATTTGGCCTTGAAGGAGGAGGTGCGCCGCGTGTTTGAGGAGAATTTCGAGGTCTACGGCACCCGCAAGGTTTGGCGGCAGTTGCGCCGGGAAGGACAGGATGTTGCTCGCTGCACCGTGGAGCGGCTGATGCGGGCGATGGGATTGCAAGGGGTTATCCGTGGCAAGCGGGTGCGCACGACGATCAGTGACAAGAAGACGCCTTGCCCGCTGGATCGTGTCAATCGCCAGTTCCGGGCACCTTGCCCCAACCGGCTGTGGGTGAGCGATTTCACCTATGTCGCGACCTGGAACGGGTTTGTGTATGTGGCGTTCGTCATTGATGTCTTTGTCAGATACATTGTCGGCTGGCGGGTCAGTCGCACGGCTCATGCCGGCTTCGTGCTCGATGCTCTCGAGCAGGCGCTGTATCAGCGCCGGCCGGCCCATCGCGGCGGCCTTGTTCACCACAGCGACCGCGGTAGCCAGTATGTCTCGATCAAATACACCGAGCGCCTGGCCGAAGCGGGCATCGAGCCTTCCGTCGGCAGCGTCGGCGACAGCTACGACAATGCCCTGGCCGAAACGATCAACGGCCTCTACAAGGCAGAACTCATCCACCGCAGAGGGCCATGGCGCTCCTTCGAGGCCGTGGAATACGCCACATTGACCTGGGTGGATTGGTTCAACAACAGGCGCATCATGGAGCCCATCGGAAACATGCCGCCAGCAGAAGCCGAAGCACGATACTACGCCAGGCTGGAAACACAGCCAATGGCAGCGTAACTTATACCAAAACGCCTCCGGCAAAGCCGGGGCGGTTCACGGCTTACGATAAGACCGTTGAGGATAGCGTCTACGTCGAGAATGGAGTCCGAGGGCAGGGAGGCGGTCGGGGTGCTTGTGAGCGGGTTACTGGAGCGGGCGAGAGCGGCCGGGTTTTCTCAGGTGTTGTCTCTCATTGGCGGCGCCGAGAACGCCGCATTCATTGGTGGTCATGCAAGCTTAGGCTTCCAGCACGCGGGAACAATTAGAAACATCGGCTATAAATTCAATCGCTGGCTACACGCCATCATTATGCGGAGGTTTTTGTGAGCGAAACCTCGGGTCTGCGCGGCTAACACACATCCCTGAAGGCGATACACTGGACTATTGGCAGCGCGAATGACAGCGCGGAGTGCAAAACCGCCCCGGAAAGGTTAGAGACCAATCATGGCGATGGGATACCTCGATACTTTCGCCGAAGTCGTGGCGGATCGTTCCATAAGGGCTGGTGTCATGCCCGATCGGTCGATGTCAACCGAAGGCATTGAGCAAGTGTTGCTAACCGCCGGTCCCGATTGGTTTACGGGAGAGGACCTCATCTTGGCTGTTCACGCGCGGCATAAGGGCGTCGGAGATGCCGATATCGTGGCGTTCAAGGCGGCGCTCTTTTCTAGGCCGCAGATGTGTCTTCGGGCGTCGCCATTGCCGAAGCGATGAGGCTGGGGAGTGAATTACGACGCGAACGGCCGTCTGTATCACGAAGGTTTTCGTCGCGGTTTCTTCTCATGTGCTGGAGACGGCCCTATGGCGGACCTGCAGTTCTAACTTTCATTTGATATTGCTACGGAGTCGAGGACGATGAACGGGAGGCGCCAGCAGATGAGCGCTGGCCGCAAGTCCGACGTTCCTCGCTCCGCGATGCCGGGAATGATCGGCTTCGAGTTCCTCGTGATGCTGGGGCCGCCGCTTTTCGTTGGGCTACCGGTGATTTTAGCCATGGGTGAGTTCGGTGATGCCTCGTCTGGCACGATCGACATGAACCTCTTCCTGGGGATCAGTGTCGCATGGCTTGTCGCCACCGCATTCGGCATTCTTGCGCCGGCGCGGCCGGTTGTGGGCGGTGTCGGTCACGCGGAGCCTGTCGTTCGTGGCGGCGGGCTTATATTTCGCGGCACTCGTGACGGATCTGCTTGGCTTGATATGGCTGGCGCCGAAATCGCGTATGCTGGCGGAGATCCTGTTCTGGTTTCCGTTAGCACCACTGCTCCTCGCCGCCCTGGGGCTGCTCCGCGCGCTTCGGCACGAACCATGGTTTGATCCCTCCGCGTCGGCATCCGCCATCGGCCCCGGTCGTCGGAAGTGGCGAGGATTTGCGCCGAAGTGCAGGAGTGGACAGTCATTGGTGGCTGCCGTCCGACCGTGCTGCGGCATATCTGGGTTTGGCAATACCACCAACCTGGCTGTGCTATTTGGCGCCACCGCTGGCGCGCGCCGGGATCGGGCAGTGGGGCACAGCCCTGATTTCAGGCGTTACTTGCCTGCTTGCCATTGTCCTGCTGATCGCGATTCCGTTGCAATCGGTAGCGGTTTATGCGGTGTTCGGATTTTTTACACAACGCGAAGCTGCCGTACAAAGGGCGTTGCACAAGTTTGCCGCTGCACAAATGAAGTCGGGAAAAGTGGGCGTCGCCTCCCCGTCGCAACGTGGCGGCCAAAACGAACGACTATGCTTTCGTCCTACTCCCACTCGATTGTCCCTGGCGGCTTGCTTGTGATGTCATAGGTAACGCGGTTGATGCCGCGTACTTCATTCACAATTCGCCCGGCAACGCGTGTCAAAAACGTCACGTCAAATGGATATACATCCGCCGTCATGCCATCAGTACTAGTTACGGCGCGCAGGGCGCACACTTGGTCATAGGTGCGGCCATCCCCCATCACACCGACGGACTTCACCGGCAGAAGTACGGCGAAAGCCTGCCAGATGGCGTCATAAAGTCCGGCATTGCGGATTTCTTCCAGATAGATAGCGTCCGCCTTCTGCAGCACGGCCACGGCTTCGCGCGTGACTTCGCCAAGCACCCGGATAGCAAGGCCAGGGCCAGGGAAGGGGTGACGGCCGACAATGGTATCCGGCAAGCCTAGCTCCCGGCCCAGCTTGCGTACCTCATCTTTGAACAATTCGCGCAGGGGCTCGACTAGCTTGAGCTTCATATAATCGGGCAGGCCGCCGACATTATGATGTGACTTGATGGTAACCGAAGGACCGCCGAGTGCCGAGACGCTCTCAATCACGTCCGGGTAAAGTGTGCCCTGAGCCAGGAACTCGGCCCCTCCGATCTTGGTAGCTTCCTCATCGAACACGTCGATGAACAGCTTACCGATGATCTTGCGCTTGCGCTCAGGGTCGGTAACCCCCTTCAACTCGCCGAGGAACAGGTCAGATGCATCGCGGTGAACCAGCTTGATGTTGAACTGATCACGGAAAACCTTCACCACCTCGTCCGCCTCACCGGCGCGCAAGAGGCCGTGATCGACAAAGATGCAGGTGAGTTGATCGCCAATTGCCTCGTGGATGAGCGCGGCGGCCACAGAGGAATCTACACCGCCGGACAGTCCGCATATCACCCGGCCCGTGCCCACCTGAGCGCGGATCTTCTCGATCTCTGTGTGGCGGAAACCCGCCATGGTCCAATCGCCCGAAAGGCCGCAGACCTTGTGAGTAAAATTCTTGAGCAATTGGGCGCCATGCGGGGTGTGCACCACCTCCGGGTGGAACATCATGCCGTAATATTTTCGCTCGTCATTGGCGATCAGCGCATAGGGCGCGCCTTCGGACACCGCGACGGTCTTGAAGCCCGGCGGCGGAGCAGAAATGTGGTCGCCGTGGGACATCCAGACCTGCTCGCGGGCACCAACACTCCACGTACCCTCAAACAACTCGCAATCGGCCACTACGTCCACGTGGGCACGGCCGAATTCACGGATTTCAGCCCCCTTGGCCTCACCGCCCAACTGGACGCACATGCACATCTGACCATAGCAGATGCCTAGAATCGGCAAGCCGCTCTCGAACACCCAGGAGGGCGCACGAGGGCTGCCTTCGTCGGAGACGCTAGCTGGGCCACCAGAGAGGATGATGCCTGCGGCGCCGAAATTGCGCATACGCTGAACATCAGAGTTAAAGGGAAGAATTTCGCAATAGACGCCGCTCTCGCGCACCCGCCGGGCAATCAGTTGGGTTACCTGGCTGCCGAAATCCAGGATTAGAATTTTTTGCTGGCTCATGCGCCCAACTAGAGCGGCGTCCTCGCTTTTGCAACAGATGCGAGGCGCAGTTTAGGCATTGACGTCCAACAGTGTTTCAATGGGGTCCCAAACAAAGGCGATTTGTGGAATGTCCTCTCCGCCCACCCGTGTAGTGCCGCTCGCGGTCCGCTTACCGCCGAGGCGTTCGTAGAAATAACGGGACGGATTCTCGCTTAAAACCCAGGCAAAGACAGAACGGCAGCCGAGCTGGGCCAGATGCTTGGCCGAAGCGCGGAGCAGTTGCCCGCCTAGCCCCCGTTCCCGATAATCGTCCAGTACATAGAGCGTCTCAACTTCGCCATCGCCAAGTTGACTGTCGCGGCGACGTGCGGCGGAAGAAAATCCAAGAATCGGCGGGGCTCCTGGCTCGCTATAACAGGCTGCCACATGCAAGCTTTCTCCGATCCGGATGCCATGCTCATACTCGTTTGCCAGTCGTGCGAGAGAGAGGTTTGCCAGATAATAATCCGGTAGCACATTGGCATAGGCGCTGCGCCAAGTTGCAACGTGAACGGTGGCGATGCCGCTCGCATCAGACAATCGGGCGCGGCGAATGGAGATCAACTTGCGCGCACCATGACAACGGCAAAGAAGCCGTCAGTGCCATGCTGGGCTGGAGAAAGACGCAACGTCCGACTCCCGCGCAGCGCCTCCGGCGCTTCCAAGGGCGAGGGGATAAATTCAGGGTGACGCGCCATGAACGCCTCCATCTGAGCCTCGTTTTCATCTTGCAGCACGGAGCAGGTGGCGTAAACAAGCTTTCCGCCTGGCTTGACCAATTTTTGCGCGCGGTCGAGAATTTCCGCCTGCTTGGCGGTGAGTTCAGCAAGATCCTGCTCGGTCAGCCGTAGACGCGCATCCGGGTTGCGGCGCCAAGTGCCGGTGCCGGTGCATGGCGCGTCTACCAGCACGCGGTCGAATTTTTTTTCCTGGCGTTTCAGCCATTTGTCGCCTGGTTCTAACAAATGGCGCTCTGCATTATGCACACCGGCGCGGCGCAGGCGTTTGATGGCGCCCTCCAACCGCGGTTCCGATACATCGCAGGCGACGATATGGCCCTTGTTGCCCATGCCCATTGCAATTGCCAACGTCTTACCACCAGCCCCGGCGCAGAAATCCGCGACCCGCATGCCAGGCTGTGCGTCCAGCGCAAGGGCGATGAGCTGGCTTCCTTCGTCCTGAATTTCCACCAGCCCCTCCTGGAACGCCTTGCCAGTAGTAATGGACTGGCGATTCTTCAGGCGCAGGCCCCAGGGTGAATAGGTGGTGGGTTCGGCTGTTAGCCGCTCAGCAGCGAGGGCGCGCAGCGCCTCATCCCGGTTGCCCTTCAGTAGGTTCACGCGCAAATCGAGTGGTGCGGCTTCGTTCATAGCCTCCATCTCGGCGGCAAGGGCTGGGCCAAACTGGGCGCGCAGCTTGGGCAAAATCCAGTCTGGCACCTCGAATTTCACCGCGTCTGGCATGTCCGGGTGTTCCAAGGTGCGTGTGGAAAGTCTTTCCAGCACCGTCATCTCTGCGGGCTCTAGGGGCGGCGGGCCGTAGCGGCCAGAGACGAAGGCGGCGGCGATCTTGTTGGGCGTCTGGCCAGAAAAGAGCGCCTGCAGCGCCAGCAGCAAGCGTGGTGTGTGGGGTGCACGACAATAATCCAGCCACCAGCCAAGATGCCGCTTGGATCGCAGGACGCCCCAGACAAGGTGGGAGATGGCTCGCCGGTCGCCACCGCCTATAAATCGGCGGGTGCGGAAGAAGTGGTTGGCCACGGCGTCCGCAGGGCGGGGGTCGGCCTCGATGAGGCCGAGAAGATCAATGGCGGCGGCAAGCTGTCCAGCGGGTGTCATGTCAAACCCGTCGCGGATGATTGGCAAAGCGTCAAGCGCAAAACTCCACACCGCTTGGGCCCGGGCGCACTCCGCAATCTATGTAGACGCGCACAAAACAGTTCATTATGGGCTTGGCCCATGAGCCAACGTTACTTCACGGTTACTTGGGATCAGCTTCATCGCGACGCCAAGGCACTGGCATGGCGCCTGCACGGCGCTGGCACCTGGAAGGGCATTGTCGCGGTTACGCGCGGCGGTCTAATTCCTGCCGCGATTATCGCCAGGGAGCTGGAGAGTCGGCTGATCGAGACCATCTGCGTCGTCACATATGACGATGAAAAGCGAGGCCAGCCGAGGGTCACGAAACCTGCCTTGGCGGCGGGTGACGGGGACGGCTGGTTAATTATAGACGACTTGGTTGATTCTGGCACAACCGCCAAACAGGTTCGCAACCTGCTGCCGAAGGCGCATTTTGCGGCTGTATATGCCAAGCCAGCCGGCAAACCACTAGTAGATACATTTATAACCGAGGTCAGCCAGGACACCTGGATATTATTTCCTTGGGACACTGAACCACAGTTCATAGCGCCCCTGGCTCGAAAAAACTAAGCCACCGCAGGCACGGGCTTACTTATGTAAGCTCGCCCGCCTAGTCTTGCCTCGTGGAATGTTCTAGACAACCGCATCGCGTCATGGTGGCGCGACTATAACAAGGCGGCAATTCGGGGCAAAAGCCATCGGGATGATCCGCGCCGTCGCCGGTTTCGAATTTCCGCGGCGTTTCCGGCCGCATGGTCCGTGGTTGTGGGTTTATACCCCAGCCAGACCCATGCAGCCCGAGGCGCCGCCCCGAAAACCCGGCTGTCTGCGTCTGCATCCCCTTGAGCATGCTCCTAAGGGCCGCTTCGGAGTGCATGCATGTTTGATAAATATTTTCGCAAAGAGATGGAGTGGGGTGGCAAAACCCTGATCCTGGAAACCGGCAAGGTCGCCCGTCAGGCTGATGGCGCGGTCGTTGCTTCTTATGGTGACACTGTGGTGCTGGCCACAGTGGTTGGCGCGAAATCCGCCAAGCCTGGGCAGGACTTTTTTCCGCTTACGGTAAATTATCAAGAAAAGTTCTACGCAGCGGGGCGTATACCTGGTGGGTTCTTCAAGCGTGAAGGTCGCCCGACTGAGCGTGAGACGCTGATTTCGCGCTTGATCGACCGTCCGATCCGCCCGCTCTTTCCCGAGGGCTTCCGCAACGAGGTGCAGGTTGTTGTCACGGTATTGAGCCATGACATGGAAAACGAGCCTGATATTGTGGCCATGGTCGCCGCTTCTGCGGCGCTAACACTCTCTGGCATTCCCTTTTTCGGCCCGGTGGGTGGTGCCCGCGTTGGCTATGTGAATGGGGAATATGTGCTGAACCCGACCGTGAGTGAGAGCAGTGAGAGCGTGCTTGATCTCGTCGTCGCCGGCACCACCGAAGGCGTGCTAATGGTCGAATCCGAGGCGTCTGAACTGTCTGAAGAGGTCATGCTGGGCGCTGTGACCTTTGGTCATCAGGGTTTCCAGCCGGTAATTCAGGCGATCATCGAGTTGGCTGAAGTGGCCGCCAAGGAGCCTTGGGATCTCCCAGAAGAATCCGAGGAGACAAAGACCCTAAAGGCGCGCGTGGATGAGTTAGCCCGCGCCGCCATTACCGAAGCCTACAAGGAAACCCAGAAGCAGGTTCGATACGAGAAGATTGGCGCCGCCAAGAAGGAAGCCGCTGCAAAGTTGGCAGAGGAAGGACTGAACGCCGATGCAGCCAAGGGCCTTTTCAAGGACTTGGAAGCCGACATTGTCCGCAATGCCATTCTGGATACCGGCCTGCGCATTGACGGCCGCGACACCAAGACTGTACGCCCGATCCTTGCCGAGGTTGGCGTGCTGCCGCGCACCCATGGCTCCGCGCTGTTTACCCGTGGCGAGACCCAAGCGCTGGTTGTGGCCACACTCGGTACAGCTCAGGACGAGCAGATCGTCGATGCAATCGAGGGCGAGTTCAAGGAGCACTTCATGCTCCATTACAACTTTCCGCCGTTCTCAGTCGGCGAGACAGGCCGTATGGGTTCCCCCGGTCGCCGTGAGATCGGCCACGGCAAGCTGGCTTGGCGCGCGGTGCATCCGCTGCTGCCGACAAAGGAATCCTTTCCCTACACGCTGCGCGTAGTCTCGGAAATTACGGAGTCTAACGGTTCATCCTCAATGGCAACTGTCTGCGGCACCTCGCTTTCACTGATGGATGCCGGCGTGCCGCTGAAATCACCGGTAGCGGGCATTGCTATGGGCCTGATCAAGGAAGAAAAGGGCTTCGCCGTTCTCTCCGACATTCTGGGCGACGAGGACCACCTCGGTGACATGGACTTTAAGGTAGCCGGTACCGAGACCGGCATCACCGCCCTGCAGATGGACATTAAGATTACCTCGATCACCCCGGAGATCATGAAGATTGCCCTGGAACAGGCCAAGGGTGGGCGTATGCACATCTTGGGTGAGATGGCCAAGGCGATTACCGGCAATCGCGAGGGCGTCTCGGCCAACGCGCCGAAGATCGTCACCACCTCCGTGCCCAAGGAAAAAATCCGCGATGTGATTGGTACCGGCGGAAAAGTCATCCGTGACATCGTTGAGAAGACCGGCGCCAAGGTGGACATCAATGACGACGGTACGGTGAAGATTGCTGCCTCCGATGACAAGAAGATTCAAGCCGCGCTTGACATGATCAAGGGCATCGTGGCGGAGCCGGAAGTCGGAGTGATCTATAACGGCAAGGTCGTAAAGACCGCTGATTTCGGTGCGTTTGTGAACTTCCTCGGCGCCAAGGACGGGCTAGTCCACATCTCCGAACTGGCACAAGGCCGGGTTGCCAAGACCACCGATGTGGTCAAGCAGGGCGATGCCGTGAAAGTGAAGGTGATTGGCTTCGACGACCGTGGTAAGGTGAAGCTGTCCATGCGGGTGGTAGACCAGGAGACTGGTGAGGATATCACCGACAAGGTCGGCGCCAACAAGGGCAAAAAGGAACGTGAAGCGCAGGCCGAGGGCTGAGCTTCGCGGCAGACGGCGACAGACGAACGAGTACGGCGCCTGGTAGCGTCGTCCGCTGCAACCCCCCGGCGCTACCGGGGGGTTTATTTTTAGGCGGCCTCAGACGTCTGTTTTGCTCAGTGAAGCGGGGCGAGCAGATGAATTTGTAGCCCAGGGAAAAGAGGATGCCATCATCTCCTCAATTCGGCGCTAACCCGTCAGCAGGTTCAGCGACGCAAACCCGGCGGGGTTGGATACGGTTATCTTGTAATCTTTCTAATTTTATGTATATATCTACATTATGGAGAGGTTTGTAGGTATAGGTGAAGCTGCAGAGGCTTTGGGGGTGTCGATCACGACGCTCCGGCGTTGGGAGGCCGAA
>JAKAEC010000060.1 GCA_021818425.1 Pseudomonadota bacterium
TGCCGCTGGCATACGCCGAATAACGACCGTATCGTCTTCATTACCCGGCCGCTCTTCCATGGCGAATGGTTACTGGCCGATATTGATGATCTCGACACGCCGGTTCCGGCGGTTGGGCGTATTGGGCGGAGTCTGAACCGCAAGGTCCGCCTCACCAACACCGCTGGCCTGTAGGCGGGCGCCCGCCACGTCGAACTTGGTTTCGAGATAAGATTTCACCGCATCGGCCCGCTGCTCGGAGAGAATCTGGTTCTGCGCGACAGTGCCGGTGGTGTCCGTATGACCGACAATCTTGAAATTATAGGCGGCAAGCTGCGGGCTGGTGAGCGCTTTGCCGAGCTGGTTCAGAGTCTCCTTCGCATGCGGCGTAAGTGCGGCAGAACCGGAGGCGAAGTCCACGATCAGGTTAGCCGAGGGCGCGGCGGGAATAGGCCGCGAGGCAGCAGCGGGCGCGCTCATCTCTGGCATGGACGTCGGGCTGGCCTGAATGGCGGAGGCGGGGGCTTCACCAGGCGTAATGGGCTTTATGCCGCGCGTCGTGTCGCTCAATGAGCCGTTGGGCTTAAGCTGGTTGATGAGCTGCTGCGCGGACGGATTGCTTTGCGCCACTGCCGGACTGGCGAACGCGGCGGTAAGCAGCACACCAGACAGGGCGGCTTTGAAACTGGTTTTGTGCACGGTCTTAAACCTCCTCGAATTGGCCGGGTTTTAACGCCAAACCGGATATTTGGCGAGAGCAACGATCTAGTTCAGGCCGAAAGCTTCTCCACGATATCGGCGCTGAACAGGGTTTCGTCCACCAAAGCGCGGCCCTTGAGGGTGGCAGTGGCGGAGGGGATCCAGCTTGTCCACCCTAAGCGCGCAGCTCCTGCCCCGCCACCAAGACTGAGAGTCGGGATCTCTTGCGAATCCAAAACGAGATTGATGGCGAAGTCGGCCTCCCACCCAACATAGGCGCGGATTAGGGAAACAAGCGCGGGGAGGCGGGGCTTGTCTGGCAGCAGGGCCTCAAATTCAGGCCGGGAGAGCGGGCCAATACGCACGATGAAGCGCGCCTGCTGATCCCACGCACGGGTGCCGACGGCAGCGTCCACCCCCAAGGCGCAAAAGACACCGGGCACGCGCCCCCGTGGCAGGCGGCTCTGCTGGTCCGGCGCGATGGGCAGCCACGCGCCCGCGAATTCCTTAATCTCAACCGGGCGGCCAAGATAATCCGACACCATGCTCGCAAGGCGGCTGGACGAGCGCGGGTGAGCGGCGAAAAACCCGGCATAATGGCGCAGCGCATCTGCTCCGACGGCCAAGCGATTTTCAAGATTCGGCGTGCCAAAACCGGTGAAGGCGAGGATGCCCTCACCGATCGGCTCATCAACCCCGAGCTGGGCAGCCCGCTCGGCGGAGCGGGCTAGGCGGTATTTGGTACCGGCCTGAGCAAAGGCTGCAACTAGGCGCTGAGCCATGAGATCAAAAAAATCTACCGCCGCGCGAGATTTTTGACGGTAGGATTGGGCCAGAAGCTCAGTATACCAGCGCGGCATCTCGGCCGAGGGGCCGGTGAGGCCGATGAGCGTGGTTATCAGCTTTGCGCGCTTACCTGGCTGGGGGGGGCGCGCTTCCAGCACCTCGGCTGCGGGCTGAGCTAAGCTGGGCGGCGCAGCAAACTGGATCACATCATCCTTATGGTGGCCCGGCGCGGCGAGGGACAACAGCCGCACCGCTGCGTCGAACCGGAACAAATACGGCTTGGCGGCGAGGCGTTCGAGGGGCGATTTCAATGCCATCGGCTAGAGCAGTCCCTTGGCCCCGGCCCGGGGCGGAAAATGCAACTCGGCTTCCGGCTTGCCGCGCAACCGAACCGAACTACGGACAAAGGAATTGATGCTTGCGTGAAGGGCTAGAAACCGCGCCAGCACCGCCGCCAGCAGATATAACCCAGAACCCTGGAAGGCGCGCTGATCAAATTCCAGCTCCACATCCAGACCCCGACAGAAGGCACCAAGTCGGGCGCCTGGCACACGCGCGGTGCCAGGCCGCGCGGTGACGGCGAGCAAAGCCTCCACCGCCGCGCGTGTGTCCGCCGTGTCGCGCAGATCGTAAAGGCGCAAGATTTCCTTGAGTGCCGCCGCCCCTTCCGCCCCACCCGTGACGGAGAGATGGCCGAGTGATAGATGTGAGATCAACCGCCAAGCTTTACGCGCCCGACGTTCCGGCCGCAGCGTAGGGGTGGGCGGGGTCACGCAAATCATGGAGGCCACCCCCGTATGAGGTTGCAGCGCCTTTAAGGCCGGACGACCGCCACCGAAAGGCAGGTCAGACGGCAGATCGCGGTTCAGACAGAGCGCTTCGACGGAGAGTACGCTGTCCAGCTTCGTGTCGGGGTCAAAGCCAGCATCAAAGAGGGAAATGAAACTGTCCGAGCCGCCGAGATTGGCCGGACCGTCACGTCGGGAAACAAAATAAGAGCCGCCCTCGCTTGCCGCCTGCGTCTCCGTGCGACTGAGGCGATAGAATGGCTGGAAGGCCCGGGTTGTACCATCCTGCCGGACCTCCGTGGCACTGTTCACGCTCCAAACTTCCATGACGCTGGAGCGCCGCGCATCGGGCAGTACGCGATATTCTGTGGTGGTATGGTCCAAGGCGACTGGCTCGCAGCGCTGCTGGAAAAGATTGACGATGGGCGTGCAGCCAAGCGCGAACATATCCGCACCCACGGTACGTTCGAGCTCTGCAGAGGTGCGGTTGAGGTAGAGGAAGATTTCGACCTTGTTACTCTCCTGCACCAGGGTTTTTGCCCCCAACCCGGTAACGTCAAGGAACATGAATTTC
The DNA here is from genome assembly GCA_021818425.1 of Pseudomonadota bacterium. Taxonomy (GTDB): domain Bacteria; phylum Pseudomonadota; class Alphaproteobacteria; order Acetobacterales; family Acetobacteraceae; genus Acidocella. The sequence goes on from JAKAEC010000060.1 coordinate 2,827, forward strand.
TGTGGGAAAGCGAAATATTCGCTGAGCAGGCGGAAACCCTCGAAACTGCGGGCGGGCCAGGGTAGTAACGCATCCTCCGCCGCAAATCCCACCTCCTGGATAGCGGTTTTAGGAAGTAGCACGGGAGAGAGGTCACCCGGCGTGTCCGCCAGCGCTACGCCCAGCGTGTGCGCGGCCATCAGCTCGTAGAGCTGCAACGATGCCGCCGGGCCGCCGCGCAGGAACAGGCGCAGCTTGTCCATGCCGAGCTGGCTAAATTTCACGTCCGGGTTCAGCGTGGTGAGAACCAAGCGCAGTACCGCCACCGCGCCGGTGGCGAAGTTGTTTACCGGCGCGGTAAAGGGCAAACCGGTGAGGCGGACAGATTCCAGCTTCACCGGCCAGAGGGTGACATGGCTGGCGGTGCGGTAGCGACAGCTCTGACCGCGAACGGCTTCGGTTTCCACCTCGAACCCTGGCGGGATATCCACCTGCGTAGCGAGGTCCGGCTTGGCGCTGAATTGAGTAATGGCGCAGGAGGGGAATGGGGCGAGATAGTGCGGATAGAGAATGTCTAGTAGCGTGTCGGTGAGTTCCGGAAACTCGTCATCCAACCTCGCCTGGGCGCGGGCGGAGAGGAAGGCGACACCGTCCAGCAGCCTCGCCACGTGCGGGTCGTCCACCGTGTCCGGGCTCAGGCGCAGGCGTCCCGCGATCTTGGGATGGGCCTGCGCGAATTCGGCCGCGAGATGGCGGATTGCAGTGAGTTCTTGGTTGAAATAAGGCAACAGGGAATCAGCCAATCTCGCCTCCGGCAACCGCTATGTCCGTGGTGGCGGCGTTCACCAATGTCTCGAAGCTGATTGGCTCGGGGGCTGGGTCAGCCTGCAGCAACGCATCGATGCGAAAATGCAGTGTGGTGCTGGTTTCCTCCTTCGCAGGCACAAGGTTCACCGCCACTTGAATCAAGCGCGGTTCGAATTGGCGGATGCTGCGCTCGATCTCGCGGCGCAGTGCCTCGCGGGCGCCATCCTCCTGCATCGCACCGGCAGTGAAATCGGGTAGACCGAAGGTGAAAGAGGAGTTGGCGAGTTCCGTGAAGGACACGGGCACGGAATCCAGACGTCGGCGGCCATTCAAGAGCGCCTCGAGATCCCGCCGTACGGCGCGGCGTAGCACCGTTAGCGCCTCAGTGGCGGAGAGAGGACGGTCGCGCTCCGTCTCTGGCGCATCGTCCAATAGGCGGTCCAGCACAGAGAGTTTCACCCTTGCGCCGGAATCGCGCATCCGGTCAATGAAGAGATTGGCATTGGCGCCGCGGCTTAAGGTGTCGTCAGTCATTCTTTGAACTGGAAAGTCACATCTTTGAGTTGCATGATGGAGAGATCTTCCTCCCCCGCAAGAAACACGCGCTGGCCTATGCCGCGCACCGGGCCCTCACCCTCGCTCCATGAGGTGGCGCGGCCGAGGCGGTGGGCCTCATCCACCTCATCATCGGCGAAATAGATTGCAGGGATATAGACATCGCCATCTGGCCCGGCCTTCACGCTCATCGAGCAGCGGCGCCATGCGAGGTCGCGCGGGCGCTTGGGCGGATGGAATTCCATGCTCTCAATGCGGGACACCGGAATCCAAAAATATTTGCCGGTAGTGGTCAGCGTTTCGATATAGCCGGGAAACAGATCGTCCGCGTCACGGAAATCATCGAAGGGCTGGCCGTTCGCAGTGCCTGAGATGCGCGAGCGCAGCTCCTCGGCCTGCGCGGCGGCTTCGGCGGCTTCGGCAAGGTTGCCCTCGCGTAGCGCCACCAGCGCCTTCATGGACGCTTGGCCGCTGGGTTCCAGATCACCCAGCAATTCCGGCACGCGGCCGTCCCGGTAGAGCTGGCGCCGCGCGGTTTCGGCGCGCAAGAGCTGGCGGAACTCGGAGACGACAACCGCCACGGACGGGTCGAGTTGGCCGGCGGCATCCAGGATCACGTCCGCACGTTCCAGATTGCCCGAGAAAAGCAGCAACTCAGCCAGCAGCACGCGGCGGCCGAGATCGGTCGGAGCCTTCTTCACTTCTGCCGTGGCTGCGGCCAGGGCATCGGCGAGGCGGCCGGCGCGGAACAGATCGGCGGCCTGAAGTTCGGTCTTTACCATGTGCGTAGATCCATTTTAGAAGTTGCTTGGGTCATTGCTGGCCGGGGGAAGACAGCTCAGTCATTAGCCGAAAGGAAACGGCGACGTCGTCCAACTGGAAATGCGGCTGCAGCTGAATAGCGCAAGTGAATACGCCAGGTTTGCCGGGCACTTCCTCCACCTGCACGGAGGCATCGCGCAGCGGATAGCGCGCCATCGTCTCAGGCCCTGCTGAGGTGTTCGCGTTGGTGTAGCGCATCAGCCAGTCATAGAGGCGACGCTGCACTTCCGGTGCGGTTTTAAAAGCGCCGGTCATGTCGCGGCCCATGATCTTCACATAATGGGCGAAGCGAGAAACACAGATGACGCTGTTGAACTGCGCCGAGAGCCGGGCGTTGGCGGCGGCCATGGCGGCATTGGCGCCGATAAAATTGGTGGCGGGGGTTTGTAGGCTGCGCGCAGCACCGATGAGCGCCTCCCCGCCATAGGGAAGGGCGCAGATGGGCAGCAGCCCGGCCGCGACCAAGGCGCGCTCCTGTTTATCCGTCAGCATCACGTCCGGTGCCGGGCGGCCGAAACCATCGGGCGGGTCGGTCGAGAACCGGGGCTCGGGCAAATCTTCAATGATGCCTCCACCGAGACGATCGATGTCGTAACCACGAATATCAGCGGGCCAGGAATAGGTATCGAAAGCGCGGATGACGCAGGCGGCGACGAGATAGCCGGCCGTGGTGGTCACACGGCTGGTACCGTCTTGCATCTGTTCCCGATATCGGAACCCCCGATGGCGGGAGAGCGTTTCCACCCAGGGCAGACGCATCAGAAGGCGCGGAAGAGTGACGGCAAGGAAGCGGGAATCCTCCAGTGCTCCCAGGCGCTTCCAACGCTGATACTCCGCCGCCGCCATACTGGAGGCGGGGTCCGCGACGCCGCTGAGCTCGGAGAATTCATCCACCCCGAACAAAGCCGGAGAAGCGCCGATGACAAGTGGCGCGAAGGCGGCGGCGGCCACGGCGGCAAGGGATGAGAGTGCGGTGACATCATCCGTGATGGCTCCGGGGCCAGGACGATGGCGCACTTCGTAATCCGCGACCAGCAAGCCATAGGGCTCACCGCCCGCAATGCCGAATTCATCTTCATAGATGCGGCGGAACAGCTGGCTCTGATCGAACTCTGCAGCGCGTTCGAAATCCCGGCAAAGCTCTGCCCAACTAAGGTTCAACACCCGCAGTTTAACCCGCCCCGAGAGCGGCAGGCGCGCGACCAGCCAAGCAAGGCCACGCCAGCTTCCTTCCAACCGCCGCAGGCGGGGATGGTGCAGGATTTCATCGAGCTGGCGGGCGATCATCGCATCAAGCCGGGCAATGTCACGATCCAGCCGCGCCGCCAGCGTGGGGCGATCATGAATCAGGGTATTGGCGTCGGTGCCAAACCATGCGGAGATGGCCGGACTTTGGCCCGCGAGCATTTCCGCGAGGCTGGCTGCAGTTTGCGCATGTGCGGCGCCGAAAAATGCCCCGGCCAGAACAGCATCCCGCAAGGGCGGGGATGCGGGCTCAGGTTCGGGCGGCGGGGAGGGTTGGATTGGCTCAGCCGCTTCGGCCCTCGACGCAAGTCCAGGCTGCAGTCCAGGCGCGGGAAATTGCGGGAGAACCCGGTTGGGCCTCCAGACGATGGTCGCGTCCGGATCATCCTCGTCTCCCGCCATGAGGTCTCCTCAGCCGCCGCGCCGGAATGCGTGGCGCGGCGAGCATGGATGATCAGGCTTTCTGCGGAATGCGAGCGACCATGCGCATGCTGGTCGTCAACTCTTCCATCTGCAGCCAGGGGCGCAGATAGGCCACGGCATTGTAGGAGCCGGGCTTGCCCGGAATTTCCTTCACTTCGACCTTGGCTTCGCGCAGCGGATATTTCGCCTTGGTGTCCGGCCCCGCATCCGGGTTGTCGGATACATAATTGGTGATCCAACGGTTCAACCAGCGCTCGCACTCGTTGGCTTCCATGAAGCTGCCGATCTTGTCACGGGCCATCACCTTCAGAAAGTGGGCGAACCGACCGGTGGCCATGATGTAGGGCAGGCGCGCGGAGATAGCGGCGTTGGCTGTTGCATCCGGGCGGTCATATTTCTTCGGCTTCTGCACAGTCTGACCGCCGAAGAACACAGCGTAATCAGTGTTTTTGTAGTGACAAAGCGGCAAGAAGCCGAGATTGGAGAGTTCGAACTCGCGCCGGTCGGTAATGCCAACCTCGGTGGGACACTTGCCGTCCATGTCCCCGTCGTCGGATTGGAATATATGAGTAGGCAGGTTCTCCACCTTGCCGCCGCCCTCGGCGCCGCGGATGGCTACACAAAAGCCCGATTCGGAGAAAGAATTGGTCATCCGCACGCCCATCGCGTAGGCTGCGTTCATCCAACAATAATCCTTGTGGTTCAGCGCCTGGGCGGCGCCGGTGGCATCAAACGGCGCCTCCTCATAGCAGAATTCTTCGACCGGCTTGGTGGCGGCACCATAGGGTACCCGAGCCAACACGCGGGGCATCACCAGCGAGACGAAGCGGGCATCCTCGGTGTCGCGGAAGCCACGCCATTTGGTATATTCCGCCGTGTCGAAAATCTTCGCAAGATCACGCGGCTTGGTCAGCTCCGTCCAATCGTCGAAGCCGAACATGCCTGCGCCGGCAGCAGAGATGAAGGGCGCGAAGGAGGCGGCAGCAACATTGGAGACTAAGCGCAGCGATTCAATATCGTCCGGATGGTTCGTCCACTCATAATCGCCGATCAGCGCGCCATAGGGCTCGCCACCCGGCGTGCCGAATTCGTTCTCGTAGATTTTCTTGAAGAGCTGACTCTGGTCAAACTCTACCGCCTTGGTCAAATCGCGGTTCAGCTCACGCTTGGTCATGTTGAGAACGCGGATTTTCAGGCCGGTGCCGGTTTCCGAGTTCATCACCAGATGGTTCAGGCCACGCCAGCTGCCTTCCAGTTTGGTAAATTTTTCATGATGCATTATAGCGTTCAGTTGCTTCGACATCTTTTGGTCGATAGCGGCGATAGCCTTATCGATCGTGCGGGTCAGATTCTTGTCGAACGTGACAGTGCCGGCCAGCGCCTGCTCGATCAGGTTCTTGACAAGATCCTGCGCGCGGTCCGGTTCGGTCTGTTTAGTGGCGGAGACGACCTGATCGAGGAAGCTAACGCCCTCGGTGGTGGCGCCAGCAGCGCCTTGCGGGCTGGATTGGGTTTCGGACATCGATCAGCCCTCCTTCTTGTCGAGGCCAAGCTGGGCGGAAAGCCCCTTCAACTCGGCATCGTTTTGCAACACCTGTTCCAACAGGCTCTCCAGTTCCTCGGAACGGTCGGCCTTACTCAGCAGGTCGCGCAGCTTATTGCGGGTTTCCAACAGAGACTTCAGCGCCGGCACCTGATCGACCACGCGGGCAGGGTCGAAGTCGTCCATCGAGTTGAATTTCAAACTCACCGCCATCTCACTGCCATCATCGGCCAGCGTGTTGTCCACCTTCATGTTTATACCGGGTGACATGCGGGCCATAATGTCATTGAAATTATCACGGTCGATCTGTGTGAATTTGCGCTCGGCCATCGGGCGGAGCGGCTGGGTCGGGTCGCCAGAGAAATCCCCCATCACGCCGACCACAAAGGGCAGCTCGCGCTGGATCTCGGCGCCATCGGTCTCGACTTCGTAGGTAATATGAACGCGGGGCTTGCGAACCCGGTTCAGTTTGCTGTGTACGCTGCCACTCATCTCTTAGGTCTCCCGAAAGGCTTGCGGTTCATTACAATATGGAACGGCTGACGGTGGAGCTGCTCCAGATTATCTGCAGCCGCACTGGATGAACTCAATTAGACGTCTACTACTCTGTTTTCAGGCCAAGGCTATTCAGAATATTGTTACGCACCTGATCATCCCGCACCAGTTCGGCAATAAGCTCGGGCCAGCTAAGACGGCCACGGCGGATCGCCTCGTCGATCGTGTAGGCCAGGGGCGATTGCGGCTCTGTCCGACGGAAATACTCGGCGATTTCCGATAGGGTTGCAAGGGCGTCCTCGCGGTTGGCTAAGCGTCTGGGCTTGCCCGGCCCGACCGCCATATCATCTTCCGCCAACAAACCGCCAGCATCCAGAGCATCTTCCGCCTGCGCCACTGGCGCAGCCTCCGGCGGAGCGTAGCGCGAAACGAAATCGCTGATCTGGTTTAGCGTTTCGGCGATGCGACCGGTGGGCGGAGCATCACGCCCGGCTAGGCGATCGAAGGCATCGCCCATGGCATGCCAAGCGGCGCGCGCTTCCTCAAGATTGCGCCGCAACGCAATATAGCCCCCAGGCGAAGCCGCGCGTGCGTAAGCGCGCATTGTATCGTAAGGGATCACGCCAGCCGCGATCCGCGCCTCCACCCGCTTAGCATCGGCGATCGCTTCTAACTCGGCGGATTGTTGATACTGGAAGAACATCACCGCTTCGCCGTTAGGATCTTTGAACAATGGAAGCTTCTGTAACGGCTGACTCAGCGTGCCGTCCCCGCCTTCGCCGTTCAGACCGGTGACAGGAGCAACACGGGTTTCCATGCCGTCCTCATCCGGCATCGGGAACAGATTATTCCAGTAACGTTCTGCAAGACCAGCTAACAAGGTGGCGCCAAAAGCCAAGCCTGCCAGCCCATCACTGCGCACCAGCGCCTCGGTCAGCCACGCAGCGACCTCAAGATCCTTTGCTTGTGTGCTAAGGATCTCGACAGCCAGGACGCGCACCTGGCGCCACCCCTCCGGCGAGGCGACTTCGCCCGGATTTGCATCGGCGGCACGCTCAGCGGCCCGAGCATCGGCCCGGGCGTCGCGTAAGCGGAAATACCGCGACGTAGGCGAAAAATCTTCGCGGACATCGCTACCCGCCGGCGCATCATCGCTGACTG
>JAKAEC010000061.1 GCA_021818425.1 Pseudomonadota bacterium
CGAACCCACCGCCGCCCATGCCGCCATTCTCAAAAGCCGCATGACCAAAACGGTCATAGGCCGCGCGCTTTTGCTCGTCCTTCAGAACGTCATAAGCTTCGTTGATTTCCTTAAATTTCTGCTCGGCCTTCGCATCGCCAGGGTTGCGATCGGGATGATACTGCATCGCCAGCTTGCGATATGCTTTTTTTAGGTCATCTGCGCTGGCACCGCGCTCGACCATCAGCACGGCGTAATAGTCAAGTTTAGCCATGGCGGCGCTCAATCCTCACTAATTGGCTAAAACGGAAGGTCCCGAGGCACAGCCCCGGGACCTTATCAGTCACGTTAAACCCGGGCTCACGCGGATTTGTTCTTGTCGTCAACGTCCTCGAAATCGGCGTCAACGACCTTCTCACCGTTCGGTGCGGCGCTCCCGCCTCCCGGCTGTGCGGCACCTGCCTGGGCTTCGGCCTTGTACATGGCCTCGCCTACCTTCATCGCCACCTGGGTTAACTTCTCGGATGCCGCCTTCACCGCCGCCGTATCGCCACCCTCAAGCGCTGCCTTTGCTTCAGCAATCGCAGCCTCGGCTTCGGCCTTGTCCGCCGCGGCCACCTTGTCGCCGGCGTCCTTCAGAGTCTTCTCAACCTGGTTGACCATGCTCTCGGTCTGGTTGCGGACTTCCACCGCCTCGCGCCGCGCCTTGTCAGCCGCCGCATTCTCTTCCGCCTCGCGCACCATGCGCTCGATATCTGCGTCCGATAGCCCACCAGAAGCCTGAATGCGGATCTGCTGCTCCTTGCCGGTTGCCTTATCCTTCGCAGAAACGGACACAATGCCATTCGCGTCGATGTCGAAAGTTACCTCAATCTGCGGCACACCACGCGGTGCTGAGGGAATTCCTTGTAGGTCGAAATTACCAAGCAGCTTGTTGTCCGCAGCCATCTCGCGCTCGCCCTGGAACACCTTGATGGTCACGGCCGTCTGACCATCCTCGGCAGTAGAGAAGGTCTGGCTCTTCTTGGTCGGGATGGTGGTGTTGCGGTCGATGAGGCGCGTAAACACGCCGCCCAGCGTCTCAATGCCGAGTGACAGCGGAGTCACATCCAGCAGCAGAACGTCCTTCACATCGCCCTTCAGCACGCCGCCCTGAATCGCAGCGCCAATGGCCACGACCTCGTCCGGATTCACGTTACGGGCAGGCTCCTTGCCAAAGAAGCTCTTCACCGTCTCGATCACCTTCGGCATGCGGGTCATGCCGCCCACCAGGATCACTTCCGAAATCTCTCCGGCAGTTACCCCTGCATCTTTCAGCGCCGCGCGGCACGGAGCCAGAGTGCGTTCGATCAAGTCATCCACCAAGCTTTCAAGCTTCGCGCGAGAGAGCTTCAGCACCAAATGTTTTGGACCCGTCGCATCGGCAGTAATGAAGGGCAGGTTGATCTCGGTCTCCTTGGAGGAGGACAGTTCAATCTTCGCTTTCTCCGCCGCTTCCTTCAGGCGCTGCAGAGCCAGCTTGTCCTTACGCAGATCAATACCCTGATCTTTCTGAAATTCAGCAGCCAGATAATCAATGACGCGCGCGTCAAAATCCTCACCGCCAAGGAAAGTGTCGCCATTGGTGGATTTCACCTCGAAAACGCCGTCGCCCAATTCCAAAATGGAAACATCGAACGTGCCACCGCCAAGGTCATAAACGGCGATAGTGCCAGCATTCTTCTTATCCATGCCGTAGGCAAGAGCAGCTGCCGTGGGCTCGTTAATGATGCGTAGCACGTCGAGGCCCGCTATCTTGCCGGCGTCCTTGGTCGCTTGGCGCTGGGCATCGTTAAAATAGGCCGGCACCGTAATCACGGCCTGGGTTACACTCTCACCCAGATATGCTTCGGCGGTTTCCTTCATCTTCGTCAGGATGTAGGAGGAAATCTGAGAAGGGGAATACTTCTCGCCCTTGGCCTCAACCCATGCATCGCCATTGTCACCCTTGACAATGCCATAAGGCACCAGCCCCTTGTCCTTGGCCACAGTCGGGTCGTCATAGCGGCGACCGATCAGGCGCTTCACCGCGAATAACGTATTGGTTGGGTTGGTCACAGCCTGGCGCTTAGCACTCTGTCCCACAAGGCGTTCACCGGAATCCGCGAACGCGACCATTGAGGGCGTGGTACGTGCACCCTCAGCATTCTCGATCACGCGGACATCCTTGCCTTCTAGCACCGCAACGCATGAGTTGGTGGTGCCAAGGTCAATACCTATTACTTTGCTCATATAATTGCTCCTTTGCAGCGGGCAGCCGCGGCCCGAAGCACCGGGGCCACCCCTTTGAGATGACTCAGTATCTATTCATTGTGACGCCCGGACACAAGAGCGGAATGCTGGTGTCCGGGCGCGAAAAACACATCGATTTCATTGACCAAAACTGGACAGAACTCGGCAATTAGGGGCGAATTTATCCCCTCCTGTTTAGCTCAGGCGCTTAGCGCCTCCGGTGCATGCCGAGTGCGCTTGGTGACCAGCTTGTTCAGTGCATGGATATAAGCCCGCACGGCTGCCACGATGGTATCCGTATCCGCCCCCTGCCCGTCGACGCTCTTACCATCCTCGGCCAGGCGTACGGTGCAACGCGCCTGGGCGTCCGTCCCCTCGGTCACCGCTCCTACAGAGAACAGTTGCAGCTCCGCACTATGCGGAAAAATGGTGCGGATGGCGTTGAACGCAGCATCCACCGGACCATCGCCCCGCTCGTCGGCGGCTCTCGCCACGCCGTCTACTTCGAGCTCGAGCACTGCCCGCGGCTTATCCTTCGAACCAGCCCACACCTCCAACGAGACGAATTTCACTGCCTCATGGCTGCGTACAACCTCATCATCCACGAGGGCGACAATATCCTCATCATACACAACCTTCTTACGGTCTGCCAAAATCTTAAAGCGGGTAAACGCGTCGTTCAGCGCATTATCGCCAATGTCGCCGTAGCCCAGCGCGTTCAGCTTGTCGCGGAAGGCGGCGCGGCCGGAATGCTTGCCCATCACCAGCGAGGTCTTTTGCCAGCCGACGCTCTCTGGTGTCATGATCTCATAGGTGGCGGCATTCTTCAGCATGCCATCCTGATGAATGCCCGATTCATGGGCAAAAGCGTTGCGCCCCACAATCGCCTTGTTGGGCTGTACATCAAAGCCTGTGATCGTGGAAAGCAGCTTCGAGGTCCGCAGAATCCGCGGGGTCTCGATCCGGTTCTGATACGGATTGGAATCGGGGCGGGTGCGGATAGCCATTACCACCTCTTCCAACGAGGCATTTCCCGCTCGCTCCCCAATACCGTTTATCGTGCATTCAATCTGCCGCGCACCACCGCGCACCGCAGCCAGGGTGTTGGCCACGGCCAAGCCTAGATCGTTATGGCAATGGGTGGAGAGAATAATCTGATCCGCTCCGGGAACACGCTCACGCACGGCCGAGAAAATCCGCTCCATATCCTCCGGCACCGCGTAACCCACTGTGTCCGGGATGTTAATGGTGGTCGCACCGGCCTTAATAGCGGCCTCAACACAGCGGCACAGGAAATCAATCTCCGTGCGGGTGCCGTCTTCAGCCGACCATTCCACATCGTCCGTGAACTGGCGAGCTAACGTCACGGATGTGGTTACCGCCTCCAACACCACTTCCGGCTCCATCTTCAACTTGTATTTCATGTGCAGCGGCGAGGTGGAAATGAACGTATGAATGCGCTTGCGTTCAGCCGAGCGGATCGCCTCGCCCGCCCGGGTAATGTCGCCGGAGGAGGAGCGTGCTAGCCCTGCGACCACCGGCCCCTTCACCGTCTTGGCAATGCACTGTACGCTCTCAAAATCGCCCGGCGACGCAATGGGAAAGCCCGCCTCCAGCACATCAACACCTAAAGCCGCCAGCGCCTCAGCCATACGAATCTTCTCATCCAGATTCATCGAGAACCCGGGTGACTGCTCACCGTCACGCAATGTGGTGTCGAAGATGACGACGCGGTTTTCGTCCATCTTGCCAAAATTGGGATGATTAATCGTCATGGCTCTGCTCCTAAAATCTGGCCTGTTCAGGTAAGGGCGGGATTTATTCCCCTGAGCGGCGGGCGCGGCGCTTAAGCACGCGCGAATTGGACTTATCGCTCAGGGGCGGATAAGTCGAAGGAGCAGCCCGGCAAGGTTATAGGCGCAAGCCATACTACTGGTTTAAGTGAAATCAACCGACAGTGCAAGCCATTTGGCTGGCAAGACCTTGGCAACGCACCCATCCCACCCCACAACGGGGACGCAATGCAGATACAAGACCATATCCAGGGCCTCATCTTCGACTGTGACGGCACGCTGGTGGATACCCTACCACTCTACAAGCAGGCTTGGTTGGCGGCGCTGCAAAGCTTTGGCGCCGAGCCTGATGCGGATTGGTTCCGTGTTCGCGCTGGCCATTCTGAGCATTTACTGATGGACGACGTGGAAAGCCACTTCGGTATCAAGCTACCGCGGCACGAGCTATTGCGTCTCACGCGAGAGCACCTCAAGGCCAATCTTCATACTCTGCTGGAGATCGGCGCCGTTGCGGCAATCGCCCGCCAGCATCATGGACGACTGAAATTGGCCGTTGCCTCCTCAGGCTCTGCCGAAATCGTCAATGCCTCGCTTCACATCACCAACCTCGTGGCCTTGTTCGATACAGTCGTCACCATAGAGGACGTGCCCCGCCCCAAACCATCACCAGACCTGTTCATAGAAGCTGCTCAGCGTCTTGGCCTGGAGCCCGCAGCTTGCCTCGTGTTCGAAGACAGCATCCAGGGACTGGAAGCGGCGGACCGCGCAGGCATGGAAGCGGTGGACATTAACACGTTGCTCGCCGCCCCCCAAGACAAACCGTGAACATCACCATATAACAATAAGGCAATGCCGAGTCTTTCCGCCCTGCCCGCTCTGGCCGCCGGCCATGGCCGCGCCGTTTTGCTGGATGCGGATGGCGTAATTTCCATTCTCAAACCGGGCAGCATCGCTCGCCAAGTAGGCGCTTGCATCCCGCTCTGCATTCACGCTCCGGCGACACTGAAGCGCCTTGGCAACCCAGTCATCCAATTACTCGATCTGCTGGAGCTCTTCGCATTCGTGCATCCTGCGCAAAGCTTGGCGCCCACTGCTGCGGGTTTTGCTCGGGCGCTTGAACTGCCAGTTCCGCATTCGCTGGAATCCGCAGCCCAAGCTTTGCCGGAAATGGCGGAGTTGTTGCTCACTCGCCTGGCTGCCGGCAAAAGCATCGTGGCAAACCGCGACGCCCCCGGGCTTGCCGCGCGTATGGGGGCAGCGGGCTGGCTCTGGGCCCCCTACGTACTGGCCGCCCTAGACCAGCCAGCTGCGCGGCCAGACGGCATGGCCATGCGTCTCTGGAAACGCCTACCAAAATGGGAGGAAACCGCGCCACGCCCGCCACCATCCTCTTTCGCTGTGGCACCTGCCGAGGCTCGCGCCCGCCTAGCCACCCTGCTCGGCCCTGCCGCCGAACAGCGCCACGCCCAGGCGAATTTCTGTTCCGCCGCCACTGCCGCCTTCGCCCCACGCCAATCAGAGGGCAACCCCCAGGTCGTGCTGGCGGAAGCGGGTACAGGCACCGGCAAAACCATGGGATATCTTGCCCCTGCCTCGGTTTGGGCGGAACGCAACAAGGGCGCAGTTTGGATCTCTACTTATACCCGCCACCTCCAACGCCAAATCGAACAGGAGGCACAGCGCCTGCCCCCTAGCACGAGCGTGGTTCTGCGCAAGGGCCGGGAAAACTACCTCTGCCTACTCAATTTTGAGGACGCGATGGCAGCCGAAACTCGCGCCATTCCGCTCGGCCTCATCGCTCGCTGGGCCGCCGTCAGCGCCGATGGCGATCTCTTCGGCGGAGATCTTCCCGGCTGGTTTGCCGAGCTTTACGGCCAGCCCATCCTCGCCCAAATCGCGGATAGGCGGGGTGAGTGTATCCACGCCGCCTGCCCTCATTTCTCAACCTGCGTTATCGAGCGCGTGATTCGGGATGCCCGCCAGGCAGATCTCGTCATCGCCAACCATGCGCTGGTTATGGCGCAAGCCGTCTGGGGCGGGCTGGACGATGACAGCGTGCCCACACGCTACGTGTTTGACGAAGGCCACCATATTTTTGACGCCGCCGACAGCGCCTTCTCGACTGAACTCTCCGGCTCCGCCATGGCGGAACTACGCCGCTGGCTACTGGGAGCGGAAGGCACACGCTCTCGTGCCAGGGGGCTTGCCAAACGGCTGGAAGATATAGCGGCGACCGATGAAGCTATCCACCAATCCATTCAACAGACCAGCAAACTTGCGAAAGCCTTACCAGCTCCAATGTTCTCCGTACGGCTGGACCCCGAACTAGCCTCGGACAACAACCCGGCCGAGGACCTACTCCGCGCCCTTCGCGCACAGGCCCGCGCCCGCGCCACTGGGCCCGACCTATCGTCGCCATCCTCGTTCGAGTGTGACCTCCACCCACTGAACGAGGCCGTCATTCCGGCAGCTCGCAAACTCGCTTTGGCAATGGAGCAGCTCCGCGCCCCGCTCGTTGCCTTACGCGAGCGCATGCAGGAACGGCTGGAAACCGAGCCTGATCTAGAGGAAGCCATGCGCCAGCGGCTGGAAAGCACGGCCCGCAGCTTGAAGCGACGCGCCATTGATCCGCTCTCGGCCTGGAAATGCATATTGGACGGACTAGAGTCCGAACCTGCCCCCGGCGAGCGCCCCGCCCGCGTTGAATTTTTGCGGCTAGACCGCGAAGCCGGAACCGACAACGATATCGCGCTGCTTTCACACCTTCTCGACCCTACACAGGCTTTCATCCAATCCATCGCTACCCCCGCCCATGGCCTGCTCATCACATCCGCCACTTTACGCGACGGTGCGAACCTTGAAGAAGCCTGGGATAACGCCGAATCCCGCACCGGTGCGGCGCACCTTGCCACGCCCGCCATCCGCGCTGCGTTCGAAAGTCCGTTCAATTACGCCGAGCGCACCCGCGTAGTGCTGATCTCGGATGTTAACACGCAGGATATTGGCCAGCTCGCCGGTGCGTACAAAGCCTTGTTCGAAGCGGCGGGCGGCGGCGGCCTCGGCCTGTTCACCGCCATCTCCCGCCTGCGCGCCGTGCATGCAAAAATTGCAGCCCCTCTCGAAGAAAAAAATATCCCCCTCTACGCCCAGCATGTCGACGCGATGGATAACGCCACGTTGATAGACATCTTCCGCGCTGAGGAACATTCCTGCCTGCTGGGCACAGATGCCATGCGCGACGGCGTAGACATTCCCGGCAACTCCCTGCGTCTCGTCGTGTTCGAGCGTACTCCTTGGCCCCGCCCCGACATTCTCCACCGCACAAGGCGTACCCATCTTTCCCACGGCGCGCCGAAAACCTACGACGACGCCATCGTGCGGTTGCGCCTGCGACAAGCCTTCGGCCGCCTCATCCGTCGTGTGGACGACAAAGGTGTATTCGTGCTGCTGGATAGGCAACTCCCCTCCCGCCTTCTCACGGCATTTCCGGAACAAGCGCCAATTATAAAATCGTCATTGTCGGAGGCAGTTACCGGGATCGGAAGGTTTTTGAAGGAGGAACTTTGAGTTTATCATCGACTGATCACGGAAAAGCCCTTAGTCCGGCTGGAAATTGAACTTTGCTGCACCGGACATTCGCGTGCGCTTACGAATGAATATTTATTACATCAGTGCCCAGTGTTCGACCGCCTTATCGTCCCGCGCGATCTGATGACCGTTGCTACCGTCGGCTACGCTGTCCACGAAGGCCATGCGATGGTGACGCCTTAGTCTTCCTTGTCGATACCAACGTAGCGAAAAACCGCTCGTAGGACCCTATTCAATAATGCACCCGTGTCTGTCTCACCACGTGTGCCAGCCATATCCGTCATACCGCGCGTAATTGCCATCATGTCGAAGGCGACCACCACAGCTCCCTCGCGGAGATCAATCTGTGATTTCATTAGAACTTCGACGAGTTTGAGGTGCATGGCGTTGACAATCTGCATGCCACTTGACTGCTCGCGCAGCCGCCCTTCTTCAACATCGAGCAGCCAAGCCAATCTCGGTCGGCGCAACTGATGAACCACGCCGGCTTCCACCATTTTAGCTATAGCAACCCGCCAATCTCGTTCGGCCGCCGCCATGGTCACGTCTGCCAAAAGCCGTGCGGTTTCGCGCTTTATCAACGCGATCGTGATGGCATCCTTATTGGGGAAATATTGATAAAGGGACCCGATACTGACTCCTGCCTTCGCGGCAATAGCGTTGGTCGTATATCCCTCAAATCCTAGCCCTTCGAGAATGCGAGCCGCAGCCTCGAGAATATTTTCCACCGTCCGCGCGGAACGTGCCTGAGTGGCCTGTTTTCTCGGCTGTAACGGCGGTTGACGAAGCATTGGAGGCACCCGTCGGAAATGCGACTAGATAAAACGAGTAAAGGCTCATATTTTTTCCATGTCAACAAACCTTAGGAGACCGCGCGATGCCACCCTTGATGGTCGACACTGAACTTTGCACGGCGCTGCTCCGCGCCGTAACCGATCAGATCGCAGTCATTCCGGCACCTCTTAGTTCGGATCGAGACGCACCGTCGCTTATTGAATGGGTCAAAGACGTGAGCAAAAACGCAGCCAAAAAGCTGCATGGCCAACTTGCCTCATTATACCCGAAAATTGGGTGGGCCGGAGAAGAACACTGCTCTGAGGACGCCGAGTTCATATATTGGCTATATGACCCAGTGGACGGTGCCTATCATTATGCGCAGGGGTTACCGCTCTGGTCGAGTTCATTGGCCCTCATCCAGAATGGTACCCCGGTTTTTTCGGTTGTTTACGATCCGATCCGCGTTGAAATCTTCGTGGCCGTGCAAGGCCATGGTGTAACATGCAACGGCAATAAAGTCTCCGTTTCGGCGAAAGCCAAGGCAAGCTCCGCCGTCGTCGGCTCAACCATTCCGCCCTTGGCCCAGGTCAGCGAAGCTGAGCATGACCAAGCGCTCGACCTTATCGGCGCAATCTCGAAGCGCGTGTTCGTCATCCGGCCCATGGCCGCAGTGTCGCTCCAGCTTGCCTATGTCGCTTGTGGTCGCCTAGATGCGTACTGGGAGAACGGGAAAGATACTACCGACTGGCTGGCTCCCTTCTTGTGACCGAGGCGGGCGGGGTCGTCTCTGATTTGATGGGCCGGGCATTCGGATGGTCTGGAGAAGGCATCTTGGCAAGCAACGCCACCCTTCATAGCTCTCTGATGCCCTTTGTCTCTGCGGCTGTTGAGGCTCGTCACGGCATCTAAGGATGACATGCAGCGTTATCGCGCTCGGGGACCAACCCTGAATGACCTCGAAATCCTCACCCGTCGCATGGCGGAATTTCCCTCATGCGACAAGGGCTTTTGTGGATTGATAAGACTACGAGACCAATGTCTTTGGTCGGATCAAGACCATGCGCGCAGCACTCCCCGCTCTAAGACAGACTAGCAATGGTCGAGTGGTTAATTTCTCATCGGTTGACGGAATAGCACGGCACGCAGGCTTCGGCTCTTACAATGGAATAAAGTTTGCCGTCGAATGTTTGTCAGAAGTGCTCGCGCAGGAGGTGTCGCCGTTCGGAATCAAGGTAATCATCGTCGGAACTATCTATTTGGCGTAGGTACTAGATAGATTTAGTATCGCATCGATGAGCCGTTCATCCATGTCTCTTCGCGCCTTCAACGAGTTGTTTCCCGACGAGAACGCGGCGCGGCATTGGTTCGAG
>JAKAEC010000062.1 GCA_021818425.1 Pseudomonadota bacterium
TCAATATCGGCCAATTGTTGCGGCATACGGAAGGAAAGGTCGATCTTGTCGGTTGCGGCGAATGCGTGCTCGCGCCGGCTTGCGGGATGACCTGCGTCTTCAAGGAGGCACTGGATAGTTTCTTTGGTGCTCTGGGCCGCTACAGCCTAGCTGAGGTCATTGATAAGGGTCGACCGGCCCAGCTGCGTCAGATTCTTACATCGGAACCTGCTTCGTAACAGATCACACGCCTTATGGCTCGCTAGTCACGCGCTGGGCCCCCCCCCCGCCCACCAAAAAATACGGATGGCAGACTGCCTACAAAATCAGCGTACTTCCGGAACGTCGTCGTCAGTCTTGCTCAGGCGCAATTCCTGCCCATAGCCCACGGCGGCGGGCAGACTTTGGTCTTAAAACTTCGGCTATATCTTGGGCGTGGAGACAATTTCTAAAACGCCGGAAGTACGAACCTACTGGGGTTTGAAGCCGCTCTGGAGAGGGTAGGACCGGCCGGAACTGCCGCGGTAAAGACCATGCCATGGCGCCAAGGACGATGCACCCGTGAGTAAGGGTGCCCAGGAATGCCTGTCTTGCATGGGCCAGGGAGGTAACCAGAGGATCTTCTCCGGCCCGAGGATGCAGCGCGTCGGTAAATTGGAGGACGGCGATTGCGCTTCCCACACCAATGCGCCACGGCCAGCGAGCATGCAAACCAGCAGGCCAGTCATGGCTGAAAGAAAATGCCGCCGATGACATTTTTAGGCTGCGCGAGGGGGCTTTGCGGTATGGCGAACAGCAGAACGTAACTTGCCCCGAAAGGCGCGATCAGTAAGACCGTGCAGATCGATTTGCTGAGCTGGGCCAGAAGCAGAATCGTCAGCCCGCCACCGAGGCCCGAGGCCAGCGAGAGTGGCAGTTGGCTTTTGGCATAAGCTACAAAGGGATGGCGCGCCCTCCGCCCGTCTAAAGCGAGAGGATTTGACTGAGTCGTGTGCTTTTCTGCTTTCGAGGAAACGGCGTTTAATCGACATAAGTCCCGCGCCAGCTGGCTGCTGGCGCGGGTCGGGTCATCAGTTGATTTTCTTGAACTTCGCAGCTTCTTCGGAGCCTCCTGTTGCATTGCCTTTCGAGTAGGAATGCGCGCCGACGCCGGCGAGTGCGCCTCCCTGAACGATCAGGTACTCATCGCGGATCGGCCGTCCCTCGAAATAACATTCTAGAATCTCACGTGTTCCGGCGGCATAGCGAGTTTGCGCGGACAGCGAGGTTCCGGAGATATGTGGCGTCATGCCGTGATGCGGCATGCTGCGCCAGGGGTGGTCTTGCGGTGCTGGCTGCGGGAACCAGACATCGCCGCCATAGCCTGCCAGTTGGCCGGATTCGAGCGCCCGCGCGATGGCGTCGCGGTCGCATAGCTTGCCGCGCGCGGTGTTGACGAGATACGCGCCGCGCTTGAACAGCTTAAGGGTGTTGTCATTGATCATATGCTCCGTTTCCGGATGCAATGGGCAGTTCAGCGTAACCACGTCGCAGACTTTATACATATCCTCGCGCGTGGCATGGAAGGTCAGGTCCAGCTCCTTTTCCACGGCTTCCGGCAGACGATGACGGTCGGTATAATGCAGATGCATGCCGAATGGTTTCAGGCGCCGCAGCACAGCTACGCCGATGCGGCCAGCGGCAACAGTACCGACATGCATGCCCTCGACATCATAGGAACGCGCCACGCAATCGGCGATGTTCCAGCCGCCCTTTATCACCCATTGGTATGATGGGATGTAATTGCGCACCAAGCCCAGGATCGTCATCACCACATGCTCGGCGACGCTGATCGAATTACAATAAGTGACTTCGGCAACCGTGATGTTACGCTCCATCGCTGCCTGCAGGTCGACGTGGTCCGAACCAATGCCAGCGGTCAGTGCCAACTTAAGTTTTGGCGCCTTGGCAATGCGCTCGGCGGTAAGATAAGCTGGAAAGAACGGCTGGGAGATCACCACTTCAGCGTCGGCCAATTCGCGCTCAAGCACAGAATCTGGGCCATCCTTGCTGGAGGTCACAACCAGTGTGTGGCCGTTATCCTCGAGATATTTGCGTAGGCCCAGCTCGCCAGAAACGCTTCCCAGAAGCGTGCCGGGCACGAAATCAATCGCTTTAGGCGTTGGCAGGGTCTGACCGTCAGGGTACTGATCGATTTTTGGAAGATCATCGCGCGCATAAGACTTCGGGTATCCATCGACGGGATCGTCGTAGAGTACGCATACAACTTTTGCCATGTCCTCATCCTTTCATTGCTAGGGGAGAACGCGGGCGAACGAAAGCAGTGCGGACAATCCATGGCGTGGACTGCTATCGGTTTTCGTGGCAACGCATCCTCATCCGATTGCCCACGGCACCGTTGGGGTGCCAGCATCGGACGGCGGAAGAATGGTCTTGAGGCGCGGGATAATCCAATGAAAGCTTTTTACGTATCGATAGGGCTTATCTATTATTGGCGCGCGAAACTCTGCTCAATATCGGTTTGCATGGCGGCAGTCAGGAGTGCCGCTGCCATCGGCGAGCGTGGCTCGCGGTCGGAGATTACCAAGCCGATCATTTCGCTATGCACGGGCTCAACCAGATCCAGCACGACGAGGTCTGGCGGTTGCGCCATCGCGTGAAAGAAGCTGTGCGGTACGATGCTGGCCCAGTCGCCGTGACGCAGATGCGCGCAAACGGCGAGGAATGAATTGCTGACTACGGTTGGATGAATGGCAAAGCCGAGCGTGTCTGTCAGACGGTCAATGATACGGCGGTTCTGCATGTCTTGGCTCAGCAGAATAAGTTTTTCCGAGGAGGCATCCAGCCAACTCACCTCGGTTTTCGCCGCCAACGGATGGCTCTTTGGTACCGCCAACTTATATTGCTCCCGGTAGAGCGGCGCGCGATACACGTGGTCGATCGGCTCATTTTCGAGATAGGTGATGCCGCCATCCAGTTCAAAGGCATCAAGTCCCTCGGCGATGGCGCGGGAGGTCATGGCGCGGATGGTGATGGTTGCGGCCGGGTTGGCTTCGCAGAACCGAGCAGTGATGAACGAGACTGCGGGCATGGCGGCCGGAATCACGCCTATCCGCAAATCACCCGTCATACCTTGTCGCTCTCCGGCCAGATCAGCCCGCAGGCTTTGATAATCCGCCAGAATCTGCTGCGACCAGGACAGCACTTTTTCTCCCTCGGTCGTCAGCCCAACAAACCGGTGCCCGCGTTGCACTAAGGGCATGCCCAGATCTTCCTCCAACTTACGGATCGCGGCAGAAAGGGTAGGCTGTGTGATGCAGCAGGCATCCGCGGCGCGCGCGAAATGCCGCTCCTTGGCGAGGGTGACGAAATAGGAGAGCTGGCGGATGAGCATGCGGGAGCATAGCATGCGCAAAGATTTGGGCGATACTGCCGGCTCGGCGCGCCTTGCGCACGCGGTGGCGGCTGGTAGATTTTTCTGGTAAGGCACTCCAGACATTATGTTAACCGGGCAGGCGCAGAACCATGCTATGCATTCCCGTCGCAGCGCCGTGCCGCTTATGTCTTCATTGCCCTCCCAGGGCTCGGCTGGTGTGGCGTGAGCGCGCCGTTGCCTACCTACCCTGGGTCGGTGAATCAATGAGGCAATGGAAATAGATCATGGGTGAACTCATTCGAAGGGGGGCCGGGTCCAACCCGCTGCCCTTAAGCGGCGAATGGCTCGCCATTGTGGAGGCTGCGCATGCTCGCTCCTCTACCTGGCCGGGTTTCGCGCAACGTCATTTCTCGGCTGCCGCCATGCTCGATTTGGTGTTACGGGTAGCGGATGAAGCGGCAACCTCCATTCAGGCAGATCACAAGGCGAATGCAGGCGTTTGGTTGAGCAAGGCTGATGCAGCAGTCTCTTAAGGCGCCGCTGGGCTGGCTATACACCACTCAGCCCCTGCCGGATGCCGGCAAGTCGGCCGAGGCTGTTTCGATTATCATGCGTACCAAGGACCGTGCCTTGCTGCTGCCGCGCGCTGTGCAAAGCGTGCTAGCGCAGAGCCTGGCCGACTGGAAGCTATATCTGGTGAACGATGGTGGCGATGTCGCTATGCTTGAGGCCGTGTTGGCTCCATATCGCGATGCTTTCGCGCAGCGGCTGCTCGTTACGAATCATGCCGTGTCGAAAGGCATGGAAGCGGCATCCAACGTCGGTTTAATGCAGGCAACTGGCCGTTACTTCGTGATTCACGACGATGACGACCGCTGGGCACCGGACTTCTTGAAGCGCACGGTCGAGTTTCTGGAAGCACCCGAGAACGCCACCTATATTGGTGTAGCGACCGGATGCGACGTGGTACAGGAACGCATTGAAGGCGACCAGATAGTCACGGTGGCGCAGTTTCCATGGCGCTATTTTCAGCCGCCGGTGACCTATGCGGCTATGTTAGCGCGCAATCAGATGCCCCCCATCACGCTGCTCTTAAGACGCTCACTGTTGCAATTGATCGGCGGCTTTAACGAGGCATTGCCGGTTCTGGGTGATTGGGAATTCATCTTGCGGGCGCTTGCTGTCGGAGACGTAGGGGCGCTGGAAGAGAGCCTTGCTTTCTACCATCACCGGCTGGCGGTAGATCAGCCGGTTTACGCCAACAGCGTCACTGGCGGCGTGAATATCCACGCCGAAATGCGTACGCGCATGGGTAACCACATTGTCCGCACCGCATTGTGTCAGGAGCCGGCCCTGCTTGGCGTTCTCTGGCCCGTTTTGCAGGCGCTGGATGCGCAAGATGTCAGGCAAAAGGCGGATGATGCCGTATTGCAGCGGCTCGAACAGCGTCTCGGCGTTATGGAAGCTGAGCTTCGCGCCGTACGGGAAGCGGTCGAGCCACAGAGGCGCGTGGTGGCGTGGCTGCGGCGTTGGCGGCGCAAGGCGCCGTCGGCGCCGTAAGGCTAGACAAAATGACGCAGCCTCCTTGGCAGCTTCAGCGTGAAGCAGAGCTGCAAGCTCAGATCCGGCGGCAGGCCGCGCAGATCAAAACCCAGCTTGTATTGCTGGAGGCGCAGAAGGCCAGGATCGCCACGGACAGTCAGGCATTGGCCGTGGCGCAAGCTCAGCTTCGTGCAGTTCATGAATCTACCTCGTGGCGAGCGTTGGGGGTCGTGCGCCGTGCCGGCAACTGGCTGCCCTCTTGGCTGAGGCATCACATCCGCCGTGGCGCGGGGTGGCTCTGGCGGTGTTTTAACCGTCGCTCGAGAACCGTCGGGCTATCCGCGGACGCGGCGTTGGCGCCATCCACTAGGATCGCGGCGTTTGACCCAGCCCTTCTGGCGGTGGCTGAGGCAAGGCTGCAACGATTCGCGCCGTTCGTGCCGACGGGTTACCTGGCCCAAAATCAGGACGCCGCTCTTACCCATGACGAGGCGGCTCGGCACGCTTTGTGTTTTGGTGGCTTTCAGGGACGCAGGCTGTTCAGCAATGAGGCCATCGCCCGTGCCATCGGCGGTGTTTTGTTGCGGCCCGCGGGCTCCGTGGCGTCCGGGGTGGGCGAGTTAGCGGTGCCGCCCATGGGCAGAATCGGTATTTACCACAGCAGTCTTGGTAATATTTTCATGCGGGAGATCGCGGAGGACCTAGCTGCTGATTTGCGCGAATGCGGAGCCGTTGTGGAGCTTCTTGACGAATCCGCTGACATGGATGCCCGACCGCCAGTCTGTGTGTTTGTGGCGCCGCATGAATTCTTTCTGCGCGGTCGCGGTCGCGATTGGCTGACGCAAGACATTGTTAGCCAGTCGCTCATGCTCAACACTGAGCAGATTCAAACAATCTGGTTCGCGCAGGCGCTGCCAATGTTGCTGATGGGCCGCGGGGTCATTGATCTGTGCGAGCAATCTGCCGTGTTACTGGCGCAGGCTGGCCTGCGCGCCGTGCACATGCAGCCGATTTTGCGGCGCTATTTGCCTGTCCTTCTGGAAAGCGACCTGCAGCATCCGCTTTTCAAGGTTTTGCCGCATGAGGCAAAGCAGCAGGCCGACCCAGCTTGTGCTTACGCGGCACGGCCCTTGGACATCAATTTTTTTGGCGCCGTTAGTCCGTACCGCGAACAGTTTTTCACCCGCCACGCCGCGCGGCTGGCCGATTATCGCGGTTTTTTGTATTGCCGACGCGGACTCACACCGCTATCGGCGGACAGCCAGGATGGCGGTTTGAGTAGGTTGGCGGCGCATGTCGCGGCGCATTCAAGAATCACCCTGAACATACACCGCGACGAGTTCGGCTATTTTGAGTGGCATCGAATCGTCAAGCTTGGCATGTGCGGCGGGGGTGTGGTCGTTTCCGATCCCTGTTTGCCGCACCCTGGATTTGTTCCTGGAACGCATTATTTTGAAGCGCAGATGGATCAGATTCCTGACCTGTTGGATTGGCTGCTGCAAAGCCCGGATGGGCGCGCCGCCGCGCAGACGATGATCGGCAACGTGGAGGCGCTGTTCCACAATGCGTCCCCGCCGCGGCAGGTGCTTGCCCCAGTGTTGCAATTGCTTCGGGAGGCACTCGGTGAACGATAATCCGGCCCTGCCCGTAGAGGCGGGCGGCGGGGCTGCCAGTTGGAGCAACCCGTCGGATGCCATGATTGCTTTTGAGCGTATCCGTGATGCTGCCGTCAGCGAGCAGGAAATTTGCGTGGCGGTCAGTGCAAAAGCTCAGGCCACCCATCTGCTCGCGTGCTTGAGCGCGGTACACGCCCAGACGTATCATGGGTTAGAATTGGTTCTGGTAGAAGAGTACCCGCACCCGCATGCCGGCCAAGCCGAGGCATGGCTCGTGGCTCATGCGGCGCGTTTTGGCCGGGTGCTTCGAGTGTGCTCTGCGCAAGGCCAAGGGCTCGCGGAAATGCGTAACGCGGCCTTTGCCCACGCCAGGGCAAGCCAGGTCTTCGTCTTGAGTGCTGATGACGAAATCTATCCACGCTGTATCTCCCGCCTAGCGGATGCGATGCTCGAATCGGGATGTGAGGCCGCCTATGTTCAATCCGTCATAGCCGATGAGACGCTGCGGCTTGGCGACGCCGACATCTGGCAGCAGGACGCTCTAGCCGTGGAGAATTACATTGGCGCCAGCGCGCTGATTTCAAAATTGGCTTGGCGAGAAGTAGGTGGTTACACGCCGCTTGCGGGCGGCGACACGACTCATGATTTCTGGTGCAAATTTGTAGAGCACGGCTTCTCAGGCGCTTTTGTTCCTGAGATGCTTTGTCGATCCCGGCGGGATGAGGCGGCGGCCGGTCCTGCCGGCAGCAATATCGAGATGCTGCTGCGGCATCCCTGGCTTAAATCTTAAGTTTCGGCGCCGGCAGAGAAGCCGGCGCCGTTCAATACTGCATGCCCACACTGCCGTCGGGGCGAATGCGCCCCGACAACGTCGTTCAGGCTAACGGCTTACGCGGAGGCAGACGCAGGGTCGAGGTCAAGGATCTCCTCGAACTCGTTGATTGCGTCAATCTCAGTGCCCATCGCGATATTGGTCACACGCTCCAGGATGAATTCGAGCACGACAGGAACCTGATGCTCTTCCATCAGCTTCTGCGCACGCGCGAACGCGTCCTTGAACTCGTTCGGAGTCTTCACGCGAAGGCCCTTGCAGCCCAAGCCCTCGGCAACGGCGACGTGGTCTACGCCATAGCCGGGCACGGAATCGCTGTCCGGCTTGGCGTTGATGTTTTCAAAGGCGAGGCTCACCTCGTAATCCATCTGGAAACCGCGCTGAGCTTGGCGGATTAGGCCAAGATAGGAGTTGTTCACCACGACGTGCAGATAAGGCAGCTTGTGCTGCGCGCCCACCGCCAGTTCTTCGATCATGAACTGGAAATCGTAGTCGCCCGAAAGTGCGACGATCTTCCGGTTGGGGTCGGCCGCACGCACGCCCAGTGCCGCCGGCAGGGTCCAACCGAGCGGGCCGGCCTGGCCGCAATTAATCCAGTTGCGCGGCTTCTGAACCTTTAGGAATTGCGCGCCGGCGATCTGCGACAGCCCAATCGTCGTGACATAGCAGGTGTCCGCATCCAGGCACTCGTTCATTTCCTGATAGACGCGCTGCGGCTTCAATGGCACGTTATCGAAATGACTGCGGCGCAGCATGGTGGCTTTGCGGTGCTGGCATTCCTCGGCCCAAGCCGAACGATTTTGAAGCTTGCCGGCAGCTTTGAGCTCCTTGGCCGCCTGGATGAATAGCTCCAACGCGATGCGTGCATCGGACACGATGCCGAGATCAGGGCCGAACACGCGGCCAATCTGCGTCGGCTCGATGTCGACGTGAACGAATTTCCGCCCCTTCGTATAGACTTCGACCGAGCCGGTATGGCGGTTGGCCCAACGGTTGCCGATGCCGAATACGAAATCGGATTTGAGCAAAGTGGCGTTGCCGTAGCGATGGCTTGTTTGCAGGCCAACCATGCCGGCCATCAGCGGATGGTCGTCAGGTATCGTGCCCCAGCCCATCAGGGTCGGAATCACGGGTACGCCGGTCAACTCGGCCAACTCAACCAGCAGCTCGCTCGCGTCCGCGTTGATGATACCACCGCCGGCGACGATTAGCGGCCGTTCGGCGCTATTGAGCATCTCGAGCGCCTTGCGCGCCTGCGTCATCGTGGCCGCCGGCTTATAAACTGGCAGCGGCTCGTAGGTGTCGATATCGAATTCGATCTCGGCCATCTGCACGTCGATCGGCAGGTCAATCAGAACTGGGCCTGGGCGCCCGGATTTCATCACATGGAAAGCTTGCTGGAAAACGCGCGGAACCAGTGCGGGCTCACGCACGGTGCAGGCCCATTTGGTGACCGGCTTGGCGATGGACTCGATGTCGACCGCCTGGAAGTCCTCTTTATAAAGGCGTGCCCGCGGCGCCTGGCCCGTAATGCAGAGCATCGGGATCGAATCCGCCGAGGCTGCATACAAGCCGGTGATCATATCCGTTCCGGCCGGGCCGGATGTGCCAATGCACACGCCGATGTTCCCGGCCTTGGCGCGAGAATACCCGTCCGCCATATGGGATGCGCCCTCAACATGGCGGGCCAGAACATGGCGGATCGAGCCGCGCTTGCGCATTGCGGCATAAAAAGGATTGATCGCGGCGCCGGGCAGGCCAAAGGCGATGTCCACGCCTTCGCGCTCCAGAACCAGCACCGCGGCGTCTACTGCAGTCATCTTTGCCATTGCTTCCCTCCGGCATACAAAATTATCGTGGGGCTCATATCTCACATGCCCTCTGGAATTCGAGGCATATTCCGTAATACGGAAAAATTTGACAACTCCCAATTTAAACCAGAATATTTTCAATTCTGTTTCATGTTGTGGCGGTTGTTTATGGGTTGTTGCCTGGCTTTTCCCGGATCATGGAAGCGCAGCTGCAGTATATCAGGTTCCGGCGGCTTGTCAGTTTAACATGAAGAACAAGGAGACAGCGATGGCGCGCCGGCCAGGTTCAACCAGAAAATCCGCCAGTCCACGCGCAGGCGCGGCCAGGGGCGGCTCTGATCAGGTACAGTCGCTTGTCCGCGCTCTGTCCTTACTCAACCGCATTGCAGAAGCGCCGGATGACGGCGTTAGCCTGACGGATTTGGCCCAGCAGGTGGGCCTGCCGGCTTCCACCGCGCACCGGTTGCTGCTGACGCTAGAGCAGGAGCGTTATGTTCGCTTCGGCGCCAGCCGGCGGCTTTGGAGCATCGGGGTTCAGGCTTTTGTCA
>JAKAEC010000063.1 GCA_021818425.1 Pseudomonadota bacterium
CGCCACTGCCACGTTGCGCGCGCGGGGCATGCCAGGCTTGGTCATCTCATGCGCTTGTACGTAATCTTGGATCAGCGCCGAAAAGCTCGTTATTGCCACTCCTAGCCCGACTGAACCGGTGGAGAAATCGATTTCGGCCCCGTCCATCGTGCGGGAAGGATAGGCTTGTGCGCCGCTGAACCGCCGGAAGTTCTCCAGCTTTTCGCGGCTTTGTCG
Organism: Pseudomonadota bacterium; assembly: GCA_021818425.1. Lineage (GTDB taxonomy): Bacteria > Pseudomonadota > Alphaproteobacteria > Acetobacterales > Acetobacteraceae > Acidocella. Next base: position 217 of record JAKAEC010000063.1, read on the forward strand.
GCCCAGCAAGTAATGGATGGCGTGCAGCACCGGCGAGGCGTGCGGCTTCACCGCAACGCGGTCCTGTGGGCGTAGCGCATCAAAATAAAGCGCCGTCATGATCGAGGTGACCGAAGCGCAGGAAGCCTGATGTCCTCCAATTTTTTCGGCTGACGGGTTCGGGCGAATATTATTGGCGTTGTGAATGGTCCATGCTGAAAGCCAAAGCAGCTTGCGCTCGATGGCCGCCAGTGTTTCCAATATTCTTGTACTGTGCGCCGGAGGCCGCATCTCGTCCATGCACGCATTATAATGCAATTGCAGGTCGGGCGAAATGGCGTCCGGCGACCGGGCGGGCGGCCAGCCGGCAGTCACGGGTGCATCAGCTTACCCAGCACGGGGGGCAGGTCTTCGGCCAGCATGCTTGGCCCGATCTCGTTCGCGGCCTCTCCATGCAGCCACACTCCGGCGCAGGCAGCAGAAAAGGGCGGCATGCCGCGCGCCAGCAAGGCAGCGATCAGCCCCGCCAATACATCCCCGGTGCCGCCGGTGGCCAGCCAGGCCGGCGCGTTGGCATTAATGGCGGCCACACCCTCAGGTGCCGCAATCACTGTGTCGGGACCCTTCAGCACCACCACAGCGCCAGTTAGCGCCGCCGCGCGCCGCGCCGCGGCCACCTTATCTGTGCCAACCGCGCCGAACACACGGGTGAATTCGCCTTCATGCGGGGTGATGACCGAGGTACCCCGCAAACGTTCGGGTGCGCCCTCGCAGGCGCTAAGCGCATCCGCATCGGCCACAACCGCCAGCCGTTTTTCCGCCAGCAGCCGTTCCAGCTTTTGGCCCGATGCTTCAACGCCAAGGCCGGGCCCTATCACCCACGTTTTGCGGCGTTTATCCGCCAGCAGCGTGCTTAGCTTTTCACGCCGCAGCAATATGCCCGGCTCGGGCAGCGGGGCGGCATGTCTGGTCGCAATGCTCACCATGCCTGCCCCGCCGCGCCGCGCCGCCATGGCCGCCAGTCGTGCCGCGCCCGGCAGCGTGCCGGAGAGGATAGTTACATCTCCGCTACTATACTTGTGATCGGTGGCGGTACGCTGTGGCAGGCTGAACAGGGTTGGACCATTTTCCCAAATATCTGGGGCCACCCGCCCGATAATCTCATCTTTCATCCCGATATCGCGAAGGAGCACCTCGCCGCACAAGGCCCGGCCGGGGAAAAGCAGATGCCCAGGCTTTTTGCGCACGAAGGTAATAGTGAACTCTGCCTGCGGAGCAAAACGGCGCATCTGTCCGGTGCAGCCATCCAGCCCCGACGGCACGTCCACCGCCACGATCCGCCGGGCCGCCCGCAACAGCGCAATGGTCCGCTCATCCAGATCCCGCGACAGCCCAGCCCCAAAAATTGCGTCGATCACCAACTCGGCGCGTGCCGCCTCCTCCGGTATTGCCTCGCGGAAATCTCGTAGTTTCACCGGCCAACCTTCTTGCGCCAAATAGCGCGCGGCGACCCGCCCGTCGCCGCCATTATTCCCCGGCCCCATCAGCACCAGCACCGGCACTTTTTTGCAACGCCGCATAATGCTGCGGGCGATGGCGCGGCCGGCGGCTTCCATAAGTATTTCGGTGTTCCCAGCCAGTGCGTCTGCCCGGCCCATTTGCGCCGGGGTAAGCAGCGCGCCCACAAAATTCTCTGGCTGCTCAAAGGAATATGCCATTTACTGCACCTGCACGGAAGAGGGCTGCTGATATGGGAAAGATAATAGCGGTTGCACAGCAAAAAGGTGGTGCAGGCAAGACCATGATTGTTTCCCAGTTGGGCGTGGTGTTGGCGGAAGGAGCAAAGGTGGCGCTTCTGGATATCGACCCGCAGGCCAGCCTGACCACCTGGGGGCGGCTGCGTGCCACAGCATCCAAGGCTGCTGTGGGGGTCGAAATTTTTACTATTTCCGGCTGGCGTTTGGCCAACGAGCTGGACAAGTTGAAAGCTTCCCATGACTACGTTTTGGTGGACACGCCCCCGGTGATCGACAGCGACGCTAGGCGCGCGATTCGCGGCGCGGATCTGGTGCTGGTGCCACTAAACCCCGCTCCACCTGATCTTTGGGCCGCAGAGGGCACGCTGAAACTTGCTGCCGAGGAGCGCCGTCCGGCAACCTTTCTATTTAACCGCACTCCCGCCGCTTCGCGGTTGCGCAAGCGGCTGGAGGCCGAGATCTCTGCACGGCAGCTTAGTTTACTGCCGGTGGCGCTGGCCAACCGAGCAGGCTATGCCAATGCTTTTGCCGATGGGTTGGGTGTTACTGAAGCGGGTCCTGCCACGCAGGCAGCGGCGGAGCTGCGTGCCGCTTCGCAAGCACTGCTTTGCTTGCTCGACGTGGCGCTATCATGAAAAAAACTTCTGCTGCCTGTCGCGAAACTGCAAAAAATATCATTCTTGCCCTTGCCAGTCCGCCGCTTTTCCGCCACAAATGCGTCCTGCGGCAATAGAATCGCAGCCGGTCCGCTCCGGGAGTGAGCGAAAGGTGTGCAAGACAGTCAATGTCAGCCGCCAAGTTTAGGGAGCCAAGAAACAGGGCATCGAAAGAGATGCCAAAGGGCCGGTCCTGTGGACCGGCCTTTTTCAGGTTCAGCGTGTTGTGGGAGGTACGGGGCGCGGGCGGCGGAAAAAGCGTGAAATGAGAACCTCGCCCCAGATCTCCTCGCGAGTAAACGGATCGTCGGCCACCAATCGCTCTACCGCTTCGCGGTCTGGCGCCTCCAGTAGCAGCAGCGAGCCCGTCATGGTCTTGCCGTCATCCGCCTGCAGTGGGCCAGACATGACAATGTAAACCGGACCTGCTTCATCCCGTTTATCCAGGAAGGCGCGGTGTTCAGCATAGAACTCCAACCGTCGCTGTAGCATGCCTGGCCGGTCGATCGCATGCAAAATATACATGGGCATCTGGACCACAACCTCTTCTGTTGTTGTAAGCTAGGGGTAATATGAAACTGGGTCATTGACACGCCAGATATTCGCCGCCCAGCTCTGTGCTGCGCGCCGAGGGTGGGTGAAGGAGAAATGCCATGAAACTGTTGCGATATGGCGATGAATCCCTGGAAAAATGGGGTGTGCTGGATGCCGAGGGCAACATCCGCACGTTGGACGATGCGTTGCTGCACGTCACCGGCGATGTGCTCACACCAGGGTGGCTTGCGCAGCTGCAAAAGCTGGATCCGGCAAAGCTGCCTTTGCTGAAAGCTGGGCATCGCATTGGCCCGCCCATCCCGCGGCCTTTGAACTTTGTCTGCGTTGGACTTAACTATGCGGACCATGCGGCCGAAACAGGGGGCAAAATTCCCCGCGAGCCCATCCTGTTCCTAAAATCGCTTTCCGCTTTTTGCGGTCCACATGACGATATCATCATTCCTCCTGGCGCACGTAAGACGGACTGGGAGGTGGAGCTGGGTGTGGTGATCAGCGCGAGGGCCTCGCGCGTTTCGGAAGCACAGGCGCTTGATTATGTTGGCGGTTACACGATTGTGAACGATGTTAGCGAGCGTGAATACCAGACCGAGCGTGGTGGCACATGGGACAAGGGCAAAGGCTGCGACAATTTTGGCCCGGTTGGTCCTTGGCTCGTTACCAAGGACGAAATTCCAGATCCACAGAATTTGCGCATGTTCTGTGAGGTAGACGGCCAGATGATGCAGGACGGCACCACCGCCAACATGATTTTTGGCGTCAAGATGCTTGTCTCTTACGTTTCACAATTCATCACCCTATATCCCGGTGACATCATAGCCACTGGCACTCCGGCGGGCGTGGGGATGGGCAGGAAGCCCGAGCCAATCTACTTGCGGCGCGGCCAGACTCTGCGGCTTGGCATAGAGGGGCTCGGCGAGCAGCGGGCGAAAACCATTGGAGGGTAAGCATGGTCACTGAGTTCGCGCAGATCGAGGTCAAGCCCGGCATGGAGAGTGCCTTCATTGCAGGGGCGGCCAAGAGTCGTTCGCTTTTCCTGGCGGCCGAGGGTTGTTTCGGCATGGGCGTGCAGCGTTCAGTGGAGGAGCCGCACAAATTCCTGCTGATGGCGCAGTGGGAAAGTGTTGACGACCATATGGTCACTTTCCGCGAGTCCCCGGCCTTCCAGGAGTGGCGCGATAATGTTGGCCATTGCTTCGCCGCACCGCCAGTGGTGTGGCATGGCCAGACGGTGATTTAGAGTGCGATGACGGCTGGCCCTCCAAAAGTGAGAATTTATCTTATGTCGTCGGGCTCTAAAAAAGCGCGATCACGAAGGAAACTACTGCGGTGAAGCCGAGCCAGATAGCGGCAGGAGCCATGGTTCGGTTGCGAGAAAATATCATCGCATAGGCCGCTTTCAAGATGTTGTTGCTGGCGCTGGCAATCAGCACCGCCCCTGTCACCGCACTGGCGCTCACCGCGAATTTCCCGTCTAGCAGTGAGAGGATGAACGGGTCGATATCCGAGAAGCCTACTACGAAGCTCAGTACGTGCAGCCCCGCTGCGCCGAACCGCATAGTGACAACTTGCGTGACGCCGGCAAAGAACACGAACAAGATCGCGAACAGAAACGCCACTGGCAGGTCCAGTGGATTGGCGCTTACCGCCTCGTGGCTTTGGGTCTGCGTCCCGCGCGCCCGCCAAGCCAGTAAACCGCCCACTGCCAGAGATGCCATGAACAGCCCGCCAAACGGTAAGACCAGCGCCAAAGCAGTGTTGGTATGCCCCAGCAGCGCAATCAGTGCCAGCAACCGCACGTACATCATGGCCGTGGCAATGATCACCGCCGCTGGCGCCAGGGCCGCGCTGTCGGGTTCCGCTTGGCACGAGCGTGCCAGCACTACCGTGGCGGCGGTGGAGGAATAAAGCCCGCCCAGCACGCCGGTCAGCAGCGTGCCCGCGCGAGGGAAAACATAGCGATGCGCTAGGTAGCCTAGATAAGAAATGCCGGAGATCACCAGCACCGCCACCCAGATCTTTGTCCAGGTGATGCCGGACAGATAAGGCACCTCCGTTCCCGGGAGCAATGGATAAATCAGTCCGGCCAGGATCAGGAATTTCGCCAGTGTAACTCCTTCCTCGGTCGGGAAGGCGTCGGAGAAGCGACGAATCTTCACTTGTTCGCCCAGCGCCAGCAGAATCAGCACTGTCAGTGCCGCGATCATCGCCAGCGGTGCTGTCAGCATCAGAGGCCCTAACGCATAGGCGATCAGCCCAATTACCGTTGGTACTAGCGAGGTATCACCCGCCTTTACCCGCTTGCGGTAATCCAGAATCAGCCCTAGCCCCAGTACGCCTAGCCCCACGCAGAAGGGGGTGATGGGGGCGATCACCCATAGCACGAAGCCAAGAGCGGCAATTAGCGTCACGGTGCGGGTGGTACCGAACCCCTGCGCCTCGGGCGGCAGTGCGCCTTCGCCTCGGCGTCGATAGGCGTGCAGTTCCAGCCCAATGATGAGTGCCAGTCCCACCGTGCCAAGAAAGCCGGACAGCAAGGGGGGCAGTAGGATCATGCCCCGCGCAGCGCCCTCAGGCCCTGATCCAGATCGGCGATCAGATCGTCGATGTTCTCGAGTCCAATCTGGAAGCGTGCGGCCTCCCCCTCAAATATACCGGTGCCGGCGGAACGGCGGATGGTGCCGGTGGTGGGTAGCACTAGGCTTTCAAACCCTCCCCAGCTGGCACCAATGCCAAACATGGCCAGCGCATCAATCATCCGCACCACGTCATCCGCGCTGTAACGCGGCTGGAACACCACCCCAAACAGTCCGCAAGCGCCGGTGAAATCGCGTTTGAAGAATTCATGGCCAGGGCAGGAGGGGAAGGCCGGGTGCAGCACCCGCGCCACCTCGGGCCGGGCCGTGAGCCAGTTGGCGATTTTTATGCCTGCCGCCTCGGCCGCTTTCAACCGCACATGCAGTGTGCGCAATCCCCGTAACGCCAGCCAGCAATCGTCGGGGCTGGCATAATTGCCCATCTGCAAGGCACCTAGCCGCAGCCAACGCCAATCCTCTTCTGTATTCACCACCACGGCACCGAGGATAATGTCCGAATGACCGCCAGGGTATTTGGTGAGCGCATGGATAGACACATCCACGCCGTGTTGGAACGGCGCAAAATGCAGAATGCCCCACGTGTTGTCTAGAAACACCTTCACGCCATGTGCGTGCGCCACTTTGGCAAGGCCCGGAATGTCCTGCACCTCGAATGTATGGCTACCGGGGCTTTCGGTGAACAGCACCTTTGTGTTCGGGCGCAACAGCGCCTTCAAACTCTCGGGTGTCACCATCGGGTCGTAATAGCTAGTCTCAATGCCAAAACGGGTCAGCACAGAATCGCAAAATGTACGCGTCGGCCCGTAAACGGAATCAGGTACAAGTAAATGCTCGCCTGTTTTCAAATAAGCCAGCAGGGGTAGGGTGATGGCGGAAAGCCCGCTGCTCGTTACCTGCGCGCGGGTGCCCCCTTCAATTTCGGCGATAGCGGCTTCTAGGGCAAAATGGGTTTCGTTACCCATCAGCCCGTAATTTTCGATAGGCTCGAAGGCGGCGTGCTGGCCGACCTCCTTCTTGGCCGCGACACTCGCATGCAACACCGTTGAGCCGCGCTTCAGTGGCGGGTTTACGAAGCCATATTGCCTCACCGGCGCGCGCCCTGCCTGAACCAGAGTCGTCTCGATTTTACGAACCATTTACACCTCTACAGGCGTGTCGTCCCGCGCGCCCCATTCTGCCCAAGAGCCATCATAAATCGCAGCTTCGGGCAAGCCTGCGCGCACCAGCCCCAGCGCCAGCACGCAGGCCGTCACACCGGACCCGCAGGAGGCGATCAGCGGGCGGCTTCCATCAATCCCGGCGGCGGCGAATGTTTCCCGCAATGCGGCGGGGGATAGATAGCAACCATTCTCCAGCAGATCGGTGAAGGGCAGCGAGATAGCGCCGGGAATATGCCCACTTCTCGTGCCAGGGCGCGGCTCGGGTACCTGCGCGTAAAACCGCGCGGCGGCGCGGGCATCCAGAACCTGCGCCTGCCGGCTTTGCAAATTGGTACGAATTTCGCCAATTGCGCGCACCATCTCCGGACGGAAACGTGGAACGAAAGACGCGTGCGCAGCCAAGTCAGGATCGCCCGCCTCCGTGGCGCCGCCAGCCGCGATCCAGGCGGGCAGGCCGCCATCTAGCACCTGCACCTTGTCGTGGCCGAATACTCGGAACATCCACCACACGCGCGGGGCTGAGAAAATGCCCTGCTGGTCGTACACCGCCACCACGGTGTCGTTGCCAATGCCCATGGCCGAAGCGGCAGCGGCGAAATCTTCCGGGCAGGGGAGCATATGCGGCATACCGGAGGATGTATCCGCCACCTTGTCGATGTCGAAGAACCTAGCGCCGGGAATATGTGCCGCCATGAAATTCATGGCGGGGTCCTGGTTTTCATGGGGCAAGAACCACGTGGCATCCAACACCGCGACGTCAGGCTGGCCAAGCCGCACCCGTAGCGCTTCAGGCTGGATCAGAGGGTTCATCGACCATCAACCGCGCGCGGCTGCAAGAAGGTCTCGTACCCGCTCTGCCGCAGCCGCGCCCTTAATCGCCTCCCGCCAGGTGAGCTCAGAGACACGCTGATGCGCAGCCACGGCGTCCTCCGCGCTAGTGATCATCGCCACGCCCACTTGTAGGTGGGGTGGCGCGTCGGCGGGGAAGGGATTGATGGCGAGCGTGGCACGCTCGCGCGAGCGCAGCAATGCGAATGGCCCATTTGGCTCGCCTTGCGCCATGAGCCCCAGTTGCAATCCAATGGGTTCGCTTTCCATTAGACTTACGATCAGTTCCATCTCGCGCCGCGCTGCTTCGCGCGCGACCGCGCGCAACTTGTCGGAAACCCGTGCGGCCGGCGCGATACCCTCAGCCAGGAATTTCTGGATGGAGGCGGTCGTAAGTATGCCAATGATAGAGGGCCGACGTGATTGATACATCTGCTTGCGGGCGATCATCACGCCTATTAGCTGTTCCGAGGCGGCGCGGGCGGCAAGTCTGTCGGCACCCATAGATTCGGCGTGCTCTTCGAGCATCTGGGCAAAGACAGCGTCGAAATATTCGGAGGTGATAAGATAGCAGATCGGCCCGAATACCTGTAGAATCTGATCCGCAGATTCCTCGATCTGGCGCAGCCGCTCCGCGTATCCTACTGGCTTGGCGTAATATTCCACGCCGATTCCCAGCAGCGTCAACGGCGAGATCTTTAATAATTCGGCCAGGCGGTTAACCGTATCGAGTTTGATGACCTCACCCTTCTCATAACGGTAGAGCGCGGCGCGGGACACGCCGAGCCGGGCCGAGATTTCCTCCGCCTTAAGCCCCGATTCCATACGGTAGGCCCGCAATTGCTGGCCGATTTCATTAAAGCGCATCTTTTCATCTCCTGCCGACCATCACAGGCTGTGCACTTTCCTGGATGAATTCTCAAGAATCAAGAGGAAGTTTCAAGAAAAGGCGTTCGAGGTTAGTTTTTGGCGATTTTTCTTAATTCGACGCTGTAATGAGATTTATCCCATTCCTTTGCGGCCTTGCAGGATTTCGGGAAGCCCTGCACAGAGGTGGTATGAAACCTGACCGGCTTATTTTGCCTGCATTGGCCGTTGCGCTTGGACTGGGCTGTGCGCTTATCCTTTTGCCGTTTTTGCCGGCGATGCTTTGGGCTGCAATCCTCGTATTTTGCCTCTGGCCGGCTTATGTCAGGTTTTGCGCTATCGTTAGGCCCAGCGTCGCGGCCCTTGTCATCACTTTGGTTGTGGCCGTGCTGCTACTGGTACCGCTTGTGCATCTAGCGTTGGTAGTGGCCAAGGCGGCGCGGCACAGCCAGGGCTGGGTAACCGGCGTAATGCAAAACGGCCTGCCGCCGGCGCCCGCTTTCATTCGCAAAATTCCCGTAATCGGCAGTGTGCTAGCGGATTTCTGGAACAGTTCTGCGGATGATCTGGGTGGCCTGTTCAGCTCCGCTCGGCCAGTTATCGGCTCGGTGGCGCATACCGGTCTCAGTCTGCTCGTTCACGTCAGCCACGGGTTGGTGGAAACACTGGTGGCGCTGTTTTTTTCCTTCCTGTTCTTTCTCTCCGGAGAGCAGATCGTGGCACGGATCCGGATGGTACTGGCAAGGGTGGTTAACCCAGGTACGTTGGAGGAATTGTTCAGTCTTGTCGCAGCAACCGTACGAGGCGTTGTATTCGGTATTCTGGGTACCGCAGCATTACAGGGCATTCTCTATGCGATCGGCTTTGAGTTGGCTGGCGCGCCACAGGCCCTGATCCTTGCGGGCATCGCGGGCCTAGTTGCCATTGTGCCTGCAGGAGCGGTCGTGGTGTACGTCCCGCTTTGCCTATATATGGTAGCGAATGGTCATCCAGTTTCCGGCATCTTGCTGGCTGCATACTGCTTTATTGTTGTTGGAGGGGCCGATTCCATCTTGCGGCCGTGGTTAATTGCGCGCGGTGCCGCG
>JAKAEC010000064.1 GCA_021818425.1 Pseudomonadota bacterium
CCGATCTGTGGCTAGCAGCAGCATCGCGCCGACGGCCCCACCAACCACGCTGACGATGAAGAGTGTTTTCAGAGATAGTCCGGCAGCGCCCTCGGCCATACGCCGCCCGGCCCAGCCCGCGGCAGTCTGGCTGGGCAACAATGCGATGGTAGAGGTTACGTTGGCCGCGCGTGGGTCCAACCCCACTAACAGCAAAGCCGGGAAAGTCACGAAGGACCCCCCACCCGCCAGCGCATTCATTACGCCAGCAAGAAACCCCGCCACCGCCAGCACGGCGGTGGAAAATATCATGCCGAAAAAAGGGCAGCCAGTTCAGCAGCCGGTGGCCGCGCCCCGATGCGAGAAATAGCTAGAGATGCGGCCTTGGCGCCCAGGCCGCCGGCCGCTCGCAGCCCTTCGCCGCGCGTATAGGCGGCTAGGAACCCTGCGGCATAGGCATCGCCAGCACCCGTCGTATCCACCACGTGCACCGGCACAGCCGGAATCTCGATTGTGTGGCCCTGATGCAGAACTAAGCTACCTGCCTCGCTGCGGGTCAGTACCGCCAGCTTCACGTCCTCTGCCGCCTTGGCCGCTGCCTCCTCGAAACTGTTCACCTCATAAAGGCTGCAAATTTCCATCTCATTGGCAAAGAGAATATCGATCCCCTCTCCGATCAGCCGGCGAAAGCCATCCCGGTGCCGATCTACGCAAAACGCATCAGACAGGGAAAGGGCCGTCTGCTGCCCTGCGGCGCGGGCCATCTGCGCCGCCTCCTTAAACGCCGCCTGCGCCGCAGGCGGGTCGAACAGATAGCCTTCAAGGTAGGTTACCTTCGAGGCAGCGATGATTGTCTCATCCAAGTCGCTCAGAGCAAATTCACCGCCCGCTCCCAGATAGGTGTTCATTGTGCGTTGACCGTCGGGTGTGACCAGAACCAAACAACGCGCGGTCGGCACAGCAGCCTCCAACGGCGGTGTGGCATAATGCACGCCGACGGCCGCGATCTCACGGCGAAATACATCGCCCATTTCATCATTCGCGACCTTGCCAATAAACGCCACCCTGGCGCCCAAGGCCGCCGCAACTGCGCAAGAATTAGCCACAGAGCCGCCCGACGCCGTCACCCCACCCGCCATCGCCGAGGTTAGCCTTGTCGCGGCATCGGCGTCGATGAGGGACATCGCGCCCTTCTTCATGTCATGACGATTTAAAAATTCGTCATCTGCCGGTAGCAAAAAATCGACGATCGCGTTCCCGATACCAGTGATATCGAATTGTGACAGTGCCATATTCGGCAAACCTCCCCGGATTACAGCGGCGAAGGGTTAGCATCGCATAGCGGCGCGGGCAAACGCCCAAGAAGGTTGTTTACCCCATAACCTCGTGCTAGGCGGCAACTTAACGCGACGAGCCAGAATGGAGGATCAGTGTTCAACAAGCGCAAAACGGATGAGCCGCAAACGGTCTCCACCGCGCTCCCGGCGGATGACGCCAAACCCTCGGGGGATAATGCCCCTGACTCCTTTTTCAATCCACCCAGCCTCAAGGAAACGCCCATGGCCCGTTCGCCCTTCGCACCGCCGCCGCTTCCCGCCACTCCCGCCACTCCGGTTACCCCGGCCACGCGGCCGCTGATGCCCAACACTCCTGCACGCGAAACCACCGAGCGCCGCACGCTGGTGGTAGGCCGTGGCATCTCCGTGCAAGGCACCGTGCAGGATGCGGAACGCTTGGTTGTAGAGGGCACTGTGGAGGCCACCATGATCAATGGCCTGACCGAACTTTCCATCGCCCCGGGAGGCGTGTTCAAGGGTGAGGTTGAGGTCGATAGCGCAGAGGTTGCCGGCACCATCGACGGCACGCTCACCGCACGCACCACGCTCATTGTCCGCAATACCGGACGTGTACTGGGCACTGCCCGCTGCCGCCGCCTGCAGGTAGAAGATGGTGGGCAAATCACTGGCCGTATCGAAATGCTGAATGACGCTCACGCCCCATCGGCGGCTGACGCCTAATTCCGCCAGCAAGGTTCGCGGAATTGACGGAGCCGTTCAGCGGCTCCGCGATTCTACTGGATGACGGTCTCCGCCTCCCTACCCAGCATCAATGCCAGCCGGTCGAGCCGGCGTAGCACGGCCTCGCCTGCAAACACTCCATTGGCAGCCGCCAAGCTTAGCACCAAACGCTGTGAGGTCAGATCCAGCGCCGTGCCCGCCAGCAGATGCGGTGTTCCGGCAGACAGCGTATAGGCCAACCGCAAGGCCGTGCCCAACGTGTCAGCCCTCTGCGCGGCCTGCATGTCTAGCAGCGCGCGTGCGGGCGCCAAAAAGCCAGAATCTGGAGGCGCCTCATAACGGACCGCCATCGTCAGCGCCAGAAACGCGCGGGCATGATGGTCCAGACTCATCCCTGCTTGGCGCATTACTCGCATGAAGGCTTGCTCGGCCCGATATTCGGGATGCTCGTGGCTGCCTATATCGGAAAGCCAGCAAGCGGCCTCGCGCAAGCGCTTTTGTGCGGGCGTTTCCCCGGGGAAAAGTGGTGCCGTCCAAGAAACCAGGGCGCGGGGCAAATTGGCATCTCGCACCATGCCCCGCGCCAGGTCGCGTGACGCGGCCAGCAGAGGGTCCTCGGCCCGGATCTCCGGCGGCAGCAGGCGGGAGAACCACCCCTCCCGCAGCCCATTGGCGGAGAACACGACCCGAGCCGCTCCAGTGGCGCGTAGCAGGCGGCGCAGAATGACGGCCGCGTAGGGCAAATCTTCGATCCGCCGACGCGGGACGCCCGGCATGCGCTCAATTAATTTGCGGCCGCCTTCGCTCAACACGCCGGCCAAGTCGCGCGCCTCGTCACGGCTAATGGTATAGTGATGCACAATGTTTAGCGGATAGCCCGTCTGCGCGATATGAATGCGCGCCAGCGCCCGAAAGGCACCGCCGGATAGGTAGAGATCCCTCCCCGCCGCCTGCGCCGCGAAGGGCACATCAGCCAGGGCCTCGATCATAACCGCACGCGCGCGGGCAATATCCTCGCCAGCACGCTCCGCAAGTCGGATTACACCTACCGGCAACGTCGCTGCCTCGCCGACCTTGCCTGCATCGAGCTTCACCAACTCCAGCGATCCTCCACCGAGATCGGCCAGCAGCCCATCCGCACCGGGAATGCCGCAGAGCACGCCCTCGGCAGAAAGCACGGCTTCTTCCTCACCAGACAGCACCGAAATCTGCATCTCTGGCAGGCGTCGCATGATCGCTTGCACGAATTCACGGCCATTTTCGGCATCGCGCACCGCCGAGGTGGCCAATACCTCGACCGGCCTTGCCCCCATGGCACGGGCGATGGCTGCGTAACGGTGCAGCACGGTTTCCGCCTGGACCAACGCATCGTCCTTCAAGCGCCCGGTGCTGGTCATGCCCTTTGCAAGGCGCAGCACTGCTTTTTCATTGAAAATCTGCATCGGGTTGCGTAGCTCGCCTTCATAGACGACGAGCCGCACCGAATTGGACCCGAGATCGACGACAGCGCGGCGGCACGCCGGGCGGGCTTTCTGGCCGCAGTGAGTCATCTGATCCATGTTGCATTCTCCATCCGTGCCGCCTCATGGCGAAGATAAACTTTTATGACCGGCTCGAAACGGGTAGACCGAAATCCAGTTGAAGCATCAGCGCATCGCCGCCATCGTCATAATAAGCCTTCCGCAAGCCACTTTGCACGAAGCCATGCTTTTCATAAAGCGCCCGCGCCGCCGCGTTGCCGACCGCGACTTCCAGATGAACAATCCGCGCCCCTGCGCCTTGTAGCCGGCGCAGACCCTCGCGAAGCAGCTCGCCCCCAACACCCCGACGTTTCTCCAAAACGCCCAGCGTTAGAATTTCCGCTTCGTCGAGCACCGCGCGCATCATGATAAACCCGCCTGAATCGTGAATTAGCGCCAACGTCCCAGGCTGGCCAAGCAGAGCGGCAAAGGCTGCCGCGGTCCAGGGATCATGCTCAAACACTAACCCATGCATGGCAGCAAGGGCTGCCGCATGGGCAGAGTTGGCCTCTATTAAGCCACTCATACCGGCGCGGGACGCAACCCAGAGGCCGGCAGCTTAGCCTCTGGCGGATCCACATAGAGGGGCAGCGCCGCACCCGGCTTCAGCCCAGCTGCTTTTTGCTTCAGCGCTGCGCGGCCTACCCAGGCGGGGTCTATTAGCCGAGCACTAGTCAGCATTACATCAGCGCCCCTCGCGGCCAGAAAGGCGGCCAGAAAGGGCGCTTCATCACCAGCGATGGCAACGGGAATTTGGGGCAACGGCACGGCGCCGGCGGCAAACGCTTCAGCCTTGTCCTCGCGCAGTAGAAAAATCCGCCCCCGCCGCGCCCCGACGCCAACCCAGAGCGGGCGCGGCAGTTCCGACAGCGCCTCGGCATAGGCATCGAAAGCGGTAACGCCCCAGAGTAATACGCCCCGCCCGGCGGCAAAGCCTTGCGCCAGAGCAAGAGACGTGCGCAAACCGGTAAAACTCCCGGGCCCAATGCAAACAGCAATATCCGTGATCTCCTGACCCGAAGCCGCCTCGGCCAGCAGCAGCGGCAGGGTCTCGATCAGCCCCGGCTTCAACCTCGCATTCCAGCGCCGCCGAACTGAGCCGTCCTTTGCCAGCAGCGCCACCCCGGCGTGCGGGCCGGAGGCGTCTAACGCGATCAGGCTCACGCGAACTCAACCGCCTCCTCGAGAGCCAACCGCGGCAGGCGCGGAGGCAACTGTTCACCGGCCTTCGGGTAGCCAACATTTATTAAAAAATTGGATTTCCAACCTTTCCGATCGAAAAAGGCCCGGTCCAGCTTTGCTCGGTCGAAACCTGACATTGCCCCGGTGGCGAAGCCCATGGCCCGCGCAGCCAGCAGGAAATAGGCGCCCTGCAGAGAAGAATTACGCATCGCAGTTTCCTCTGCGAGGTCCGGATTGCCGGCAAACCAGGATTTCACATCCTCGCCAGGGTATAGCTCTGGAAGTTTCAGATAGAACTGCGGCTCGAACGCCACCACGACCGTCACAGGCGCGGCGGCAACGGCCTCGACATTCCCGCCCGAGAGGCACGGCCGCAGTAGCGCCTTACCCTCCGGCGTACGAATAAACAAAAACCGCGCCGGCGAACAATTAGCCGAAGTCGGCCCCAACTTTACTAGATCATACAGCGCCTTTAGCGCGTCGTCGGAAACCGGCTCGGCGGCGAACGACGAGTGGGTGCGCGCGTTGCGGAACAGCGCATCCAGCGCCGCGTCGTCCAGAGCCATTCTGCCTCCTGAAGATTACGCGGCCTGTGTAACCGAGGTGACTTCCGGAATATAGTGCTTCAACATGTTCTCGATTCCGTGCTTCAGCGTGGCAGTCGAAGAGGGGCAACCTGCGCAGGCACCCTGCATGCGCAGACTTACCACGCCGTTGCGGTAGCCACGGAAGATGATGTCTCCTCCGTCACCCGCCACCGCCGGGCGAATGCGCGTGTCAAGCAGATCCTTAATCTGGTTCACGATCTCCTGGTCCGCTGGGTCCACATCTTCCGCCTCCAGCGCAATCCCCTCACGCAGAATCGAACGTCCGGCCACCAAATGCTCCATGAGCATGCCCAGAATTTGGGGCTTGAGCGATTGCCAGTTGGCCTCCTCGCTCTTGGTCACGGCAACGAAATCGCCGCCCAAGAACACCCGAGTTACACCCTGCAACCCGAACAGCGCCTCCGCCAAGGGTGAGATGAGCGCCGCATCGGCATCCGGGAAATCCGCAGTCTTGTCGCCCAGAATCGTCTGGCCGGGGAGGAATTTCAACGTCGCCGGGTTGGGCGTGCCTTCAGTCTCGATAAACATCTCTGGTCCTTCCGTCCTTAAAACGGACTCATGCGGTCTTGATACTTGCATCGTAGATTGTCCTTTTCCCAGCGCTTGGCAAGGCTGGAATGGCAGGGCCGCTCTGCGCACAGCTTGCTCAGCGCCACGCGCATGGCCACATCCTTAGAGCATGCTTCCCACGCTCTTCATTAGCCACGGCTCACCCATGACCGTGCTGCAGGACACACCCGCCAGGCACTTCCTCGCAGGGCTTGGCGGTCTTGCTCCACGCCCCAAGGCCATTCTTGTCATTTCCGCCCATTGGGAAACCAATATGCCAAACGTCAGCGATCCTCCGGCTAACGAGACGATCTATGATTTCTTTGGCTTTCCAAAGGCCCTTTATGACCTCCGTTACCCTGCCCCGGTGGCACACGGCTTAGCAAGGCAAACGGCGGAGCTGCTCGGCGCGGCGGGTTTGCCCTGCGGCACCGACAGCACCCGCGGGCTGGACCACGGCGCCTGGGTGCCGCTTCTACTGGCTTATCCACACGCCGATATCCCTGTCATCCAGCTTTCGGTACAAACCAGCCTTGGCGCGGCCCACCATATCGCCATGGGCGCCGCCTTGCGCCCCCTGCGCGAGGAAGGCGTGCTGATCCTCGGATCAGGCAGCTTCACGCACGACCTGCGCCGCTTCCGTCCCGGTAGTACGCGGCTCGATGCTCCGGAAACCACGGATGTAAGTGCCTTCTCCGCGTGGATGGACGAAAAGATCATGGCGGGAGATTTGAACGCTTTGGCAGATTACCGTCAGCTTGCGCCATATGCAGCGGATGAGCACCCGACAGAAGAGCATCTGCTGCCGCTGCATGCCGTTTTGGGTGCGGCGGGGCCCGACATCAAACCTCAGAAACTACATAGTTCCATTGAATACGGCTTTCTGCGGATGGATGCCTACGCCTTTGCCTGAATAGGCCGGGCGCGAGGTTTTCCAGGACTCTTGCCAGGAGCCTTCTTCTTAAAGCCGGGTCGGACTTCCATGCCGACGCGATGCGAGTGTGACGCGCCAGGAGGTGAAGCGGGTTCGATCCGCGCTTCGCCGTAGGCCGCAGCCGTGCGGGCAAAACTCTGGACCGCATGGGCGGCAATTTCGAATTTCGTCTCGCGGTCGAAGATGCGAATGGTGCCGATCTCCTGCTTGGTTATACCTCCAGCCTTGCAGATCAGGGGCACCAGCCAGCGCGGGTCAGCATTCTGCTTGCGGCCCAGCGCCACCCGAAACCAGTTTCCGTTGGCAACTGTCGCACGCGGGTTGGAGCCGTTGCTAGCGCAAGAGGTGCGGGCGGTGCGTAGCGATTCCGGCGGCAGAATGGTCACCTGAGCTGGAGAGGGTAGATGAGCCTGTGCCAGCTTCACGAAGGCTGCCGCAATCACCTCCGGCGCAGCGCGCTTTAGCAGTTTGGCTGCCATGGTAAGGGCGGCGGTGGAAGGCATCTCGCTCAAGCTAGGGTGA
This sequence comes from Pseudomonadota bacterium, assembly GCA_021818425.1. Lineage (GTDB taxonomy): Bacteria > Pseudomonadota > Alphaproteobacteria > Acetobacterales > Acetobacteraceae > Acidocella. Next base: position 7,313 of record JAKAEC010000064.1, read on the forward strand.
TTCAGTAGTCGTTCCTCGTCCTTGGCGCGGATATCTTCCGGTGTCGGCGGATCAACCCAAACGGCCTCGGCATTGGCCTCGCGTAGCAGTATCTCTGCCCGGCGGCGGCGCATCGGCGGTACTAACAGCACCGAAACGCCCTTTCGCCCGGCGCGGCCCGTGCGGCCGGAACGATGCAGGAAGGTGGCCTTGTTGGTCGGCAAATCGGCGTGGATCACAAGGTCGAGATCCGGCAAATCCAGCCCGCGCGCCGCCACATCCGTGGCAATGCAAACCTGGGCCCGGGATTCCCGCAGCGCCGAAAGGGCGGCGTTTCGCTCCGCTTGAGATAGCTCGCCAGAAAGAGCGGCGGCAGTGAAGCCGCGCGCCATAAGATTGGCGTGCAGGGTCCGCACGCTATCGCGCGTGGCGCAAAACACCAGAGCCCGGCTATCGTGCGCGCGCAAGATGTTCACCAGCACCGCCTCCAGCTGATGCGCGGCCACGCGCACAGCGCGATATTCGATATCAGCATGCGGCTGGTTGGCAGCCACGGTGTCAATGCGCAGGGCATTATGCTGATAGGTGCGGGCTAGCGCCGCGATCTCTCGTGCGATGGTTGCGGAAAACAGCAAAGTACGGCGGCCCGCGGGTGCAGCGCTGAGAATGAACTCCAGCTCCTCGCGGAAACCGAGATCAAGCATCTCATCGGCCTCGTCCAACACCACGGCTTCCACTTCGGAAAGGCTCAAATTGCCACGCTCGATATGGTCTTTCAGCCGCCCCGGAGTACCTACGACGAAGTGACAACCGCCATGCAGCAGCCTCGCCTCGCGCCGCGCGTCCATGCCGCCAACACAAGAAAGAATGCGCGCACCCGTGAATTCGTAAAGCCACGTGAGCTCGGCATGAACCTGCAGAGCAAGCTCGCGCGTAGGGGCGATGACCAGCACCAGGGGCGCCTGGGTGGCAGGCATCGCCTCGGCCTCGCCCAGCACCGTTCCGGCCAAAGCCAGCCCGAAAGCAACTGTTTTGCCCGAACCCGTCTGCGCGGAAACAAGCAGGTCCCTCCCTTCGGCCTCGGAGGCGAGAACGGCGCTTTGCACCGACGTGGGTTCGGCATAGCCGCGCTGGACGAGCGCCCGAACGAGGCTGGGGTTGGTGACAGGAAAAGGCATTGCGGGCTCTTAGGGGCTGGGCGCTTGCGGAACAAGCCGCACTTTAGCCGGGCAGATGTGCGCTGCCCCCACTGAAAAAGCATAACAGAAGCGCTTCATTATGCGAAAATGGCGGGGATTTTAGCCAATTTGCCCTTGTATACGCTGCATTTCGGGATTGAAGGCCGCCACGGCGTGGCCTATGCTGCGCCCACTTGGCTTGTGCCCGGTGCCCTGAAGTCTTTTGAAGGACAGTTTTTATAGTGCGACCCCCGAAGAACGACCGCCAGCGGCAGAGCCGCCGCCGCGGCTTTGACGATGATAATTTTTATGGCAATGCGCCCTCCTTCCCGCCGGCTTTCTCGGGATTCGGGGCAACCTCCACCGCACCGGAAGCGAAGGCCACGGTGAAGTGGTATAACGCCGAAAAGGGTTTCGGCTTTGTCGAAATGGCCGACGGCTCTGGCGATGTGTTCTTACACGCCAATTCTCTCCAGAATGCTGGCTTTCAGGCCGTCACACCGGGTTCTATCCTGCAAGTGCGTGTGGGCCAGAACCATAAGGGCCGTCAGGTAGACCAAGTGATCTCGGTGACTGAGGGTGACGCCCCTCCGCCACGTAGTGGTGGCGGTTTCGGTGGCGGGTTCGACCGTCCGCGCGCGCCGCGCGCACCGCGCCAGCAGGCCACCGGCCCAGCGGTTGAAATGACCGGGGTGGTGAAATGGTACAACGCCACCAAGGGCTTCGGATTTATCAGCCCGGAAAACGGCGGCAAGGACGTGTTCGTGCACGCCACGGCATTGGAGGCAGCGGGGATTTCCCCATTGCAGGAAGGCCAGGCGGTGAAGATGAGCGTCGTCCAGGGCTCGAAGGGCCCCGAGGTTTCCAGCATCAGCGTCGATTGACCGCCCTGGAGTGCCATGAAAAACCCCGCGAAAGCGGGGTTTTTTGCGTTGACTTAGTAGACTCGGTGTTATTGCCACCCGGATGCTGCCGCTCTCCAGAACCTACACAAACCTTAATGTAGCTGATTAAAGCTACGCCGCAAGTTTGCTGTCTGGTTCCTGCCTCACAGAGGCTCGTTTCACGCGAGGCTTGTGCCCCACGCCAGAGCGTTCCGCTCCACAAGCTGACACCGCGAGGCTCGCGGCCAGTTTTTCGAGGT
>JAKAEC010000008.1 GCA_021818425.1 Pseudomonadota bacterium
GGAATTGCTCAGGCCGTAGCTTGGCAAGATTGTAGCGCCGATGCCCGCCCGGCGTATGCTCCGCCACCAGTCGGCCTTCGGCCTCCCAACGCCGGAGCGCCGTGATCGACACCCCCAAAGCCTCCGCAGCTTCACCTATACCTACAAACCTCTCCATAATGTAGATATATACATAGAATTAGAAAGATTATAAGATAACTGCATCCAACCCCGGCAACCACAGAACATCGGCTATGCGCCGTGCATTGGTGGCTAACATCGTCAGCCTATCGAATCCCAAGGCAACACCTGTGCAGGAAGGCAAGTTCTCCACGGCTGTCAGAAAATCCTCGTCCAGCTCCCAGTCCGGCCCATAGAGCACATGGCGCCGGGCCCGATCCTCGATGAATCGCAGCCGCTGCTCAGCAGCATCCGTGAGTTCCACAAAAGCGTTGGCAAGCTCAATCCCGCATACATACAGCTCAAACCGCTCCGCCACCCTCTCATCCTCCGGACAGCGCCGCGCTAAAGCTGCCTGCGCGACAGGCCAATGCGTGAGAAACGTCGCCCGTGCGCGACCCAGATGCGGTTCGACTCGCTCCAGCATCAGGCGGAAAAACAGATCCTCCCAGTTCTCTCCGTCGCGCAGCCTAGCCTTAGCTTGTGCTGCCAACGCTGCGGCATCCCCTGCTGTTCCCAGCACATCCGCGCCTACATAATGCGCAAACGCATCCGCCACGGTCAGATATTCTGGCTCATCCAGCCGTGTGGTAATGCCCATGCAGCTCACCTCGGGTGGCAAGGTGGCTTGCAGCAACGCGAAACTCTCTTGCATCAGCACCCCCATATCCGCGTGCAGATTGTACCATTCCAGCATTGTGAATTCCGGCGCATGCGTGTCTGACCACGGCTCCTCTCGCCATACCCGAGCAAGTTGGAAAATCGGCCCCGAGCCGCCGGCCAGCAGCTTCTTCATTGCAAATTCTGGTGATGTATTAAGCCACTTCTCTCCAGTGGGCCGCGCGCGCAGATGCACCTCCTCGCCGGGTGCCGGCACGACATAAGGCGTTTCCACCTCCATATAACCACGCGAGGTGAAGAAGGCACGCACGGCGGCGGCCAGAAAATTACGCCGGCGCAGAAACGCCATTCGGTCGGGCAACGTCTGCCAGGGTTGAGAGCTCATGTCACCGGGTTTACACGCTCCCGATGCGAGACGGAATTTCTGCCCCCAAACAACGCACGCTGCGCAGTCCGCAAGAGCTGGTTCAGGCCGGACTGCTGCCGCCAGAAAATCTAGCTGACGCCAAGGCCGTCGCTGCTCGCTACGCCATTGCCATTCCCATGGCTCTCGCTGCGATGATCGAAACCCCTAGCGACCCTATGGGCCTGCAATTCCTCCCCGATCCGGCCGAACTCATTACCGCGCCGCACGAAGATGTCGACCCGATCGCGGACGAGGCACTCTCCCCTATCCCTGGCATCGTCCATCGCTACCCTGACCGCGCCCTCCTAAAGCCGCTTCTCGCCTGCCCGGTTTATTGCCGCTTCTGCTTCCGGCGCGAGCAGGTTGGGCCGGATGGCGGCCTGCTTACCCAGGACCAACTTGAGGCCGCCTACGGATATATATCCGCCCGCCCCGCCATCCGCGAAGTCATCCTCACCGGCGGCGACCCCTTGATCCTCTCACCTCGACGGCTGGGGGAGATTCTTGGCCGCCTGAATGCCATTCCCCATGTCGAGCTGCTGCGCATTCATAGCCGCGTACCAGTCGCAGACCCAACCTTCATCAACGCCGCCCTCTTGGCCGCTCTAGAGACGGAAAAGCCGCTCTATCTTGCCATCCACGCCAACCACGCGCGGGAATTCTCAGCCGCCACAAACCGAGCTTTATATTGTCTATCCCGGCTTGGCATCCCGCTTCTTGGCCAGACCGTATTGCTGGCTGGTGTAAATGATACGGAGACCGCGCTCGCGGATCTATTCCGCGCCATGCTCCGCGCACGGGTGAAACCTTATTACCTGCATCAGCTCGATCCCGCCCCAGGCACGGCCCGCTTCCACGTGCCGCCGGAGCGCGGGCGCGAAATTCTAGCCAACCTGCGCGGCAAGATCAGTGGCACCGCCCTTCCCACCTATATTCTCGACCGTCCAGGTGGACTTGGCAAAATTCCACTTTGACCCCTTTAAATCGGATTTTTCCGATTTAAGTATCGGCCAATGACGAGGTACTCTCCTCCTTCACCTAGCGTCGACGAAGTTCTGAAAGCGCTTGCCAATCCGGTACGGCTCAAGATTCTGCGCGGCTTACGTACCCCGGCCGTGAGCTTTCCCGGCCAGGAGCACCCATATGAATGGGGAGTTTGTGCCAACAAGATCGAAACCACCTGTAGCCTCTCCCAATCCACTGTCTCTGGCCACTTAGCGGTACTGCACCAGGCTGGGCTGATTACCGCCAAAAAAGTCGGCCAATGGATTTTCTACCAGCGAGATGAAACCGCCATCACCCAGTTCCTTGCCAATTTGAAGGACCAACTATGAGCGAACAAAAATTTCCCGTTCCTTGTTGACGTCCACCGTCCCTATTTCCGTGAAGCTTTTTATCAAGAAGGAATTGCATTATGCCCACCCTGTTTGACTCTCTGAAACTTGGTGAACTCACGCTTCCCAATCGTATCATAATGGCGCCACTCACACGCTGCCGGGCCTCGGAAGGGCGTGTCCCTAACGCGCTGATGGCCGAGTATTACGCCCAGCGAGCCGATGCCGGGCTGATTATCTCCGAGGCCACCGCCGTCACCCCGATGGGCGTTGGCTATCCAGACACACCCGGCCTTTGGTCCCAGGAACAGGTGGAAGGCTGGAAGCTCGTCACTAAGGCAGTCCACCAAAAAGGCGGGCGTATCTTCGCCCAGCTCTGGCATGTGGGCCGCATTTCCGCACCGCTATATCTTAATGGCGAACTGCCCGTGGCCCCCTCTGCCATCGCTGCGGAAGGACATGTGAGTCTCGTGCGCCCGCAGCAGAATTACGTCATCCCTCGTTCTCTGAAAACCAATGAAATCCCTGGCATCATCGAATGCTACCGTAAGGCGGCCATGAACGCGCAGATGGCCGGTTTCGACGGTGTAGAGATTCATGGCGCCAATGGTTATCTCCTGGACCAGTTTCTGCAGGACTCGACCAACAAGCGGACGGACGAATATGGCGGCTCCATCGCCAACCGCGCTCGCCTCTTGCTGGAGGTAACAGACGCCGCCGCCTCAGTGTTCGGGCCAGAGCTGGTGGGGGTGCATCTCGCGCCGCGCGGGGACGCACATACAATGGGCGATTCAAACCCCCTCGCCACCTTTACTTATGTGGCCCAAGAGCTACGTGAAAAAGGCATTGCCTTCATCTGCGCTCGTGAGCATCAAGCGAACGATTCCATCGGCCCACAGATAAAAAAAACGTTCGGAGGCGTCTATATCGCCAACGAGGGTTTCACCAAGGAAAGTGCGAGTGCGGCCCTTGCGACCGGCACAGCCGATGCCGTGGCCTGGGGCAAAGCCTTCATCGCCAATCCGGATCTTGTTAAGCGATTCGCCAACAACGCACCGCTGAACAAGCCCGTGCCCGAAACGTTCTATGGCCAGGGCAGCACCGGCTATACAGACTATCCGTTCCTGGAAACCGTAAATGCCTAGCCCAGGCTGGAGCGTGTCGGTTTCGTGTTAAGCTGCCCTAGCGATTCATTCTGAACCGATCGATCTCTAAAACTCTATGGCCCTGCCGTCCGCGCTGCCAGCAGGATGAGCAGGGCCGACGCCGCCATCGCCATCGTACCGATCCCAAACAACAACCCGTAACTACCAGTGGCGTGAAACAAATGTGAGAAAAACGCCGCAACCACGGCCTGCATCACAGCATATACCATAGTTGCCAACCCCCAATCGCCAGAAAGCCGCGCCGCTGGAACCATCCCTGCAATAGCACCGGCCACCAGCATCACCGAGCCAAGCGCGATCGCTCCTACCACCACAGCGGAAATGATCAGTGCAATCTGCGCATGTGTCACTAGCGGCAAGGCAACGCCGCAGCCCATTACCACGTAACCACTGCCTAAGGTTGGTAGGAACCGGAATCTGTCCGCCACCCGCCCCAGCAGCGGCGGTCCCAACATAGCTGAAACACCCAGCCACATCGCAATCTCGGCTCCCGCAGATATGCCGCGATGCAACCCCAGCGCCGCGAAACTGGAAAGAAACAGCATATGCGGCACAAATCCGAGTGCTGACAGCGCATAAGCGACAATCATCAACAGCACCGGCACCGGTGGAAATCCTTTCGCAGCATGCCGTGGTGCCGGTTCAATTCGCGAACATGGCATCATCACCGCCACCGCCAGCGTCGCCAGCACGCAAACCGCCCCCAGTGCCACCCAGGTAAATACCAAGCCTTGCGATAACAACAGCGGCAGCAAAACGGCGCTGAACGCCGTCCCTGCCCCCATACCAGCGAATGTGATACCGGAAACCCGTCCACGTGCCGCGGAAGGGGCTCGCCCCACTACGGCCGCGGCCATAAGCACCATCAAGACACCGCCAGTAATTCCGGAAATTAGACGCCAAGCGCCGAACCAAGCCCACCCCCAGTTAAGCGCTGAAGCCAGCGTGGCCACCGCCGTCAGCCCCATGAACAAGAGTACCGATGGCTTTGCCGGAAAAGCATGGCGCCATACACGCATCGTCGCCGCGCCGATGAAATAACCGGCCAGATTCACCGTGCCGAGCCAGAAAGCCCCCGCGGTACTGTACCATCCCGCCTTGGCCAGGGCAGGCACCAGCGGCGCGAAGCCGAACCGCGCCACGCCGATGCTGACAAACATCGCGAGAAGGCCACTGAAAGCAGCACGGTAAATCGGAAAGGTCCGGGCGTTCCCCATATTAAATAGACGGATAGCCTGACTAACCATATTGTACACGCACGCCCAGGGCTTAGCCCCCATGCGGATGCCCCCATGGTATTCGTGAGACGCAGTTGGTATAGACCGGCTCCGTTCATTTCGAAGGTTTGTGATCCATGGCCCGCCGCCGTCAGCTCTATGAAGGCAAAGCAAAAATACTGTTCGAGGGCCCAGAGCCCGGCACACTCGTGCAATATTTCAAAGACGACGCCACTGCGTTCAACGCCCAAAAAAAGGGCACGATCACCGGCAAGGGTGTGCTGAATAACCGGATCAGCGAATTCCTAATGACCAAGTTGGCGGAAATCAACATTCCGACCCACTTCATCCGCCGCTTAAATATGCGCGAACAACTTATTAAGGAAGTTGAGATCATTCCAATTGAGGTGGTCGTGCGTAACATTGCGGCTGGCAGCATCGCTCAGCGTCTGGGCATCCCCGAGGGTACGCGCCTACCGCGCTCTATTGTGGAATACTATTATAAGAACGACGCTCTTGGTGACCCAATGGTGGCGGAAGAGCATATCACCGCTTTCGGCTGGGCCACACCACCGGACATGGACGATATTGTTCACCTCACCCTACGTATCAATGACTTCTTGACCGGCCTGTTCCTCGGCGTCGGCATCACGCTGGTGGATTTCAAGCTGGAATTTGGCCGTCTTTATGAGAATGAAGAAATGCGCATCGTCCTAGCCGACGAAATTAGCCCGGATAATTGCCGTCTCTGGGATGCCAAAACCAATGAAAAGATGGACAAAGATCGTTTCCGGCGTGACCTAGGAAAAATTGAGGAAGCCTACCAGGAAGTCGCCCGCCGCCTCGGCATCCTCCCCGAAGCCGGCTCTCGGGACATGAAGGGGCCAGAGACGATGCAATAACAAGCGTCGTTCGTGAGTTGATGCGTATTAGTAAAAAGGTTTTATGATTCATGAAGGCCATCGTCACCATCATGCTGAAAAACGGCGTGCTCGACCCCCAGGGCAAGGCCATCGGCCATGCCTTGAACAATCTAGGCTTTGCCCAAGTTGGCGAGGTGCGCATGGGCAAGATCATCGAACTGGAACTAGCCGAGACTGACGCGGGAAAAGCCAGAGCTGATACCGAAGAGATGGCGCGCAAGCTGCTGGCCAACACGGTCATCGAAAGCTTTAAGGTTGAAATCGCGGGATAAACTCGCAAGCAGGGCGCTTTACATCTACGCCGTACGCCCCCACACGTTAAACATGCTAGCCCTACCTCTCCCTGCGCCCCCGGCGGCATGACCACGTTGCATCGGCTTCACGGCTTGTTCGCAAGCCTGGAAAAGCTTGCCTGGCGTGTCTACCGACGGGCGCGGCTGGATCTCTGGTTTCCACACCTTCTCCTGGCAGCAGCCGTTGGTGTGGCCGGGTTGCTGGCTCTGCTACCGACCATCCGACGCTATGCATCGGAATATCTGCATCTGCAGCTGAATGGGCTGTTCAATGCGCTGCACCCGCTGAATGCCAACGTTCCCGCCCTGATTCTGCAAGGCGTACCTAGCGCCGTAGTCGGCATACTGCAGATTTTCATTGCAATCGGCTTGCTTCTGCGCTCGCGCATGGCCTGGATTTCAGCACTGGTGATCACTTTTACCCAGGGCGCACTTGCCATCGGCTATAGTCACCAGTCCTGGCATTCGGGCGCCTTCCTCTATATTGCGGTATTGTTCCTGGCCTTGTGCGTCTCCGGGCGTAGTTTCCAGCATTCCTCGCTGGCGGCCGGCTCTCTATTTGCCATTGCCGCGTCGATTCTGCTGCTGACTTATGGCGTGCTTGGTTCGCTCATTCTGGGTAAAGGCTTTTCACCGCCCATCACTACCCTGCCACAAGCAGCCTATTTTACCGTGGTGACGATGTCTACGGTCGGCTATGGCGACATAGCGCCCGAGAGCAACAATGCACGACTGTTCGTGATGTCGCTTATTATCGTTGGCATCACGGTGTTTGCCACCTCTATTACCGCCGTAGTTGGACCGTTGGTGCAAGGACGGCTCAACCGCATCATCGAACCTCAAAGGAAGCGCATGAAACGGGTAAATCATTACATCGTCGCTGGCGCTGGCGCATTGGCGCATAATACCGCACGCGAGTTGCTAGCACGTGATAAGTCCGTGATCGTGGTTACCGACACGGATGAGGAATTTGGTGACGCCGAAGTAGTGCGCGGTGATGCCACAGATCTGGACACTCTGCGCAAGGCCGGTGCCGAAACCGCCCATGCGGTGCTTGCCCTGTCCCCTGATGATGCAGAAAATGCTTTCGTAATTCTAGCACTGCGCGAAATCAACACGGATGCCAAAAAGGTCGCCGCAGTAAGCAATCGCAGGAATCTTGAACGAGTGCGCCGGGTTCAGCCGGACATGATTCTGGCACCGAACGTATTCGGCGGGGAGGTGCTGGCCATGGCACTGACGGAAGAAAAAATCGACGGCAATGCGCTGATCGAAAAGCTACTGGAAGCTGGTACAAAGCCTGCCTGAAGAAAGCGATATTGCTTGGGCCCGGGAGTTCCGGCAGAAGCGGGCCATGCAAGCCGCCATTCTTCTGTTTCCTGGCATCAACCGGGAACGCGATATGATCCTAGCCGTACGCCAGAGCTTTGGCCGTGAACCGGCGATCGTCTGGCACAAGGAAACCGAGTTGCCAGCGGGCACAGACCTCGTGATCCTCCCAGGCGGTTTCTCCTTCGGCGATTACCTGCGCTGCGGCGCAATGGCGGCACAAAGCCCCATCATGCGAGCAGTGAAGTCCCATGCCGAACGTGGCGGCTATGTGTTGGGCGTTTGCAACGGCTTCCAGATCATCACCGAGGCCGGCCTGCTACCGGGCGCGCTGCTACGAAACGCCGGACTGCGCTTCCTCTCCATGGACACTATGCTGAAGGTGGAGCGCAACGACACCGTCTTCACCAGCAAGTGGGAGAAAGGCGCGGAATTCCGCGCTCCCATGGCGCATGGAGATGGCAATTACACCGCCGATGACGCCATACTGGACAGGCTAGAAGGCGACGGGCTAGTGGCGTTCCGCTACAGCGACGCCAACCGAAACGGCTCGGCGCGCAGCATCGCGGGCATCTATTCTCCTAACTTGCGGGTGCTGGGCCTGATGCCTCACCCGGAAAACCTCATCGATCCGCTGATGGGCGGTACCGATGGCAAACCCCTCTTTGACTCGCTGGCGGCAGCATGACTGATGTGAACGAATCCCTAGCCAAATCATTCGGGCTCAACTCCGAGGAATGGGGCAAGGTCCTGGAAATCATGGGCCGTAAACCGAGTCTAACCGAACTCGGCATTTTCTCCGTTATGTGGTCTGAGCACTGCTCCTATAAATCCAGCCGCGTCTGGCTAAAGGAACTGCCCACCAAGGCTCCTTGGGTGATCCACGGTCCTGGTGAAAACGCCGGCGTGATTGATATCGGCGACGGGCTTGCCGCAATTTTTAAAATGGAGTCGCATAACCACCCCAGCTTCATCGAACCCTATCAAGGGGCAGCGACGGGTGTCGGCGGCATTTTGCGTGACGTATTCACCATGGGCGCTCGACCCATCGCGAATCTGAATGCTCTGCGCTTCGGTGATCCGTCCCTGCCCGTTACCAAGCGCGTGGTGGATGGCGTCGTGCGCGGTATTGGTGGCTACGGCAACTGCGTGGGCGTGCCAACCGTGGGTGGCGAGGTGAATTTCCACCCGGCCTATAACGGCAACCCACTAGTAAATGCGATGACCGTGGGCATAGCGCGGAAGGACAAGATCTTCCTCTCCGCCGCGGCGGGCGTGGGCAACCCTGTGGTGTATATTGGGTCCAAAACCGGGCGCGACGGTATTCATGGCGCGACCATGGCTTCCACAGAGTTCGACGCCGCCTCGGAAGATAAGCGCCCGACCGTGCAAGTAGGTGACCCGTTCACGGAAAAACTGTTAATCGAGGCTTGCCTGGAACTGATGCAGACAGATGCCATCGTCGCTATCCAGGATATGGGTGCTGCTGGCCTCACTTCCTCCTCCGTGGAGATGGCAGGCAAGGGTGGGGTTGGCATTGAGCTGAACTTGGATGATGTGCCGCAGCGCGAGACCGGCATGACCGCTTACGAGATGATGTTATCCGAAAGCCAGGAGCGTATGTTGCTCGTGCTCAAGCCCGAACGTTCCGAAATGGCCCGCACCATTATCGAGAAGTGGGATTTGGACTACGCCGTGATCGGCCATATCACCGATACTGGGCGAATTGTGGTGAAACATCAGGGCCAAGTGGCGGCAGACATTCCTCTGGCTCCACTCTCGGATGCGGCACCGCTTTATCGCCGCCCGATTGCTGAAACGCCGAAACCGGCGAAGCTGGCGCCGATCTCCAGCCATGCTCCGCTGGACCTGGCGCTAATGAAACTGATCGGCTCGCCGGATTTGTGCTCCCGCCGCTGGATTTTCGACCAGTATGACTCCACTGTGGGCGGGCAGACCGTGAAGCGCCCGGCCCAAGCGGACGCCGCCATCGTGCGGTTGGAAGACTCCAATCGTGCTCTGGCCGTAACCACTGACGTGACCCCGCGCTACTGCGTGGCAGATGCCGAGATGGGTGGCGCCCAGGCCGTAGCCGAGGCATGGCGCAACATTACCGCCACGGGTGCGAAGCCCCTCGCAATTACTGACAACATGAATTTCGGAAATCCCGAGAAGCCCGAGATCATGGGCCAGTTCGCCAGCGCCATCAAAGGCATGGCGGCCGCCTGCATAGCGCTTGATTTCCCTGTCGTCTCAGGGAACGTCTCGCTTTACAACGAAACCGAAGGGCGCCCTATCCTGCCCACACCGGCCATTGGCGCCGTGGGCGTGCTGGAGGATGCCGCCAAGGCCGTGGGGTATGGGCTAAAACCCGGCCTTTCCTTGGTTGTGGTCGGCGAGACCAAGGGCGAGCTAGGCCGCTCGCTTTACCTACGTGAGCTTCTGGGCCGTGAGGACGGCGCCCCGCCGCCGGTTGATCTGGCTGCGGAACGCCGCAATGGCGATTTCGTGCGAAACCGGATTTTGACCAAGGAGGTCGAGGCTTGCCACGATATTTCTGACGGCGGGCTACTGGTGGCCGTGGCCGAAATGGCCCTCGCGGGTAATTGTGGGGTTGAGCTGACCGGCGTCGGCGCCGCTGAATATTGGTTTGGCGAGGACCAGGCTCGTTATATTCTGGCCGTGACAGATGCGGCCGACCTGCTGGCCGCGGCGGCCGCTGCCGGTATACCGGCGCAGCATATCGGCCGTTCCACCGACGAGAAAAAATTGACACTGCCTGATGGCCTTGCCATATCTCTGCCTCAATTGAGCGATGCCCACGAGGGGTTCTTCCCCCGCTGGTTCGCCTGAGAAGGATTATAGAACATGGCCATGCCAGCGGGCGAGATCGAGGCTTTGATCAAGGCCGCATTCCCTGATGCCAAGATTCATATCGAGGATTTGGCAGGAGATAATGACCATTACGCGGCAACCGTGATATCTGAAGCATTTCGGGGAATACCCCGGGTGCGCCAGCATCAGATGGTTTACGCCGCACTTCAAGGCCGCATGGGCGGCGAACTTCACGCCTTGGCGCTGCAAACCTCCGCGCCGGAATAAGGACAGTTAACCCTATGGAAAACCCTACTTTCGTCGAAATTCAGAAGCATATCGACGGTGCGCCTGTGATGTTGTTCATGAAGGGCACACCGCTGTTCCCGCAATGCGGCTTTTCAGCACGCGTGGTGCAGATTCTAAAGCATGCTGGTGTCCCCTTCTCCTCAGTAAATGTACTCGAGGACCAAGAGATCCGCGAAGGAATCAAACAATTCTCAAACTGGCCGACCATTCCGCAGCTTTACGTCAAGGGTGAGTTTGTCGGCGGCTGCGATATCGTGACCGAAATGTATCAAAGCGGTGAGTTGCAGACTCTGCTCACTGAAAAAGGTATTAAGCAAAATGCTGCCTGACATTTTCACGGGCTGATGATCGTATTTATAACGGTCGAACTTTTCAAACCCGGGCTCTTCCGTGCACTTGGCGCACGATCATTCTACAAATTAAGATCTTGCGCCAAAAATGCAGCTTAACAATCGTGCTCGCGAATATGCGGACGATTCCGCCGTTTGAGTAATGTATACTTACGTTTGTTCGTAGCTTTCATCTGTGAGGCATCGGCGCCTATGTCCTGACGGCTTCGTGCGCAGCTGTCAGGGGCGTTTCCAGAATTTTGCTCCACGGCCTTTCTGCTCTGCTGATAAAATGGTTACCTCTGACCAGGAATCGAACTGAAGCGCGGCTCGGCGAAGTCATGCCGACGGTAAAGAGCCGGAGGTGCTCTCATGCCGACAACGGAATACGTAGCTTCCACTAGGCGCAAGCCTGTTCGGACAAACACCTAATCCTAGCGACTGCAATCGGTCCATTCTAGAAGTTCAGGCTTAAAAATCAAAAGACGCTACCATACCAAGCACAGGCACTTTACAAGTGCCCACCACGTGCAAGACTTTGAAAGTGACCTGAAGGCATCACGAATCACTGACGATAGCCTCATAATATTTTACTGCTTCCATTCTACGCATTGCTTGGAGCGCGGACGCCGCACCACCTTTGCATTAAACATTGCCTAGACGCCCAGCGCGGGTCCGCAAAATAACACACCTAACAACGCAGAAAAATTACAAGACATGACTAAGGTCTGAGCGCAAACAACCTCTGGGTGTTGCCTGAGATACAAATTTTAAAATACAAATTTTTGTTGTGTGAATATTAATATTCAACCGGCACAGTACTTCGCATGCCAACATCTCTGCGCCATGCCAAACTTAAAGCCACCTGCTGAAGCCTTGAGCATCCAACGCCCCGAGACTTCGCTTCGAACAGACCGGGAACTACAGCAACACAACTCCAGGCACAAAGTCGCGGAGCGACGGAGAATTGTCAGAAAATTGAGACAAAGTTTGGCAGCAAGTGAGTTAGTTCTGCACTTCCAACCTATAGTATCTCTGACTACCGGGCTCACCCGGGGCGCCGAATCCGTACTTCGCCTTCCTCATTCACGACGCGGTTTTATACCCGTTGGACATTTTCTGCCTCTGGCAGAGCAATCCGACGTTATAATTGATATTGGCGCATGGATGCTGCATGCGGCCTGCGGAGAGGCCATTAAATTCCCAAAGAATTTTTCTGTTTCGTTAGCACTTTCATTACGGCACTTCCAAAGCGGGCAACTGGTTCGGCACCTACTCGAAGCCTTAAATGGCTCAGGGCTTGCACCAGAACGACTGGAGCTATTGATAACCGAAGCCACGTTACTTGATGAAAACGATGACACAAATTTTGCCCTGAAGGCTGCCCAAAGTCTTGGCGTCCGTCTAGCGCTAAATCATTTCGGCGCGAGTTATGCGTCGCTAGCACCGCTACGGCGCTTGCCTTTTGCAAATCTACGTCTGGATCGGTCGATAACGCAGAACCTAAATGGCGATCCAGCATCCGCCGCCATCCTGCATGCCGCAGTCGAGACAGGACACGCACTTGGCTGCTCAGTTCTGGCCGATGGCGTGGAATCTACCATTCAATATGAAATGCTTCGCCAGGCGCGTGCCGACGAGGGCCAAGGTTTATTTTTTGGCAGTGCAGTTCAAAGCATAGAATTTTCTGACATGTTTGGCTTAAGGCAAGAACAAGAGTAACTTATCTTTGCATGTTGAAACCTGACGCAGCTTTGAAGGCATTGAAAGATCAGGCATAAGCTCAGGTTCATGAGCCAGTCTCCTGTCGAACAAACAATCTTGGCAATGCTTTCCGCACAAGGGGAGCAAAAGTCCATTTCCTTCATCGAAGCGGCGAAAACCTTAGCTGGCCAATCTGCAGACAAGAACTGGCGTCAGCTTTTGACACCCGCAAAACAAGCGGCGCAGCGTCTTGCCCGTGCCGGCCAAATTGAAATTTTACGCAAAGGGAAGCCCATTGATCCCGATTTGCTGCATGGCGTCGTACGCATACGCCTGAAGCGCCGGGAGGGCTGACATGCGCCGCACAATGACGAATTTCTTCACCGGCTTCATTGAGGGCTGGAACCTAGCCAAGCCCTACTTTAAGTCTGAACAGAAATGGGTCGCCTGGGCACTTCTGGCAGCGACGGTCGCACTCAGCCTGCTATTGGTCGGTTTGAATGTGGTACTGACCTATTGGAACAATGATTTCTTCAATGCTATTCAGGCTTACGATAAAAAAATCATCTGGCCACTACTTTATAAGCCGCTGGTACACGTACCTGGAAAAGGACCAATGCCCGGCTTCGCAGAGCTGGTGACCATCTATATCATTATCGCAGTCTATGCGACCTATCTGACCCAGATGCTAAGCATCAAATGGCGGCAGTGGTTGACCACCCACTACGTTGAGAACTGGCTAGCGGACCGGGCCTACTATAATATTAGCCTGAGCCATGCCCCGGGCAGCATCGTCGACAATCCGGATCAGCGTATTTCTGAGGATCTGAATGCCTTCACCACCAATACCTTATCTTTGGGTTTGGATTTTATTACCAATATAGTGACATTATTCAGTTTCGTCTTCGTTCTCTATAGTGTCTCCGGCTCCATCACTCTCTTCGGTCTTACGATCCCTGGCTATATGCTCTGGGTTGCATTACTATATTCAGTGATTGGCACAGCGTTTACGCACTTCATTGGTCGTACGCTGGTGCCTCTCAGCTTCACCCAACAGCGGCTTGAGGCAGATTTTCGTTACCGGCTTGTCCGCGTGCGCGAAAACCCGGAAGCCATCGCCCTCTCCCACGGTGAAGCCGAGGAAAACACAGCACTCAACATGTCATTTAAATTTGTGCGCGATAATTTTTGGGCGATTATGCGCCGGACCAAGGCGCTGAATTTTTTTACCGTTGGTTTCTCGCAAATTGCCAACATCTTTCCTCTGGTCGTGATATTACCGCGCTATCTTGCCAAGCAGATTGGCCTTGGCGGCCTGACTCAAATCCAGCTAGTGTTTGGCCAGGTGCAGGGAGCCTTCTCCTGGTTTGTAACGTCCTACCAGAGTTTGGTTTCCTGGCGAGCAACCGTTTCGCGTCTTTCCGGCTTTCGGGAAGCAATGGAAAACGCCCGCGCCATGGCGGCACAGGGCCCCGCGTTGGCCGATGGCGGCAGCGCACTGACTCTCCAAAACTTGACGCTGACGCTGCCTGACGGACGCAAATTACTAGAAAATGCCGCGCTAACATTGAGACCTGGTGAGTTGACCGTTATCTCAGGACCATCCGGCACCGGCAAATCAACGTTATTTCGTGCCCTGGCAGGAATTTGGCCTTTTGGTAGTGGCGAAATTGTCCGTCCATCAGGAAGATTGATTTTTCTTCCACAGAAACCTTATTTTCCCATAGGAACTTTGCGGCGTAACCTTGCCTATCCTTCTGCAGTTGAAAGCGTGAGTGAGGCAAAAGCGACCGAAGCGTTAGTAATCATGGGTCTTGAATATTTAATCCCGCAACTGGAAGAGAGTGCGAATTGGGGGTTGGTTCTGTCGGGAGGCGAGCAACAACGCCTAGCATTGGCACGCGCTGTGATCGCCAAACCAGACTGGTTATTCCTGGATGAGGCGACTTCCGCTCTGGATAAGGCTATGTCGGAGCGCGTGAGAGTTGCATTGCGGTCGGCTTTGCCAAACACCACGATCATAGAGATCAGCCATCATGAGAACAACGGCCGGCAAATTGAATTGGCAAATGGGATGCTTAGTTCTGCCACTTGATCAAGAGACGGCCTCACCTCTGCCACCTGACACAAACCGATCTGCCAGGTTACGATACGGGCACGAACGCTCTCTAGCCTACTCTCCTGCACGAGATAGGGCATAATGAATGCCGTAGATTGTAACGAAACCACCTAATTAGACAATAAGCCCTGCCCTGACTTTGTTGCTGGGCAGACCGAGAGAAGCATCTAATGCACGCCAGGCGAGCCAAGCCGAGGCTACGTCCTAAACAATAAACCCGCCTCCAAGAACGCGAGAGCCGCCATAGAACACCGCCGCCTGCCCTGGCGCGGCGATGGCTGGCTCGTCCAGCTCCAAAACGGCGCCCCGCCCGTCCGGATAGATGTATGAATCGTGCAGATTGTCGCGGGCACGCAGCTTTACGCCGGCCCGCAACGCACGTGGGCTAGTCAGCCAATTTACATCTCGTAATTTCACGCTCTTACTTTGCGCGCCACGTGGTCCAACGATAATGCGCCTGCTACCGGGCTCGATGGCTTTGACCACCATATGGGCAGCTTTATCCGGCAGACGCTTGGCTTGGCCAATGGTGTAACGTGCGATGCCCTGGTGGTAGCCCAGTATGCGACCATTCTCAGTGACGACCTCGCCCTGCTCCAGCGCGTCTGGCCGGAACGTCTCGACGATCTTTGCATAGCTACCGGAAGGAACAAAACAAATATCCTGGCTGTCTGGCTTCTCGGCGACGGCCAGACCCATTTCCGTCGCCAAGGCGCGAACCTCAGCCTTGGAAGCATACTCTCCCAACGGAAAGCGGCAATAATCAAGCTGTTCCTGTGTCGTGGCAAAGAGAAACCAGCTTTGGTCTCTAGCTTCGTCAATGGCCTTATGCAGTTCCACTCCAGCTTGCGTTTCGATCCGGCGGACATAATGACCCGTCGCCAGGGCATCCGCGCCCAGCCCTTGGGCCATCTCCAACAAATCGCCAAATTTCAGATGTTGGTTGCAAGCAATGCAGGGCACCGGCGTCTGCCCATCGGCATAGGCATCCGCGAAAGCAGAGATCACGCTCTGCCTGAAACGCGCCTCACTATCAATGACATAATGGGCGATGCCTAATCGGTCCGCCACACGCTTCGCATCGTGAATATCCTGACCCGCGCAGCACGCCCCCTTACGGCCTACAGCTTCACCATGGTCATATAGCTGCAGCGTGACGCCAATCACCTCATGACCCTCGCGCGCCATTAGCCCGGCCACCACCGAGCTATCCACGCCCCCGGACATGGCCACGACGACTCTCATTTTATCGGCTTGCGTTACGAGTGGCAGCAGGAAGCCTTACCACCAACCCATCAAGTGATTCGGAAATAACGATCTGACAACCGAGGCGGGAGGTCTTTTCCAACCCAAATGCGAGGTCCAGCATGTCTTCCTCGTCCTCCGAAGGACTCTTCAGCTTTCTGAACCACTCCTGATCAACGATCACATGGCAGGTAGAACAAGCAAGCGAGCCCTCACACGCGCCTTCAATATCAACACCGTGCTTATGTGCGACCTCCAGAACAGAAAGTCCGACCGGCGCATCAACCTCGCGCGGCGTTCCATCGCGCTCGATAAAAGTCATTTTAGGCATAGATGATCCTTGCAGTCATCCTTCGTGGTTAAGCCTATTGGGCTACTCACTGCAAGGCGCGCGCCGCCATAGCGGCATAAGCGGATTGGAATGTCCGCACCATGTGCTCATCGGTATTCCAAGGCAGAGACACCCGAATCGCTTGACCAGCAAGATCGCCCAGACCCATGGCCAGAAGCACGTGGCTAGCGGCGACCTTGCCTGAGGAGCAGGCGGCGCCAGAAGAAACACATATGCCGGCCATGTCCAGCACAATGAGTTGCGTTTCTGCTCGTACACCCGGCAATGCCAAACAAGCAGTATTTGGAAGCCGCGGCGCGCCGGCTCCCACCACCCTAGCCCCACAAGAAACGCAAAACTCCTCAATTTCGTCACGCCAAGCCGTAATTTGATCTACGCGATAAGCCCTGCCAAGGGCGGCAGCCAAACCGACGATCGCTGGTAGCGCGGGCGTACCGCCTCGCCGCCCCCCCTCTTGCCCCCCGCCTCTAAAAAGCGCGTTGATCTCCAGCCCAGGGCGCGTAACAAGTGCTCCCGCTCCAGTTGGGGCACCAAATTTATGTCCAGAGAGTGAAAAACTTGTGGCGCCTAAAGCAAGCCAATCCCGATTGACGCGGCCGACGGCCTGAACCGCATCCACGTGCAAAACCGCGCCTGCATCAGCGCAAATTTTTCCGGCCATTTCAATGTCATGTAAAACGCCAGTCTCGTTGTTAGCAGCCATAAGGCAAACCAATGCGTAGGGCTGCCGCGCCAACAGGGCTTTTAGCTCTGTCATATCTGCCTGACCCGTAGCCAGCACAGGAATCGGGGTGGCGCCAAGCGCCGCTGCTCGAATAGAATCATGTTCCGTCGCGCCGATGAGAAGTGGGCGCCCTTGCCCCAGCGCGTGAATGGCCATGGCATTTGCTTCTGTTGCACCGCCACAGAAAATAACATCCGCAGGGCGGGCATTAACGAACCTCGCTACTCTTTCACGCGCCGCTTCCAGCAGCTTCCTCGCCCTACGCCCAGCCTGATGCACCGAAGAGGGGTTGCCGCCCATCTCCATCGCGGCAACGGCAGCATCCCATGCTTCGGGGCAAAGCGGTTCACTAGCATTGGCATCCAGATAGATCATACCGCCTCGAGCACAGACCTCAGCAGGCTCTTCAGGTGTGCTACCCGAATCGCTAATTCTTTCATCGACCTCTCTGTTGCCTAAAGTAACGTCGACAAGTCATGAACCAAAAAGAATATCGTAGGCAGTCGATATACCCTTTCTCTTTCTTTCTACCAACCGAATCCAAATGTCTCCAATTGGCACTATTCTGCATAAACCAAGGCTTTATCCAGACATTATCGCCGCGGACCATTACGTCTTCGTTCAAATCCACGACCACCCAACACCCATGCTAAGCCTTTAAGATATATAACAATCTCAGTAACTGAGGCCCACTATAAGGGACCCACTGCCCAAAAGCTGCAAACCTCGCATGACAGAAAGAACGTCCCTATGACGGGCCGCTGTGCTCAGCACTCTCTAGTGGCGCAATATCGCCTGAAATTGCAACGTGCTGCCAAGCCTTGTCCACAAAAGTTTTGCCGTCCCGCGCAAAAACATAAGGGGCATGCGAATTTCCATGGATAAACAGCCCAGAAGCAGTCTATATTGACAAACCTGAAGAGGATTTTGGTCTTAAGCTATTCGCGATGTTAGTCTTGAGCTTGGAGGCATTTAGGTATTCATACCGTTCTGGTCGACGACTGGAACCTATAGGAGTGTCATTTTCTACCTGACTTGCTTCTTGAGACATTTTTTCACAACGCGCGCGGTTCTGCTATGGTCGAGGTTTCCTTCGGCTGGAAGTGCCGCCGATTTAGGTATGAAAGACGAGTTGGACTATGCCTGAAGTGATGTTTGCCGGCCCTGAGGGCCGCCTGGAGGGTCGCTACCACCACGCCAAGGAGCGTGGCGCACCGCTTGCCCTGGTTTTGCACCCGCATCCGCTGCACGGCGGCACCATGAACAATCGCATCACTTATTCCATGTACCAGGTGTTTCAGCGCCTAGGCTTTTCGGTCATGCGCTTTAATTTCCGAGGCGTGGGCCGTAGCCAAAGCAAGTTCGATGGAGGGATGGGCGAAATCAACGATGCTGCAGCGGCCCTGGATTGGATGCAGGCGTTAAACCCAGGACACGGGGGGTTGTGGATTGCGGGTTATTCTTTTGGTGCTTTTGTGGGCATGCAATTGCTAATGCGCCGGCCAGAAGTCTCAGGATGGGTTTCCGTAGCATTGCCGGCTGCAGGATATGATTTCGGCTTTCTTGCCCCCTGCCCAACCGGCGGCCTAATTATACACGGGGACGCTGACGAACTGGTACCCGAGAATTCCGTACGAAAGCTAGTCGATAAGCTGAACCAGCAAAAAGGCGTCGCCATCGATTACCGGGTCTTCGATGGCGCGGACCATGTGTTCGCGAATCATGCCGACATGGTATCTGATACGGTCGAATCTTATGTTAGCCAGTCATTGGCTCGCAAACAAATGGCCTTGGCTGCCGACTAAGGCCCACGCAAGATCTTAATGGCTTAAAATTGAATTGCAGTGTGATTTGATCCGTCGTTCTCTTTGGCTGCACGTCTGTTGCGGCGGGCACAGTTTAATCTGATTGCCCGCCAAATCTCGATTTCCCACTGATAATCATAACCCTGGGGCGTTCAGCTTTCAGCTGAAGCCCCCAAAATCCGATCTTTAAACTAAAGACCCTGGGGAGCGTACCTTACCGACCGCCAGCGTCTCTAGCCGCTGTCCACTTCTGCCTCAACAACAACTGCTGCCAGACTGTCCGATCAGGCTTAGTCGTCACTATACGAGGAAACGGTGTTAGCCACGCTATCGGCTACATGCTCCTTAGTGATGACCCCGCAAATATCAGCGCCACTCGGAGCGGTGACACCATTGCGTACCACCACCGCCATGAACGCTGCGTTCGCCCAAATGCGGCGGATAACTTCAAATGCAATATCTTGTTCACGTACAACAACAAAATGTGGACTGGCAAGTTCGCCGAGGGTTATTTGACGCTCCGATTCGGCTAACTCCCGACGCAACGCCATATTAATACGCAGCACACCTTTGATCCGGCTGTCCTCGGTAACCACGACATGACGCATCTGCCCGGTTTCCTCTTCCGCGCTGAGGAATGCCTCAAAAGTTGTTTCAGAAGGCAGCACCTGCACATTGCGCTCCATCACGTCGGCAGCGCGGCGAACCAAGAACATGTTGGCATGACGCGTTTTAGGAATTGCATGGCCGCGCCGAGCCAGCTTGATAGTGTATATATTCTCGGCTGAAAGCCGCCGCCGCACCCCAACTGCGACCGCGACCGCGACAATCATAGGCATTACAATGCCATAATCGCGAGTCATTTCGAAGATCATCGTCACGGCCGTAACAACTGCGCCCGTTCCGCCTCCAACCATTGCTGCCATACCAACCATAGCAAAGCTCGGTACATCAATAGGCAATGGCAAATGTATTGCCCTGAGTGCCGCCGCAAACGCACCGCCGATTGCCGCCCCCATGAACAAAGATGGTGAAAAGATACCACCCGAAGAACCAGAACCGAGGCTTACCGAAGTGGCAACAAGTTTCGCCATAAACAGCAGCAGCATGAACCCTGCAAGAGGCAAGAGATGCAGCCCGAGCTGCCCCGTGAGAATCGCCTCGATAGTGCCATAACCGACGCCCTCAACATAATAATGCCCGAAGCCCAAAAGCAGGAGGTAGAATAGCACGCCCACCAATGCCATGCCGCAAGCGTGCCGCGCATAACGGTTGGGAATACGCTCGAAGATATCTTCAGCGAAGTGCAGACTGCGAATGAAACCAGTAGCCGCTACGCCGATGAAAGCCCCTAGTACCGCGAACAGCAACAACGTGACCGCCGCTTCCGGGTTAGTGCCTAGCGGCGCTAAGGGCGGCACCACAAAAGCTGGCTGATCTCCGAAGAAGGCCCTGCCGATGAAGGTGGCAGCACCGTTAGCCAATGCCACAGGAAGGAAAGAGGTCACGCCGATTTCCGGCATCATCAACTCTATGGCAAACATCACTCCGCCGATCGGCGTATTGAAAGTGGCCGCAATGCCTGCGCCCGCGCCGGATGCCACTAAAATAATGCGCTGTTCAGGCGGCATACGGATGATCTGACCAAGCGTCGAACCAAACGCCGAGCCGATTTGGATGATAGGCCCTTCGCGCCCCACCGCAGCGCCGGTGCCAATCGCTACTGCAGAAGCCAGCGATTTCACGGCCGCCACTACGGGCCGGATAATTCCGTTTTTGTAAAAAATCGAATCCATCACCTCCGGCACACCGTGCCCACGCGCTTCCGGGGCGAAATTAACCACAAGGAAGGTGACGATAAGCCCGCCTATAACTGGCGCAAGGATAATCCCTACGCCCCAAGGCGAAGGAGCGGTAAAATGGTTGGCGTTATAATGCCAAGAGAATTGGCCAAGAAATGCCAGATTATGGATTAAGCCAATCAGCGCACGAAACGCCGCCGCGCCCGTGCCGGTGAAAATTCCAAGCCCTAACGCCAGAAGCGAGAGTGGGACGAGTCCCATACCTGCGCGCGTGGCATCAGTCCCTTCCAATGCAGCATTGACGCTAGGCGACGTGCCTTTGATGGCTTCTTTTCCCATATAACCAAATATTCATGCCGCAGAAAAAATGCAAATCCGGCGGTGACTCTAACACAACAACGTCGTTGCTAAATCATTCCAACTTTCTTCATCTGGCGCCAGCAGCAGCCCTCCAGTTATAACAGACGGCCTGTACACAGCGCCGTTGAACTGCCGGGCGTACCCACCCGCCTCCGCGTGCAGCAGCACGCCTGCCGCATGATCCCAAGGAAGCAACTTACGGAACATCTGCACATGGCAATGACCAGCTGCAAGCGCGCGGTATTGGTGCGCGGCACAACGGTAGTCGGTAACTGCAGCCAGCCGGTCAAGCCGATGCAGCACATGAGACCGCAACGGTTCGGGCATAAATCGCCACGACATCGAACCAACCATTTCACTCAACGGCACCGACGTTGCCACCTGCATCCTGCGCCGGGAGCCATCAGCAGCTAACAGCCAAGAGCCCTGCCCTTTCAGCGCCACCGCGCAATCATCTCCAAACGGATCAAAGATGAAGCCCGCTAGTATTTCATCATCTTCCACCAGCGATGCCATCACCCCGAACAGTGGCAGCTCGGCAGCAAAATTCGCGGTACCGTCGATAGGATCAACGATCCAAACACGCCCTGGCTCGGAAAGCCGCTCGATGCACGCCTCGCCCCGAGCCACCGCCTCCTCCCCGATTACATCATCGCCTGGAAACAGCGCCTTCAAGCCCGATATAAGCGCTCTCTCGGCCGCCTCGTCGGCCACTGTAACTGGGTCTAAAGGCCCGGTCTTAGCGCGCACGTCTGCTGGGACCAACCTCTTGAAACGGGTTAATATCTCCGTCCTTGACACGTGGCGCAACAGGCTAACAACAGATTGCACTTCACTGT
Source organism: Pseudomonadota bacterium (assembly GCA_021818425.1). Lineage (GTDB taxonomy): Bacteria > Pseudomonadota > Alphaproteobacteria > Acetobacterales > Acetobacteraceae > Acidocella. Next base: position 21,851 of record JAKAEC010000008.1, read on the forward strand.
CGTTCACAGTGCTGCGAACCTCGCTCTATTGGCAGAGGAGAGCCGGACGTCCAGTTTCACATGGGTTTCGCCATCCTCGCGCGCGAGAACTTCACCGTGGCGATACAACCAAGCGATGCGTGCTCCATCCGCCACCGGCACCTCCAACTCCACCACCTCAAGCGTAGCGGCAAGGCGCTTATCGATCTCCACCAGCAGATGCTTTAAGCCCTCGCCAGTAAGTGCAGAAACGGCAATTCCGTCACCCTGTATAACGTGCGAAACACCGCCCATTAAATCCGCCTTATTCAAAACCTCCAAAGTGTGAGCAGGCCAACCCTCGTCCAGTGCGCCGTCCTTAGCCATACGATCGAGCACATTGTGAACGTCCTTCGCCTGTGCCTCCGTGTCCGGGTGTGATACATCGCGCACATGCAGAAGTAACTCCGCCTCCGCAACCTCTTCCAACGTAGCGCGGAAGGCGGCAACAAGTTCAGTTGGAAGTTCGGATATAAACCCCACAGTGTCAGAAAGGATGACGTTCCGCCCAGATGGCAAGGTAATCCCGCGCATGGTTGGGTCTAGTGTCGCGAAAAGCTGGTCTCGTGCCATCACGGCGGCACCTGTAAGCGCGTTGAACAGGGTGGATTTGCCCGCATTGGTGTAACCAACCAGCGCCACGACCGAATAAGGCGCTCTTCGTCGTGCACCACGGTGCAGCCCCCGCGTACGCCGTACGTCATCAAGGTCAGCCTTCAGTCGCACGATTCGGTCGCCAATTAGGCGGCGGTCAGCCTCGATTTGCGTTTCACCAGGCCCTCCTAGAAAGCCAAACCCGCCGCGTTGGCGTTCAAGATGCGTCCATGAGCGCACGAGCCGCGAGCGTTGGTATTCGAGATGGGCTAGTTCAACCTGCAATGCACCTTCCCGCGTACGGGCGCGAGCACCGAAAATGTCTAAGATCAGCCCAGTACGATCAATGACCTTGGCTCCCCAGGCTTTTTCTAAATTCCTCTGCTGTACCGGGGTCAGTATGGCATCCACTACCACCACATCAACCTGGGCACCCCGCATGGCGGCGCCGGCAAGCTCAATCTGCCCGCGACCTAACAAGGTCGCTGGGGTCAAGCTACGCAACTGAAAAACGTGCTCGTACACAACGACCAGCCCGATGGATGCAGCTAAACCAACTGCCTCTGCCAACCGCGCCTCGGCAGAGCGATTGTGACCGAAGGCGAAGGCAGCGTGCCTATCCCATGGCAGCAGAATCGCCGCCCGGCTCGGCGGGGGCGCAGTATCCCTCATCAAACCATCCGGGGCTTCAATCCTCGGCTTCCGGATCGAATTGCGGTTCCGATGAACGACTCAACCTCAGCGTGCCGGCCCCACCCTCAGAAGAATATCCGGGTGCACCACCTTCGGCACGCCCGGCATCAAATAGCATGATCGGCGCACCCGGCATCACGGTGCTAATGGCGTGTTTATAAACGAGTTGCGTGTGCCCGTCCCGACGCAGAAGAACAGAAAAATTATCGAACCAGGTGATGACGCCCTGAAGTTTTACGCCGTTGACCAGGAAGACAGTTACAGGTGTCTTGCTCTTACGGACATGGTTCAAAAACACGTCCTGCACGTTTTGCGATTTTTCGTTGGCCACGGCGATAACCCCTTATGTTTTTGTCGCCCACTTTCCTGGGCGAGTGATTCGATCCGTTGCAAAAATTTCAAGTTCAAAAAAGCGCACGTTCAGGCGACTGTGTGGCTCACACCGCCGGCTCTTAAATATAACAAAATTGTGCAACGCGACAACACCGCCAGCCAGACTTGCCAGCATGGGGCTTTTCCCGCAATTCATGCCGCAATAGCGGAGTTTGCCATAAAATGGCCGCAAACATTTCACCTGACCCACTGCCCGCGGAGCCAACCCAAGCCCAGCGCTTCGAGAAAACCCGTGCCGCGCAATCCAGCGCCACGCTTGAGGATTATGCCGAGCTGATTGACGATTTGCTTACTGGTACGGGTAGCGCGAGGCCGACCGACATTGCCCGCCGTCTCGGCGTCTCACATGCCACCGTCATCAAAACTATCGGCCGGCTGAAACGCGAAGGGCTAGCAACATCGGTACCTTATCATGGTGTTTCGTTAACCGAGGCAGGCCGAAAACTTGCAGCGGACACACGCGAACGCCACCGCGTTGTGGTGGAGCTACTTACCGCCATAGGCGTGCCACGTGAAACGGCAGAAGAGGACGCAGAGGGAATCGAGCATTACATCTCCGCAGTCACGCTCGCCGCATTCCGCGCCTTCCTGCAACACAGCTAGGGCCGCTAGAATCGTACCGAAAGCGCGACCGAGCCGTACTGGAATGCCGGCGCGGAGTGGTGAAATTCTGGGGTTTCTATGGTTTCCACCGCCGAAATGCGTACACCACGGAAGATCACAGCCGCCCCGAGTTCAAGGTCACCTTGCAAATGCGTCAGTCCAGTACCGCGGCTGGAGCGAAAGTCATTGCCCTGGATCAGCATGTCATGCGCCACAAAGCGCCCTAAAGCACCCCCGAACACGTACCAGACGAAAGGCTGGGTGGGAGTATACGCATCCATGCCAGAAAGCTGCGGCTGCATTACTGCGGGGCCATAATCAGAATCAAGCCCCTGGCCGACGCGGACAATGGCTCCCGTCTGCGCATAGATTTCGGTGTTGCCGACCTGCCCCGTGATCTGCGGCAGCACCTGCACGCCGACGGGGCCAAAAGTCGCTAGATCCTTGCGCCAAATGCGTCCGCCAAAGAAATCTAATGTCGGCTCGTCATGGAGCTGATAGTGCCAACCGCGATTTGGTGTTTGGCCGATGATCTCGTGAAACCCGTTCTGCACTGACTGCGCGAGCGAGGCCGGCCCCACGATACCTACCGCAGTGCCTACAATGGAACGCATCTCGGTCGTATCCTGGATGAGGCTAAAGCGTGCCGAAAGCTGCCCAGCATAAGGACGGTCTTGCGGGTTCGGATTATAGAGCTGTGTGTTGGTCGGAGTAAAAATTTGCTGTTGAAAGTCGATCTCCAGCCGCTGTACGCCCGCACCAAACAAATCATGACCAAGGCCGGCGACAAATCCTGGTACCATGCCTGTGGGACCAACATAACCTAGCCGTTCGCCGGAAGTATATAACCGATCCGTACTGGGAATAGACAACGCATCATTTTCGAGTTGAATGGTGACAATGCTGTGCGGGTCTCTCGGCGGCAATGTTACGGCCACGGCCGCCTTGGCAACAAAAATATATCCTGCGGCCCCCAGAGCGGCACAACGAGCTAGAGTAGCATATTTTTTCACCAGAATCAGACCTTTATCGGCAGCGAGGGACGGATGATGCGATTACAGGACATAGCGTAACCGTAAAAAAAGAAACCCGTCTAGTCGCACACTCTATCTTGCCGTACTCAAGGCCAGATCGATCAAGCGCTCCAAAACTTCGCCCTCCTGCGCGCCTGCAATGGCATGCTCACCATCGATTAAAAAACACGGCACACCGTTTATTCCCAGACGATGTGCGCGAAGGTTCTCGGCGTGCACATGCTCCGAGCCCTCCCCAGAGTCGAGGAAATGCCGAATGTTATCAATACGCATGCCAACTTGCCTTGCCAGCTCCGCAAGTACATCATGGCTACCGATATCCAGACCCTCGACAAAATGCGCGGCAAAGATGCGAAGAACCAACGAATCCGCCAGTCCTTCTCGCGCTGCTTCACTTACCAAGCGGTGTGCATCAACGCTACTCGGTGTACGCCAAATGCCGCTGAAATTGAATTGGATCCCGTCGGAAGCGCCTAGCTCCGCAATTGAGGCATATAAACGCCTTGCCCTATCCTCCGCTCCAAACTTCCTGATCATGTAATCAGCCCGGAGCATACCACCCCGAGGCATATCAGGGTTCAATAAAAAAGGCCGCCAGTTCAACTCAACATCCAATTCCTGCCGGCGCGCCAGCAGAAAGGACAGGCGCTTCACCCCCAGATAGCACCAAGGGCAAACGAAATCGAAAACAACCTCGACCACAAGCCGCCCTGGCATGGGAGTCAACACATTCATAAAAGCACCATAGCGAACCATTGTATCAGAAACGAGGGTTTTGTTGGCGCTTAACGGCAAAGCGGCCATATATGCGATGTCATATTACTAACGTGACAATCAAACGCGCATATGTTTTCTGCCTCCACGGCCCACTGCTGGTTATTGAGCCAATAGAATTGAAATACAGCAGATTAGACCTAAAAACGCCTTCTCTTTTTAAATATCCGTCTTACCGCTAGCCGATCTCAACCGCTCTCCGGAACCTATGCCAACGTGCTAAAAGCTGATTAAAGCTACGCAGCTTTTTTGCTGTTCGGTTCCTGCTTCACTGAGACTCATTTCACGTGGGGCTTGCGCCTCGCGCCAGAGCGTTCCTATCCATAGGCTGACACCGCGAAGCTAGCGGCCATGCTTTCGAGGTTCCGGGCTGCGTCAAGATTGCGCTCAGCCTTGTATCCACAATCGTCGCATTTGAAATGCCGCTGCGACAGCGCCAGTTCGGACTTGACCGAACTGCGGCAAGAGCAAGGCTTGCTCGCGTGACACTGGCGAACCAGCTGTCGGCCCTGATTGTCCCGCGCATCCGCCCCCAACCAGCCACCGGCAGCTCAATGCACTTGCCATCGGCGCGGAATGTCCCCGTCTCGTTGGCAGCAGAGAAACTGGCTAGGCCGGCCTTTTCTTGAATCTGGGGTATTGCTGCTCCGGTCGAGAAAAACCCTGAAAGCTCCAGCTAGGTCGACAACGGTCTCCTGCGTGGCGAAATTGGTCACATCGAACATCCAGGGGAATTGCTCGCTCTTTAAAAAGCCAGCCGACAGGATGTTGGCAATTGTGATTACTCTATGCGCATACTTAGACATTCCCGTAATGAACGAGTGATATCATTATAGCGAAATATCCAACCATCTTGGATGTTGTCGCATTTTTCGTGGAAGTTCACGATTGGCGTATTTCGATCAGGCGCCTGGAGGTCAACGTCTTTCCACCTCAACCGATCATCAGCTCCACCTGACGGGCCAAACGGAGCAGATCATTCGCCCCGTTACCCGAGGGCAACTTTGGGCGTGGCACGATTGCACCTAGCTCTAGAGCCGCGCGAATCCAGCCTGGCCAAGCTTGCCAAACCGGAACCTCCTGCGGCGCCACATCCGGCCGTTCAAATGCCAGCAGAGAAAGCCGGCCAGCCATGCGCCGTAATGCAGCGTCTGCCGCAGCTGCCTTCACCAGCTTCGACTCGTAGCGACCATGCGGCTCAGCCAAAGCGCGGGAAAGTACAGCCTCCAGGTTATTGCTGGCCAACCCCGCCGCACGGCGCGCTGCTTCAACGGCCGGCCAACTCCCCTGCCCCAACAATGCCATGATCACGGCCTCGGCATAGGCTGCATGGGCGCGCTTCGCGGTGGTAATGCTGGCGTCCAACTTCGGTGCCTCAAAACCTGGCCAGAGCAAGGCGCTTCCGAGTACGGCCAAGGTGCCACCCAACAGCGACCAGCCCACGCGGGACATTGCCACGTAAAATTCGCTCTCTCCCGGGACAAGTCGCTCCACAAGCAGAACTACCATAGGCGTCAGAACTGCAATATACAGGCTATAATTCACTGCCCTGAGCGCGAAGGCGCATAGGGAAAGCGGCAACATCGCAATAGTCAGCTGCATGTCCGTATGCACGAACAACCCTATGATTGCAGCCAGCACACCTCCGACGACCGTGCCGGCCGAGCGCTCCGCGGTACGTGCCCAGGTGGCAGCAAAATAAGGCTGTAAACAAAAGACCAGCGTAATCGTCGCCCAATGCGAATAGAGTCCGCCATAGCGCGTGGTTAGGACAAGCACCGGCAACGCAATAACCCCTGCACGCAGTGCATGGCGTAAGGCGGCCGATGAGGTAGTAAGATTCTGCCGAATAGGTGAGATGACTTGCCGTCGCATGCCTACCGGATTTGAGAAGGGCTGCAACGCCGCGGCAGGTGGGAAAGCCGTAATTAGGATGGCGAACTGCTCCACTATGGCGGCCAGCACGTGCCGTTCCGCCGCATCCGGCAGGTCCTTCAGCGTGGCACTCAATCTCTTCAAACTGGCGCGCTTGCGCGGCGTATCAAGCTGGCGGTCGGCATCCACCTCCATAGCCATGGCCGCCAACCAGCCGGAGACGAGGCGCAGGGGTCGTACACAAGCGATCCGGCTCGTGGGATCATTCTCAAGCTGCTCGGAGAGCGCGATCAACCCGCCAAAAATTCGCTCGAAACTCTCAAGTCGCAGAGACAGTTGCGCCCCCCGTGGAGAAACGAGCCCGCGGCGACGAAAGGTTTCATAAGCCACGCTGCGAGCAGTCTCGATTGCCTCGCGCACCTGCCCCCGGAACTCGAGCACATGGTTACAAAACGCCGCTTGCGGGTTTGTGTTGGCGGCAAAGCTCCCAAGCTCCCGGCTCAATTGTGCCAGGCGCCGCGCCACCTCCGCCATCGCGCGGCGCGAGGCAGCATAAGGGTGCGTTTGCCAGATAACCAACGTTAGAAACGCCGCCCAGGCACCCCCGGCCCAGAAATTGCAGCCATGCAGCACTGCCTGAGCAACTGAATTGGCTGGCGAGCCAAGCGCCAGCACAGTCGCGACGCTCATAAGATTACCAACCTGCATGGCGCTCTGGCCAAAGATGCGCGCAAAGCTGGTACAGAAGATCACGAAGGCCGCGAGCCCGGCCGCAGCACTAGGAGCTTGGGCCTCCAGCCACCCGAAACCGCCATAGAGCATACCACCCGCCACGGCAAAGCAGATCACAGCCGGAGCCCGCCGCGCGGCCGGGCCACCAGGGTCCGAGTTGCAGGTTAGCAACGCACCAAGGGCTGCAAGCCCAAGCCGCGGCACGTCAAAAACCTGCCCCAACAACAACGGCAACGCCACCGCGCAGAAGGCGCGCAACCCTTCTGAAATCGAAACGGCACGTAGGTTCAAAGCCCAGCTAGGCAGAACCGGCTTCATGCGGGCAGCGTGTTAACCGAATTTATTTGATTTAGGGAAGCCACTAGGCGGCATCCGTCCAGCTAAAGCCCGAGCCCCCAACCAATCAGTCAGCTTCAGCTCAGTCCGCGTACGGTCGCCGATGCTCCAACTCAACCCGTCGGCCAACGCGAACACCTTGGCATCGGCCAAGCCGCCATCCTTATATTTTTGCAGTTGTACGCCCGCCCCGCGCGGCATTTCAGGCAACTGATCCAGTGGAAACACCAGCAACTTGCGGTTCTGCCCCACAACAGCCACATGATCACCATTGGCGGGGACGCATAGCGTCCATTCCTCGCCAGGTTTCAGCGTCAATATGGTCTTGCCCGCACGCCGTTCAGAGGTCAATTCTCCCCCTGGCAAAATGAAGCCGCGGCCGGTTGAGGACGCCACTAGATATTTCTGCGCCACATTCGGCACAAACAACATCAACACACCATCCTCATTGGCTAGCTCCACCATCAACCGTATCGCCTGACCGTCGCCGCGCCCGCGCGGGACATCCGCCGCCTTGATGGTATACACGCGCCCATTCGTTCCAAGCAGCGCGATTTTGTCGGTCGACTGGCAAGGCAACAAAGCGAACAACTTATCGCCTTCCTTAAATTTCAGATCCGTACCGTCAGCCAGATGCCCCTTCTGCGCGCGAATCCAACCTTTCTCGGAGAGGATCACCGTAATCGGCTCGCGCTCCACAAGTGCCTCGGCCACAATCTCTACAACCGGTGCAGCCTCTGAAATCTTCGTTCGTCGCGCGCCAAGCACACCTGAGCTGAACTTCTCCCGTATCCCAGCAATTTCCTCACTGATTCTCGCCCAGCGCTTACCCTCGTCCTTTAAGAGCCCCTGCAAGCCCTTCTGTTCGGCCGTAAGCTTCTTATGCTCGTTTCGGATTTCCATCTCTTCCAGCCTGCGCAAGGCGCGCAGCCGCATGTTGAGGATCGCCTCGGCCTGCACCTCACTCAAATCGAAGGTAGTAATCAGCTGTTCCTTTGGCTTATCCTCAAAGCGGATGATCCGGATAACCTCATCAAGATTCAAAAAAACATTTATATAACCATCAAGAATTTCAAGACGCCTAACGATCTCCTCTAGCCTATGATGGGTCCGACGCACCAACACGTCGTGCCGATGATCCACCCAGGCGCGTAGAATCGCCTTCAACCCCATCACTTTTGGCGTGCGCCCACTGTCGAGCACATTCATGTTGAGCGAGAAGCGGGATTCAAGTTGCGTGGCTCGGAATAGCGAGGCCATCAGCATATCCGCACCCACGGTGCGGCTCTTTGGCTCAAGCACCAGCCGGATATTTTCCGCGCTCTCATCGCGAACATCGCCCAGCAGCGGCAACTTCTTGTCTGCCAGCAGTAACGCGATCTGTTCCACCAACCGGGATTTCTGCACTTGGTATGGAATTTCCGTCACCACAATCACCCAGGTGCCATGCTTACCGTCCTCCTTATGCCATTTCGCACGCGTGCGCATTGAGCCGCGCCCCGTTTCGTAGGCATTGAGAATGATCGCCTCATCCTCCACCAGCTCACCGCCGGTCGGAAAATCTGGCCCCTTCAGGTGCTTCAGCAAATCCGCCGTGCTAGCCTCTGGCTTTGCGATCAGATGTAGCGCCGCCAAGCACACTTCGCCCACATTATGCGGCGGGATAGACGTCGCCATACCAACCGCTATGCCACTGGCGCCGTTGGCCAGCAAGTTCGGGAAAGCACCCGGCAGCACCACGGGCTCGCGCTCCTCGCCGTCATAGGTTGGACGGAAATCCACGGCATTCTCGTCGATCCCGCGTAGTAGATATTCCGCTATCTCGGTAAGGCGCGATTCGGTGTAGCGCATCGCAGCAGCGTTATCACCATCGACATTGCCAAAATTTCCCTGACCCTCGATTAGAGGATAGCGGGAGGAAAAATCCTGCGCCAACCGCACCAGCGCCTCATAGATGGAGCTGTCACCGTGCGGGTGGAACTTACCCATTACGTCGCCCACCACGCGGGCACATTTCTTGAAGCCCGAGCGCGGGTCCAGCTTCAGTTGATGCATGGCATAGATTAGCCGCCTGTGCACCGGTTTAAGCCCATCGCGAACGTCCGGTAGCGAGCGGGACATGATCGTGGAAAGCGCATAAGCGAGATAACGCTCCGAGAGCGCAGGCCCGAGCGCCCGTTCCTCGATCCGCCCGAAATCATCCGGCATGGTCGCCATCCTTGTCTTCTAACATTTTGGACAAACGCTCATAAAGAGCCTGCCGCGCTTCTGGAAGAGGCCGATGGCGAGAGCCAAACACATCCCGAGCCAGAAAATGCCCCGTCAAACGCAACGCCGCTGCACAATCCTTAATCTCCGCCTCACCGTCCCCCAGCAAAAATTCAGGCAGCGGCAAAAGTCGGTCCACCCATGGCCCGGCCTGAGAAAGCGTCACCGCCCGACCGGTGCGCGGTGAAACATAAGCCAGCCGGTCGTTCGCGCCGGCTGAAGAGGAAAAATCCAGGCCGAAGCCCAGTTCGCGCAGCAGCACCAACTCCCAGCGGCAGAGTGCCGCCAACGCGAAACCGGAAATATCAATCCCCGCCAATAGACGCAGCAAACCTTGGAAGCTATCCTGTGCCGCCTCGCGCTCGGGCAACGCCTGGGCGGCGAGTTGGCAGGCCGCGCGCAGCACAGCCAAGCTCTCCGGCTCCGCCATCGCCAGGGCAGCGGTGGGACGTACAAGCTCCGCGCTATAGGCACCAAGTTGCTCAGGGAGCCGCGCGGTCCAGCGCGCAGAGACAATGTTACCAACCTCCCATAACCCGGCTTGCCGACGCGAGGCTCCGCCCTTGGCTAACCCTCTGCGCAGGCCGTCTGGGGTCAGCAAGGCAACGACGATATCCCCCTCGCCATGCAAGGCGCGATCAACGACGATGCCAGGCCCTTCAAGCTCCACGCGCCTTCACCGCAGCGCCGCCTTGGCGCAAGCGGCCAGAAACCGTGCGGCCATGAGCAGAATTGTGTCGTTATAGTCGTACTCAGGGTTGTGCAGCCCAGCGCTCGGGCCGTTGCCAATCCAGACATAGGCGCCGGGAATATCCGCCAGGAACCGCCCGAAATCCTCCGCGCCCATGGTCGGCTCCATATCCTGCCGCACCTTCAGCCCCGCCGCACGGGCCGCCTCAGCGGCCAAGTCCACCTCCTTGAGCGAATTTCGCGTCGGCGCCAGCTCTCCGCCCATCCAGATGTCAGCCTCCAGCCCGAATGTCGTAGCCACGCCATGCGCGGTCTCGCTTAGGCGGCGTTTCAACAAGACCATAGCTTCGGCCGAAAAAGCCCGGATGGTCCCGCCCATCGAGGCGCTCTCGGGTACCTGATTATGTGCCTCGCCCGCCTTCAGCCTGCAGGTCGAGATCACCCCGGCCGCTAGCGGTGGCAGGTTACGCGCCACAATGCTGTTCACTGCCACAACGAGTTGCGCGATACCCTGCACCGGATCCGTACAAAGATGCGGCATGCCAGCATGCCCGGCCTTGCCCTTCAACGTGATCTCGAAATTTGTCGCCCCTGCCATCACCACGCCTGGATGCAGCATCACCGTACCCGCCTCCAACCCCGGCCAGTTATGGTAGCCGAAGATCTGCCCCATCGGGAAACGCTCGAACAGCCCGTCAGCCACCATGGCATCTGCGCCGTTGAACCCTTCCTCGGCAGGCTGGAACACGAAGTGCACCAAACCTGACCAATCCGGATCGTCCTGCAGCAGCTTCGCGGCACCTAGCAACGAAGTAGTATGCCCATCGTGTCCGCAAGCATGCATGACCCCGTGGTTCCGGGAGGCATAAGACTTACCTGTAGCCTCGGGAATTGGCAGCGCATCCATATCCGCCCGCAAGCCAACCGAGCGGTTGGAGCCGCTGCGCTTCAGGCTGGCTACTACCCCATGTCCGCCAATGCCGGCCTCGTAGGGAATGCCGAAATCATCCAACCTGGCGCAGACGAAAGCGGCCGTTTGCTTCTCGTGCCGGGAAAGCTCGGGGTGCTGGTGTAGGTGATGCCGCCAAGCGGTCAGTTGTGTCGCGAAATCGTCCAGCATGCCATGTTCCCTCCGGCTAGATCCCTTATTCCACCATCGCCATTGCGATGTAATTGATCGAGAGATCCCGGCTCACGGCAAATCCACGCGCCAACGGCGAATAGCTCAACCCCGCCGTATCGGTCAGGCGCAAGCCAGCCTCCCGGCAGAGCCATCCAAGCTCTTCCGGCTTTATGAACTTCTTCCAATCGTGCGTGCCCGCGGGCAGCAGCCGCAAAACATATTCTGCCCCAATCTTTGCTACCACATAGGATTTGGGCGTGCGGTTGATGGTGGAGAGGAACAGCAGCGCCCCTGGCGCCAACAAGGCCCGCAAGCTGCCCAGAAACGCCGCTGGATCTGCCACATGCTCTATGATCTCCAGCGCCGTCACCACCTGAAATTTTCCACCCTCCGCCGCCAATACTTCCGCCGTGCCCTGCCGGTAGGTTAGGTTCAGTCCCTGCCCCTGCGCATGGTCCTGTGCCGCGGCGATCACCTCTGCCCCGGCGTCCAGCCCCGTCACGGCGAAGCCTTCCCGGGCGAGGGCTTCAGCTAACAGCCCTGCCCCGCAGCCGACATCAAGAATTGTAGCTACGTCTCCAAAATGGCGCCGCACCCGCTCAGCCACCCAAGCCGCGCGGGGCAAATTCATCATGTGCAAGGGCTGCATCGGACCAAGCGGGTCCCACCAGCTCGCCGCCAGCGCGTCGAACCGCGCGATTTCTTCTCCGATGACCGACCCCTGACTCATTGCTCAAACCTTGCTCCGCCGCTATGTGACGCCCCTGCCCGCTTTCCACAAGGCTTTTGGTATTCAGGTTCGTATATGGCGCGTATTGTGATGAAATTTGGCGGCACCTCCGTCGCCGACCTCGACCGGATCCGGAATGTGGCCCGACGAGTTAAGGCCGAAGTCGACAAAGGCAACGAAGTTGCCGTCGTTGTATCCGCCATGGCGGGCGTCACCAACCAGCTTGTTGGCTATTGCCAGTCTCTGTCACCCTTGTTTGACGCACGGGAATACGACGCTGTCGTCGCCACTGGTGAGAACATCACTGCTGGGCTCACCGCCATCGCGCTGCAAGAGCTGGGGCAGGATGCCCGCTCCTGGCAGGGCTGGCAGGTGGCGGTAGAAACCGATGGCGAACACGGCAAGGCTCGCATCGAGAGCATCGATGGCGATGAGCTGATCGAACGAATGAAGGCCGGCCAAGTGCCGGTTATGGCCGGTTTTCAGGGGATCGGCCCGGATAACCGGATCACCACACTGGGCCGAGGCGGGTCGGACACATCTGCCGTTGCCCTGGCCGCGGCGTTGAGGGCCGACCAGTGCGACATCTACACCGACGTCGATGGCGTTTACACAACCGACCCGCGAATCGTTCCCAACGCGAAGAAACTGAGTAAGATCACCTACGAGGAGATGCTCGAGCTCGCCTCTGTAGGTGCTAAAGTGCTTCAAACCCGCTCGGTGGAGTTGGCGATGAAAGAGCGCGTGCGCGTGCAAGTGCTCTCAAGCTTCGCAGATATACCTGGCACCCTGGTTGTTGATGAGGAAGAGGTCGTGGAAAAGGAAATCGTCGCCGGCATCGCCTATTCGCGGGATGAGGCAAAAATCACCGTCCGCCGCGTGCCGGACCGTCCCGGCATCGCCGCCGCCGTGTTCGTGCCGCTCTCCGAGGCGAATATCAATGTTGACATGATTGTCCAGAACGTGGCCGCCGATGGGACGACGGACATGACCTTTACCGTCGGCAAGACCGACATGGCCCGCGCCCTGCGCTGCCTGGAGCAGTCTAAATCGGAGGTCGGCTTCGCCGAAATCACCTCCGACCCGAATGTAGCTAAACTGTCAGTGGTCGGTGTCGGCATGCGCTCACATGCGGGTGTAGCGGGCACGATGTTCAGAACCTTGGCGGAGCGGAACATCAACATCCAGGCCATCACAACCTCGGAGATCAAGGTGTCAGTCCTGGTCTCAGCCGAATATACCGAACTCGCAGTACGAGCCCTACACACGGCTTATGGCCTCGATGCCTGACGCGATGGACGAGACCGCCGCTGCGGCAGAACGGTTTGACACCCTGCAGAAGCGGGGCACGGCTTTCCTCGGCACTCGCCACGCCATCCTTGGCGGGGCGATGAGTTGGGTTTCTGAACGGCATCTGGTCTCGGCCATTTCCAATGCCGGCGGGTTTGGCGTTATTGCCTGCGGCGCGATGCCCCCTGCTTTGCTGGAAAAAGAAATCGAGGCCACCAAGGTGCTCACGGACAAGCCCTTTGGCGTAAATTTGATCACAATGCACCCACAGCTCGATGAGCTGATCCAGGTCTGCGTACGCCAAAAGGCCAGCCATGTGGTGTTCGCGGGCGGCATCCCCTCTGCCGCCCATATCAAGGCCGCCAAAGCCGCCGGCGCCCTGGTCATCGCCTTTGCGCCCGCGTTGGTGCTGGCAAAGCGCCTCATCAAATCGGGCGCCGACGGACTGGTGATTGAAGGCTCGGAAGCCGGCGGGCATATCGGCCCGGTCTCTCTCACCGTGCTTGCACAGGAAATCTTGCCCAACATCACTGAGGTGCCGGTATTCGTAGCCGGCGGAATCGGCCGGGGCGAGGCACTTCTCGCCTATCTCGAAATGGGCGCCTCGGGCGTTCAACTCGGCACGCTCTTTGCCGCCACGACAGAGAGCATCGCGCACGATAATTTCAAGACGGCCTTTATCCGTGCAGCCGCGCGTGATGCCGTGCCTAGCGTGCAACTGGACGAGCGCTTCCCCGTCATTCCCGTGCGCGGGCTAGTGAACGAAGGCACTAGACGTTTTATGCGCCATCAAGCCGAAGTAGTCGAAAAATTCCAGTCTGGTGCGCTGGACAAAACCGCCGCGCAACTGGAAATTGAGCATTTCTGGGCGGGTGCGCTGCGCCGCGCGGTTATCGAGGGGGATGTGGAGAGCGGTTCGGTTATGGCAGGGCAATCGGTCGGAATGGTCACGGCGGTACAACCCGCGGCGGAGGTCATCGCGGCGTTACGGGCGCAAGCCATCGCCGCATTGGTGGCGCGTGGCACAAGAGGCTAATCCTCCTTCCCCATCGCCACGCCGGCGCAAGAAGCCGAAATTCGGCGATACTAGGCATCTTTTTGCCGCGTTGCGCGAGCATTTGGCCGCCGGCACTGCATCTTTGCCTGATTTTGCCAAGCTCGTCGCCGACGGCCTCGTCGCTGATGCCTCGGTGATCTACGTCACCCGCCCGGGTGAAATTCTGGAACTCGCTGCCACACACGGGCTAAACGTCTCCGCTGTCGGCCGCACCAGACTGCGCGTGGGCGAAGGCATTATCGGCTTGGCCGCAGCCTCAGGCGATGCACTGAACTTGCCGGATGTGCAGAACCATCCGCGCTATGTCTACCGTGCGGAAACTGGCGAGGAGGCCATGGCCTCGATGTTGGCAGTGCCGGTCAAGCGTGCCGGGCGCACTTTGGGTGTAATCGCGGTAATGGCTCGCGAAGTTCGCACCTATGCGCCGGTCGAGGTGGAGTCGCTTGCCACGGTCGCGATGCTGCTTGCGGAAATTTTGGCGCGTGCGGGTGCCTCGGATGTCGGCGAGGAAGGCTTTTCTGAGACGCTGCCGCGCCGCTATGGGGGACATGTGATCTCCGCCGGCATCGCCCGTGGTCGGGTACTGGCTTATGGCGCCGCTGCCCCTATCGCCAAGCTTTTAACGGAAGACGCCGAGACCGAATTGGCACGGTTGGATACCGCTGTGGAGGAAGCGAACAAGACGCTGGACGGGTTGATCACCGCCAATATGCCTGGCGGGAACGCCTCGCGCGACGTGCTGGAAGCCTATCGCATGGTGACCCAAAGCTCAGGCTGGCTCGCCCAGGTGCGCGCCGCCATCGCCGATGGCCTTACTGCTGAGACCGCCGTGGACAAAATCGCGCGCCAGCTGCGCGAGCGCATGCGTCGCATCGCTGACCCTTACTTGCGCGAGCGGCTGGCCGACATCGAGGATATGATCAACCGACTGATGGTCGCACTTGGCGGCATGGCGCCCAAGCCGGAGCGGGCAGACGGCATGATTCTGATCGTGCGCCGCCTTGGCCCGGCAGATTTACTGGACTGGCATACGCGGGGTATCGCGGGCTTTGCAATTGAGGAAGCGAGTGCCTCCGGCCATGCCGCGATTCTGGCCCGCGCGCTCTCCATCCCGGCCTTGCAAGTGGAGCGCGGCGCGGTGGAAGCCGCAGTGGAAGGCGAACCGGCCCTGCTGGATGCCGAGGAAGGCACGCTGGTTTTACGGCCAGAGCCCGAGGTCCTCCAAGTCTATGACCGCGCCCTGGCTGCCCGTAACGAGCGCGCCGTCGCGCTGGCGAATTACCGGGACGTGCCAGCCATTACTAAAGACGGCACCGAACTTAAATTGATGATGAATGTTGGGCTAGCGCTGGAGCTAGACCAGCTCGACCGTACAGGCGCCGATGGCATCGGTCTCTATCGCACGGAAATCGCGGCACTTGCGGCAGGCGGTATCCCGGACGTGGCAGGCCAGGCGGCCGAATATGGCCGCGTGATGGACCGCGCCAAAGGCCGCCCGGTGCAGTTCCGTACGCTAGACCTGGGGGCGGACAAGCTGCTGCCGGGCGAAACGGCGCAAACCGAGGAAAACCCGGCCATGGGCTGGCGGTCCTTGCGCATCGGGTTGGATCGCCCCGCGATTCTACGCCGCCAGCTTCGCGCGCTGCTGCTGGGCGCGCAAGGACGCGCCTTGCAAGTAATGTTCCCAATGGTGGCCACCGTAGAGGAATTCCGCGCCGCGCGCGACCTACTGGAGGCCGAGGCTGGACGCATCCGCCCAGCACCTGAGCGGTTGGAGGCCGGCACCATGCTGGAGGTGCCATCCCTCCTTTTCCAACTTCCAGGATTGTTAGCTGAGGCAGATTTTATTTCCGTCGGCACCAACGATCTCATGCAGTTTCTATTCGCGGCGGACCGCGGCACACCGGAGCTGGCCGACAGGTACGACACACTCTGCGCCCCAGTTCTTGAAATGCTGGAAAAGCTGATCACCTCGTGCCAAGAAGCAGGAGTGCCGCTTTCCGTCTGCGGCGAGGCGGCCGGACGGCCGCTGGACGCTCTAGCCTTCGCGGCACTTGGCGTCACCACGCTGTCGATGTCCGGCAACTCCATCTTGCCAGTGAAGGCCGTTCTGGTGGAGGCGGACCTTAACGCATTACGCCCGGTGCTGCGTGAACTGCGACGCGCCGGAGCGGCGGGTGGCAGCATCCGCGAGCCGCTGGCAGTGTGGGCACGCGAGCATAACCTCGCAATTTGAGAGATGCGCGGTTCGGAGTTACAAGAGCAAGGAATGCCAGATCATTTGACCGGAAACGAACGTATGAACACGCAAACACCATCCCCCGCTGAACAGGTTGGCGCAGGGCTACGGGAGGTGCGAGAAGGTTTGGGCTGGCGACTACCGGAAATTGCGCACGGCCTACGGATACGGCCAGAATTCCTCGCCGCCATTGAGGGCGGCGACCTCTCCTCTTTGCCTGGTCCGGCCTACCGCATTGGTTTTGTACGCTCTTATTCACAGGCGCTGGGGCTGGATGGTGAGGAGATATTGCGCCGCTTCCGCGATGGCGGGCAACTTGAGGAGTCCGCGAAGACCATAATGAATTTGCGGGCGCCCGTGCCAGACCGTGGCGTGCCGAAAGGAGCGGTCATATTGATCGGCCTAGTTGTGGTTCTGGTAGGATACGGCCTGTGGTATCATCATACCGAAAGACTGCGCCGCATAGCGCAATCTGTTCCGCAGGTTCCGGCGAAACTGCAGCCTTTAACCACACCACCCAAAATGGCTACCCGTCCAGCCTCGGCGTCCACCATGACCTCCGCTGCCACGGCGTCTAGTGCAACGCCCACCTCGGCAACCAACACGACGCCCGCCGCAACGCCACCTAGCGCAACATCTACCTCGGCAACCAACACGATACCCGCCGCAGTCGCGGCGCCCAGCGCAACCCCGGCACCATCCACGACACCCGCTGCAACGGCGCCTAGCGCGACATCCGCCGCTGCCACGGCGCTCAGCGCAACCCCAGCACCACCCACGACACCCGCTGCAACGGTGCCTAGCGCAACATCCGCTGCTGCCACGGCGCCTGTACCGGGCGCCGGAATGACGATTTCCGCAACACAAGAGTCCTGGATTCAAGTTACCGATGCCAACGGCAACATACTATTCAGTAAGGTACTTAACCCCGGAGAGTCCTGGCCTGTGCCACAAGAATCAGGATTACGAATGACAACAGGCAACGCGGGAGGCACCGTCATCACCACGGACGGCAAGCCCGGCCAGCCGCTCGGCGCACCTGGCGTCGTACTGCGCGGCTACCAACTCACCCCGCCTGCTTCAGGTGCGCCCCTGGCATCCACCCCGACTCCAGCCGGGATCAGCCCCGCAAACAGCGCTGCCCAATAGAGGAGCCCACATGAATTACCGTGAATATCAGCAGATCGACCGCCGTAAATCCCGGCAGATCAGCGTCGGCAACGTGAAGGTGGGTGGTGATGCGCCGGTTTCGGTGCAGACCATGACCAACACTCTCACTACGGACGTAGAGGCCACTGTCGCGCAGATTATGCGCGCCGAAAAAGCGGGGGTAGATATCGTTCGCGTCTCCTGCCCGGACGAGGACAGCACCGCCGCGCTGAAGGAGATCGTCAAGCGCGTGAACGTGCCCATCGTGGCGGATATCCATTTCCATTACCGCCGGGGAATTGAGGCCGCCAAGGCCGGAGCCTCCTGCCTGCGCATCAATCCCGGCAATATTGGTTCGCCGGAACGTGTGAGGGAGGTTATCAAGGCCGCCCGCGACCATAATTGCTCCATGCGCATCGGCGTAAATGCCGGCTCGCTTGAGAAGCATCTGCTGGAAAAATACGGCGAACCCAACCCGGACGCGCTGGTGGAATCAGCTCTCGAACACGCAAAGATCCTTCAGGATCATGATTTCCACGAATTCAAGATTTCCGTGAAGGCGTCTGACGTATTCATGGCTGTGGCGGCGTACCAACAGCTTGCTGAGCAATGTGACCACCCGCTGCACATCGGCATCACGGAGGCGGGCGGTAAGCGCGCGGGCACAGTCAAGTCCTCCATTGGTCTCGGCTCCTTGCTCTGGGCAGGCATTGGGGACACCGTGCGTGTCTCGCTCTCTGCTGAACCGGAGGAAGAAGTCTATGTCGGTTGGGAGATCCTGAAATCGCTAGGCATCCGGCATCGTGGCGTGCGCGTCATCTCCTGCCCCTCCTGCGCGCGCCAGGGCTTCAATGTTATCAAGACGGTGGAAACGCTAGAGGAGCGCCTAGCGCATATCGAGACGCCGATCACGCTTTCCATCATCGGCTGCGTAGTGAATGGTCCTGGTGAGGCACTAATGACCGATCTCGGCCTCACCGGCGGCGGCGGTGGGCGCCACATGGTCTATGCCTCCGGGAAGACCGACCACACAATTTCAGATGAGGAAATGGTGGAACATCTGGTCGAGCTGGTTGAAAAAAAGGCTGAGAAGATCGAAGCGCAAAAGAAAGCGGCGCAGATCGCCGCTGAGTAGCTTTGCTTTTTGGAAGTTACAAACCCGCCGGAGCCACAACGCGCTCCGGCGTTTTGTTTTGATAGTAGGACGAGTATGGCAAACCAGTTGCAACCTGTACGCGGGACTAAGGATCTGATCGGCGAGGACGCGGCCCGGCACTTCCACGTGATTGAGATCGCTCGCCGTGTGACTAGGCTGTATGGATTTTATGAATGGCAGACGCCGATCTTCGAGGATACGCGCGTCTTCTCCCGCACACTGGGCGAAACCTCGGACGTAGTAACGAAGGAAATGTATACGTTCCAGGATCGCGGAGGCGATTCCATCACGCTGCGCCCGGAAGGCACGGCAGGCGTTTGCCGCGCGCTGATCACCGGCGGCCTCACGCAGACGCTGCCACAGAAAGTGTTCTATGCCGGACCGATGTTCCGTTATGAGCGCCCGCAGAAGGGCCGATATAGGCAATTCCACCAGATTGGTGTGGAGCTGCTGGGTGCCGTCTCACCACTCGCCGACGCGGAGGTAATTTCCGTCGGCTGGCGCATCCTTGATGAACTCGGCATCGCTCAGGATGTCGTACTCAATATCAATACTCTCGGCGACGCGCAAAGCCGCGCGAACTACCGTAACGCGCTGGTGGACTATTTTTCTGCTCATGCAGACAAGCTCTCTGAAGACAGCAAGTTGCGGCTAGAGAAAAACCCGCTACGCATCCTGGATTCCAAAGACGAGGGTGACAAGAAGCTGGTGGAAAACGCACCGCTTATCTATGCACATCTCACGGAAGAGGCTGCCGCCTTTTATGACGGTTTGAAATCCTACCTCACTGCCTTCGGCGTGAAGTTTGAGGAAAACCCGCGTATCGTCCGAGGTCTGGACTACTACAACCACACAGCCTTCGAGTTCGTCACCAATTCGCTGGGCGCGCAAGGTACGGTGATAGCGGGCGGACGCTATGACGGCCTTGTGCAACAAATGGGCGGACCAACCGTACCTGGCATAGGCTGGGGAGCGGGCATCGAGCGGCTTTCCATGCTTATCGCCGCCCCACGAGCAGCTGCCCCGCCCGTGGCGGTGATTCCTATGGGCTCTGAAGCGGAAGCTGAGGCTCTAAACATTCTTAACCTGCTACGGAGCAAAAACGTCGCCGCGGAGATTGGGTATTCCGGCAATGCCAAGAAACGGCTGGAGCGCGCCAATAAATCGGGCGCCGGTTTCGCGGTTCTGGTGGGCCGCGACCTCCAACTAAAGAATCTCACCGATGGCTCCCAGGACGATGTCACGCCCGAAACACTCGTGGAGCGCCTCTGTGCATGAGTTCCTCACTTGAACATAAGCTGGACCGCATAATGGCCAGAGCAGCGGAACTTCGCTTCATACTTTCCGGCTCAATCACTGGCGATGAATTCGTAAAAGCCTCCAAGGAGCTCTCCGAACTCACTCCCGTGGAAGAGAAAATTTCCGCCCTGCGTAATGCCGAAAAGCAGGCCAAGGAAGCCGTGTCCCTCCTTTCCGACCCGGATATGAAGGAATTGGCAGAAGCCGAATTGCGGGACTTGAAGCACCAACTGCCAGAACTCGAAATGGCTGTACGTCTAGCACTTTTACCCAAGGACGAGGCGGACGACCGCTCCGCCATTCTGGAAATCCGCCCCGCAGCAGGCGGAGACGAGGCCGGGCTGTTCGCCGCGGAGCTGTTTTCGGCGTACCAAAAATATGCCGCCTCCCAGGGGTGGCGCTTCGAGGTGCTGGATTACGAGGAAAACGAGCTGGGCGGCGTGAAGGGAGCCATAGCCGAGATCACGGGCAAATCCGTCTTTGCCAAGCTGAAATTCGAGTCTGGTGTGCATCGCGTGCAGCGCGTGCCGACTACGGAAACCCAAGGGCGTATCCATACCTCCACGATTACCGTCGCGGTACTGCCTGAAGCCGAGGACGTGGATGTGGACATCAATGAGGCCGATCTGCGCATCGATGTCTACCGTGCTTCGGGTGCTGGCGGGCAACATGTGAACAAGACCGAGTCCGCCGTGCGCATTACCCATATCCCCACCGGCATCGTGGTGGCGATGCAGGAAGAGCGTAGTCAACATAAGAACCGCGCGAAAGCCATGAAGATTTTGCGCTCGCGCATGTACGACCAGCAGCGCGCCAGCGTAAACGCCACCCGCGCCGCCGACCGAAAGGGCCAAGTCGGCACCGGCGACCGCTCGGAACGCATCCGTACCTATAACTTTCCCCAAGGCCGCGTTACAGACCACCGCATCAACCTGACGCTTCACAAGATCGATCGGATTATGCTCGGCGAGTTCGACGATATCATCGATGCGCTGATCGCCGAGGACCAAGCGGCCCGGCTGGCCGAGCTGGCGTGATCACCACGGCCCAAGCGCTAACAGAAATCACCACCCGCCTTAAACTAGCGGGTATCGAGGAGCCGCGCCGAGAGGCCCGGCTGCTGCTAGCCTTCGCCCTGGGCACCAATACCACAGGGCTGCTGACGCAAACAAAGGTGGACCCACAAGCGTACGCGTCAGCCTTGGTACGGCGCGTCGCGCGCGAGCCGCTGGCCTATATCACCGGCCATAGGGAGTTCTGGGGTCTAGATTTTCTAACCTCGCCCGCAACCCTTATCCCCCGGCCCGACACGGAAACACTGGTGGAAGCCGTGCTGGAGTTTGGCCCTATACCCCAAAACATTTTGGATCTGGGAACCGGCACGGGCTGCCTGCTGCTGGCCTGTCTGCATGAATATAAAACCGCCTTCGGCGTGGGGGTGGATCTGCGCCCGGAGGCGGCCGACCTCGCCCGCCGAAACGCCGAACATCTGGGCCTCGCAACCCGCGCCGCGTTCCTGGCCGGAAGCTGGGCCGATGCACTCCATTATCAATTCGACGTCATCCTTTCCAACCCACCTTACATTGAAAGTGCTGATATTCCTCGCCTGATGCCGGAGGTCTCGGCCCATGAACCCACTACGGCGCTGGATGGCGGTTCAGATGGGTTGGCCGCCTACAAGGCAATTATTGACGATTTATCAAGAATTTTGACCCCCAACGGCCTTGCGGTGCTTGAACTCGGCGCAGGACAAGCCAAATCAGTTGTCGAGTTGGCGCGTCACGCAGGGTTCAAAACCGACTTGCGCCGTGACCTTTCGGGTACAGACCGCGCTATAACACTCAAATTCTGCAAATAAGCGATTGGCAGAATGAAATTTTACGGCTAAGCACAAGCAGCGCGGGCAGTTTCGCCCCACGAGTCTCCGGAATGACTGGAGCTAAAAACGGCGTCGCATTTATATGCCGCACCGCGCAAGCCAGCAGACGAGGATAGACACGAGCCTATGAATATGAAGCGCATGCGTGGACGCAACCACCGTTCGGGCGGTGGCGGCGGAGGCGGGTTTCGCAACCAGCAGAATGGCATTCCGCTTAACCGCAATCACGTGTTTGACAGTTCGGGCCCCGAAATGCGGGTGCGCGGCACGGCCCAACAGCTTTATGATAAATATTCGCAGCTAGCGCGGGACGCCGCATCCTCAAACGACCGGGTTTTGGGTGAGGCTTATTACCAGCATGCCGAGCATTATTTCCGTATCTTAAGCGCCATTAACGCGGCACAGGGCCTGCCGCCGCCAAGCCAAGGCGGCGAGCAGCGCTATCAGGCGCAGGGCGAATATCAACGCCGCGAACATTCGCATGATGGCGATGCTCCTGAAGGTCGCGAGTCGAGGCATGAAATGCGCCCCGATCAGGCGCGCCATGAAAATCGTGAGTTTCGCGAAAATCGGCAAGGCGAAAACCGCGAGTTCCGCGAAAACCGGCAAGGCGAAAACCGCGAGTTCCGCGAAAACCGGCAAGGCGAAAACCGCGAGTTCCGCGAAAACCGGCAAGGCGAAAACCGCCAAGAGCGCCGTTTCGAACCGCGCCATAACAACCGCCAGGATTTCCAGCAGCGTGAGCGTCAGGATCGGCAAGACCGTCCCTACCGATCAGCTCCCCCCATCGCCGATACGCCGATCGATATCAGCTCAGCGTTGGAAGCCGAATTGCGTGCTGCCGCTAGCGAGGCAGCGGCGGGCCTGGATGAACGACCAAGCACAGTGCCCGATGCTACAACAGCAGAGCCTCGTGCCATTCCGATCAGGCCAGAAGCTCCTCCAATGACACCAGAGCTGACCCTTACCGAACCGGCCAACCCCGCCCCAAGGCGCCGCGGCCGGCCTCCTCGCGCCAAGGCCGAAGACACCACAAAAACCGAATAGCAAAACTTTTGGCACTACGGCGCCGAGCTCACCGGCCAAGTGGGCGGGCTTGAAGTGTCCGTCGATCATTGATGAACCATTGATGAGAACTGAATAACCCGAAGTGGGCTCGCTGCATGCAGCCGTCTTATACCACTCGCCCTGGTTTTTGACTCTCGTGGGATTTTCAATCGGCCTTTTGTGATTCGCTTCTTTCTGTTGGTTTGACGGAAAGGCATGTGTCATGGCGAAGGCTGTTGTGATCACGAATTTGGA
>JAKAEC010000065.1 GCA_021818425.1 Pseudomonadota bacterium
CGCCGCCAACCGCACAGGAGCCGAAGCCGACACGAGTGATATTCATTCCCGTCTGGCCGAAAGGGCACAGCTTCAGGTTGTGCTGTGTTTTCTCATGAGCACTCATATGCATCACTCCTGCAAAATCTTTTCCGCTACCCTAATTGTGGGATGTATACTTATCATTCAAATAGAATATTTTGCTGAATTTCAGCACAATTTATGCTTAATCTGGCTAATCATTGTGGAGCCGTTCATGGAACTGAGACAGTTCGAACATTTCCTCGCGGTTGCGGAGGAACAGAATTTTACACGCGCGGCACGGCGGTTGCACATTGCCCAGTCTGGACTTTCGGCCTCCATACGCGCCTTGGAGGATGATGTCGGCGCCCCCTTATTCTGCCGGACCACGAGGCAGGTGGAGCTGACGGTGGCGGGCGGTGCTTTTCTCAAGGAAGTACCGCGCGTACTGGCGGCGGTACGCGAAGCGCGCCGGGCTGTGGCGGAAGTCCAGGGGTTGCAGCGAGGGCATCTCACCATTGGCGCCATCCAGGGGCTTGCCCCTTTCGTTGATCTGCCGCGTCTTCTGGGCCGATTCCGGGCAGCCCATCCTGACATTGAGGTGCAACTCTCGTTCGGCAGCACCGAGACGCTGCTGGCGGGTGTTCTCGCCAATGCGGTCGACATTGCTTTCACCCAGTTCCTAGAGACGCCGCCACCCGAGATCGAGGCCAGGATGCTGGCATGTGATCCGCTGGTGCTGGCCTGTGCACCCAACCACCGGCTTGCTGGCCATGAAGACCTGACCCTTGGCGATATTGAAGAGGAATTATTCATCGATCTCTCCGCCGGCCACGGCACCCGGCAGCTCGTCGATCAGAGTTTTGGCCAGGCTGGCATAGAACGGCGAACCGGCTTCGAAGTGAACGACTTGCCGATGCAGCTCGACCTTGTCGCTCAAGGTCTGGGCGTGGCACTCGTGCCAGAGTTAGTCGTGCGCAGACGGATGGACGAAGCGCACCGCCCGCCGCCGCTTAGCCTTGCCCATCTTGCCGACCCGGAGCCCTGCTGGGAGCTCGCCGTGCTGCATAAGCGGCCCAGTCTCTCCGCCAGCAATCCGGCGGCGCCCTCCTGTCTCGCATTGCTTGCGGCGATCGAGGCGGAATCTGTCCCCGTCAACGCACGGTTTTGAGCATTCAGACAGCCACCATGCGACCATTTCATCTCGCTACGATTGGATGTTCTGCACACTGGATTGTGGCGACAGCAGCAAGACTCGCATCGAGTATGCTTTAATGGGAGCAATGTCCGCTATCAGCAACATTTGAGGGCAGCTTCTATGGCTGAGATGGGCGCGAAGCAGTTAGGCTGTTCTAAGGCAAAACGGGCCGAAACCGGAATGGCGGGTTTCGGGCGCGAAGTGAGCAAATCGGCCATTGGGTTGAGCAGACCGACCAGAGGTTTGCCCGACGGCATCCGTGTGCCATTATAAGCGGAGTGCTCTGCACCCTTCCGCCAATAGCGCCTCTCGGTATTCTGGTCCGGGCGGAGAGACTTGAACTCTCATGGGATTGCTCCCGGCCCCTTGTTAAGCCCTCAATTAGCGTCGAAGGTTTAGGCAAAGGGCTGCGTCTACCATTTCACCACGCCCGGAATTGTTAATGTTAACATCTTACAACAAAAAGCGCAAGGTGGCTTAGATTTGTTAATATCGGCCTTACCTGGCTAAAGGAGTGCACCTTATGGACACGAGTAAGCCCATAAAGAGTTTGTCGTTCGATGGTAAGGTTGCCTTCTTTTTTGAAGATTCACCAATCAACCATCCCCTTGGTCGTTATCACAGCACACTAAGTCTAATTTTGAAAGACATTGAAAAATGTGGTGCGCCAGGATCAAACGAATTGGCTTTTCCACGAGCAATTTGCTCAATGGTAGCATTTGATCTGCTGGCAAAAATGCATGCTGGATCGGACAATACAGGTAAGGTTAGAGAAAGGTTTACTCAGTTTACGCAATTCGCGTTAGGTAAACGGGGACGAAAACAGGTCGGAGAAAAGGTGTATGCGTTTCGGAATGCACTCCATCACTCTTACCGTTTAGCCTCAGAGTGGAAGCGTAAGGGGGCGGTCGTTGACTGGCGGTTTCGATTAATCGACGACATCAATGAACAACGCCTTATGTGGAACTACAAACAGAGCACGATTATAAATCTTCCGAGTCTTCAAAAAGAGCTTTGCCAAGGAATCACAAAACTCCGCTCTGATGTAAAACAAAACAAGTTTGAGCCAATGTTCGATAAGTATGGCTGGCTGATCGTAGGAAACTTAAGCCACAAATAAGTTCTGAATGTAGTAGAAACTACAACTCCCGCGTCCCAAAGGACGCAATGAGTGTCGGGTTTGGAGAACCAGAACCTGTGATCGGAACGACAATAATGGGCGAGTAGCAGTTAGGCTGTTCTACGACCAAACGGGCCGTGAGCGGAATGGCGGCGTCAGAGGCCCAAGGACGGGATAACTGTCGTTCGCTATCGAAGCTCATCCCGGCTCTATCTTGCCCGCGTACAAGCTGCCAGACGCGACAAATTTGCGAAGGCGTCGAACGGAAGTTGAGCCGGCGGAACCTTAAAGGGGGAATGTTCGTAATGAGCAAAGGTGGAAAGAAAAACCGCGGTGCCAAAGGCAACCGCAACATCAGCATGCTCGACCAGCATCAACGGCACGGAAAGGCCTTGAGGACACCCTTCAACCAGGTGCCGGATATGCACCTGATGTCGTGTGTCAACGGCGGAGACAAAATGTGCCAGATGGCGGCGTAAAAGTGTACCACTGAACCGGGGTGATTTGCGGCGTTATGGCGGCGCAAAACTGTACCGGTCCTGCTGAGCCCCTGCCTGCCTATTGTTGGCATGGGGGGCTGGAAGGATGTTTACAGTGGAACTCTATGCGGCTGTGCGACGTGCTGTGATGGTTGATGGTTTGAGCCACCGTGAAGCGGCGCGGCGGTTTGGGGTTCACCGGAACACGATATCCAAGATGCTGCAGTTTTCGGTGCCGCCTGGCTACCGGCGGCGCGAGCGGCCGGTGTTAAAGAAGCTGGGGCCGCATATTGCCTGGATTGATGGCATTCTTGAGAGCGACCGCAGCGTCCATGCCAAACAGCGGCACACGGCACAGCGGATTTTTGAGCGGCTGCGGGCTGAGGAAGGCTATACCGGCGGCTACACGGTCGTGCGGGAGTATGTGGCAGCGGCGACGCTGCGGAGCCGTGAGATGTTCGTGCCGCTGAGCCATCGGCCCGGCCACGCCCAGGCGGATTTTGGCGAGGCGGATGCATATATCGCGGGCCGGAAGGTGCGGTTCCATTATTTTTGCATGGACTTGCCGCACTCGGATGACGGCTTCGTCAAAGCCTACCCGGCCGAGACGGCGGAGGCATTTTGCGATGGCCATGTTGCGGCTTTCGCGCATTTCGGCGGTGTGCCGCAGTCAATCCTGTACGACAATACAAAGCTCGCGGTCGCCAAGATCGTGAAGGGCGGCAAGCGTTTGCGCAGCCGCATGTTTGCCGAGCTGCAAAGCCACTATTTGTTTGCGGACCGGTTCGGCCGACCCGGCAAAGGCAATGACAAGGGCAAGGTCGAGGGGCTGGTCGGCTATCTCCGGCGCAATTTCATGACGCCGATGCCGGTGGCGGCGAGTTTTGATGCGTTGAACGCGCAACTGATCGATGGTTGCCGTAAGCGGCGTGCGGCGGTTCTGCGTGGCCATACCGGCACGATTGGCGAGCGGATGCAGGCGGATCTGGCGGTGTTCATGCCGTTGCCCTCGAGCCCGTACGATGCCTGTCATAAGGTGGCGACGCGTGTCTCCTCGCTATCTCTGGTGCGCTACCGCAACAACGATTACTCGGTGCCGACGCGCTATGGCCACCAGGAGGTGCTGGCCAAGGGTTATGTCGACCGGGTCGAGATTGCCTGCCGTGACGAGATCATCGCCATTCATCCCCGCAGCTACGAGACTGCTGATTTTATCTACAACCCTCTGCACTATCTGGCGCTGCTGGAACGCAAGCCCGGGGCACTGGACCAGGCTGCCCCGCTGGAGGACTGGCAGCTCGGTGAATGCCTCCACCGCCTGCGCCGGCTGCTGGAGGCGCGCATGGGCACCCCCGGCCGACGCGAGTTTATCCAGGTGCTGCGACTGATGGAGAATTTTCAGCAGCACCAGGTGGAACAGGCCGTGACGCAGGCACTTGGCCTCGGCGCCATCAGCTTCGATGCGGTGAAGATGTTGCTGCTGGCCAGGCAGGAGAACCGGCCGGCCCGGCTCGATCTGACCCTCTACCCGTATTTGCCTGTGGCCCGCGTCGGCGCCACTGACCCGCGCGCATACTTGGCGCTGATTGCCGGCACCGGCCTGTCCCCCGAGACACAAGGAATTCCCGCATGAGCCTGACCCAGGACGCCCAAACACCCACGATCGTGACGCCGCAAATCCTGCTTGCCAACCACCTGAAAGCTCTGAAGCTGCCGACGTTTGCCCGCGAGTACGACAAGGTGGCGATCGAGGCAGCGCAGGATCGCGCCGATTATCCGCGCTATCTGCTGCGTCTTTGCGAACTCGAACGCATCGACCGTGAACGGCGCAACATCGAGCGCCGCATCCGCCAGGCACACTTTCCCCAAACCAAAAGCCTGGATACGTTCGACTTTACCGCGCAGCCCTCGCTCAACAAGGCGCTGGTGCTGGAACTGGCACGCTGCGAATGGATCGAGACGCGCCAGAACTGCATCGCCCTCGGCCCGAGCGGCACCGGTAAAACCCATATCGGTCTGGCCTTGGGCCTGGTGGCCTGCCAGAAAAATTACAGCGTCGCCTTCACCACGGCGGCGGCGCTGGTGCATGAGCTCATGGAGGCGCGTGATGAACGCCGCCTGCGGGCGCTGCAGAAACACCTCAACGCGGTCCGACTGCTGATCGTCGATGAGTTGGGCTACGTGCCCTTCACCGC
Organism: Pseudomonadota bacterium; assembly: GCA_021818425.1. Lineage (GTDB taxonomy): Bacteria > Pseudomonadota > Alphaproteobacteria > Acetobacterales > Acetobacteraceae > Acidocella. The sequence continues at coordinate 4,993 of JAKAEC010000065.1, forward strand.
GGTGGGTGCCGAGTTGTTCTTCGAGGTGCTCAGCCAGCGCTACGAGCGCGGCGCCACGCTGATTACTTCCAACCTGCCCTTCGATGAATGGACTTCGGTCTTCGGCTCGGAACGGCTGACCGGCGCGCTGCTCGACCGGCTCACGCACCATGTCCACATCCTGGAAATGAACGGTGAAAGCTATCGCCTCGCCACCAGCAAAAAGGCCCAGCGACGATCCGCTCAGGGGCCAAATCCCCCCGCCAAGACATCAACCAATGGAGACGCCGACAGAAAAATCTGACGCCTCAATCCGCGGTGTAAGCCGCCCTCCGCTACGCTCCGCGCGGCTTACACCGCGCATCAATTAACCAGGGCTTCTCAGCCCTTTTTAATCAACCAGACTGGTACACTTTTACGCCGCCATCTGGCACATTTTGTCTCCGCCGTTGACACATGCGGCATCTTCGGTTTTTTATGATGGCTTTCGGCATTGCCACACTCCCCGCCATCCCGGCGCTCGCCCAAAGCTTGCCGGGAATGGGCGGCGGATCGAATGCCCTGTCCGGCGCGGCAAGCTCTCTCATGGGTAATGGCGGCGGGGGCGGCATGATGAGTCAAATGCTGCCGTCGCTTTCCTCCTCAAGCACCGGTAATGTGGCGGGCGTTCTCAGCTATTGCATCCAAAACAACATCGTCCAAGGGTCTTCGGCGTCCAGCGTTCTTAGTGCTCTTTCCGGTCGAAATGGTGTAACCTCGTCAAGCGGCTATACGGCCGGTACTCAAGGAAATATCGAATCCGGCAATGGCAGTTCGTTCTCCCTCAGAGGGGTAACTCAGCAAATTAAGAACAAGGCGTGCAATATGGTTCTCCACCACGCCCAGTCTCTGCTTTAAAAAACAGAGAAGTGAGGGGCCGTTTGGCCCCTCACTATAGATTTTCGTCGCGCCGACCCTTGGCCCCGCAAGAAGGTTGCGTGATATTGCGAACTGCTCTAGCCGCCATAGCAGTTTTGTTCGAAATCACCGGTCACATCATCAAAGCTCGAATGTGTTAGGCCCAGGTCCCAACAACACTCCATTCGCCTCCTCTTGAACAAGCATAGAGCCCCAGTTTGGTTCCTAATTAAAGTTTCAAGCTCGAAGCCGTTAGTCAGCACAAAAGGCTGAGTTGGGACAATGTAGATCAGAAAATATAGGCGTCCATGCGTGAAATCGAATGCTCCTGTCAAAGGCAGGTGTTGATTTTCACTGAGATTTGACCCGCCTATTGGTTATGATTTGGGCTTCATGATTAGGTGAAGGGCTGCTTTTCTCCTTTCGTTTTTGCGATTTCTGCGCTGAGCTGTTCTTGAACCTGAAGCTGTCATTGCCGGTCTCCAGGCTGTGGCAATGGTAGTTCAGGCGGTCGAGGAGCGCGGTGGTCATCTTGGCGTCGCCGAAGACCGCAGGCCATTCGCTGAAGCTAAGATTGGTGGTAATGGCGACGCTGGTGCGCTCGTAGAGCTTGCTGAGCAGATGGAACAGCAAAGCGCCGCCTGAGGCGCTGAAGGGCAGGTCGCCGAGCTCGTCAAGAATGACGAGGTCGGCATGGACCAGACGGCCGGCGATATGCCCAGCTTTTCCTTGAGCCTTTTCCTGCTCCAAAGCGTTGACCAGCTCGACGGTGGAGAAGAACCGGACACGCTTTTTGTGGTGCTCGATGGCCTGCACGCCGAGTGCGGTGGCGATGTGGGTTTTGCCCGTGCCTGGGCCGCCGGCGAGCACGACATTGTCCGCTGGCTCGATGAAGTCGTAACGATGCAACTGACGGATCAGGGCCTCATTGACCTCGCTGCTGGCGAAGTCGAAGCCGGCCAGGTTGGGGCGGTGTAGTACGGTTTGCAGGACAGACCGCCCCCGCGGGTGCATGTCTGCGCATCCAGGACCTGCGGCACATCTTCGCCAGCGCCCTGGCCAACGCCGGAAGCCGCTGAACGAGATCGGCATGACAAGCAGGAAGACGGGGAAGGCGCACATGCGCCTTCCCCGTCTCAGCTAGGCAAGTTGTAAGTCTGAGTCACGGCTCGTCATCGTCACCTTCGCCGAGATGCTCTTCCTCTGGCGCTGGGAAGTGGCTCAAAAACACTTCTGCTGGTGGCCGACGGTATCTGCGCACAACTCGGACCTCGACACACGGAAAGAGATCGTCGAGGTCGATGATCACGAGCCCCAACCCCAACGCCTCATCCTGCAAGCGCTGGACGGTGCTGGCATGCAAGCGTGTCGTGCCCAACGCATCCATGAGCTGTCGGCGGGTAAGACAAAAACGTCCTCGCTCCTTGCCACGAAATTCGTCCTCATAGACATCCCTCCAAAGGGTTCGCGCCACCTCGTGAATCTTTTCCTCAGTAACAGCAGCCATAAAAATCTCCGAAATTTTCTACCTGGATCGCCCATGCGATCTTGAGGTCAAATTCGTGTAGAAATTTTTCCAGTATTGGTCAAGTGAAATCGATCTATAGATACATCATTATGATCTATGGTTGCCCGTTTTTGCTCTATTTGAATGGATGGTCGTGCAGAATGGGAAGAAGCCTCTTGCCATCGCCGATATCGCGCCGTGGCGTCGACGACTGAGCCCATAGGTCTGCGCCTTCACAAGGGCAAGGTTCTGAGCTTGCTCCCCCGGCTGACGGGTATCTCGAAAATCGCTGGGTCGACGGCCTTCATGACGCTCTCGATCTCAGGCCATTTCCAAATAAGATTCGAGGCGACTTCATTGTCCCGCATCTGCTGGTAACCGGTGGCAAGAATGAAGCCGTACAGGCCAGCGCTGCGTAAAGCTGCCCGCTCGGCCTTGTTTTTGAGCAGGCGGCCATCGCCCGTGATGAAGATCCAGTCCTTACCCTGGCGGAGGTGTGCAATCCATTCCACATCCGTCGTGTGGCGTCCCTTCGGCAGGCCTGGGACATCCTTTATGTGATAGGCGCGGTGAGCGATATGGCTGATAAAGCCGTCCAGCGTGCTGGCCAGCCAGGGGGGCTGTGCAGTTGTCGAAGAAGACCCTCACGCGGCGCGCGAAAGCTCCCTCATGCCCATGAACTCCATGGCCCGGCGCACGGAGGCTTTCGGCACGTCATAGGACAATGCGGTCGCCTCCACCCCGCGGGCCTTGCCCGCTTTGGCCAGAACGGCAACAGGAACGCTGGAGGCGTCGTCTATGGGCTGACCGAAGGCGCGCGCGGGGTCCACGATGATCTTCTTGGCCGCGCCCACCGGCCACCACGAGGAGGGCGTGCCGGCGGCGTCAAACTCCACGTCCTTCAGTATGGGCTCGATGATAGAGGCGAATTCGTATTGGCGCTTAAACAGGTTCAGGAGCTGCTCACGCTCCTTGCCGTCCTGATCGGTCTCGACGGTCTTCAGGAAGATGTCCCGTCCATCTGTGCGGAAGCGGTTTGTCGAGAGCGGCCGTGCCGCCCCAAGAACTTCGCGCGCCAGAATGATCGCCTGACGCACGCGCAACGCCGATATGCCGCGCTTGATGAAGCTGTCGGCCACCCTGGCCTCCATCAAATCCTGGAAGCCAAGGTAGACATGGCCGTCTTCGAGGTCGACCTGGGATCGCCATAGGGGCGGATATTCTTTGCCGCCGCTGGTGTGTCCGTGCAGCCAGCGGATCAGTTTAGGGGCAGGAATACCGGCCAGCCGAGATGCCTCGGCCGGGGTGTATAACCCGATTCCCACCAGATTGCTGAGTCCTGCCATGGCAGGGATAGACTCACCCCTCGGGCGGAATGTCAATGGAAAGTGGGGCGCGTGTCATTTCCCCCGGAGCCAGTTCTCGCAGGTTAGCCCGTCGACCCGTCCAAACTCCCGCTCGTTGTCTGTCACCACGGTGAAGCCCAGCGCCTTGGCATGGGCGGCGATCAGCAGGTCATTCCCGCCGATGGGCGTGCCGGTTTGCTCTAGCTGCGTTCTGATGAGGTCGTAGGCTTCATCCGCAGGTGGCTCGAGCGGTAGAATCTCCAGCACGGAGAGCACGGCTTCAAGCTGGGCGGTTAAGCGGGCAGAGCCACGCTTAGCCGCACCGAAGCGCAGCTCGGCCGCGACAACGATGCTGGTGCAGATTTCTGCCTCGCCGATTCGCTTGATCTGCTCGACAACGCGGCCTTGCGGGCGGCGGATGAGGTCGGAGAGAATGTTCGTGTCCAACAGGTAGCGCATCAGAGCGCGACATCATCCGGAGGTAGATCAGCCATCGGCGCGAAATCTTCTTCCAGCGCCGGGAGGGTAGCCAGCAGCGCCAGCAGCGACCTTGGCGCTACGGGTTCGATGATCAGCCGGGCACCTTCTTTGCGCATGACCGCGTCCTCGCCAGGGAGCTCAAACTCCCGAGGGATGCGCACGGCCTG
>JAKAEC010000009.1 GCA_021818425.1 Pseudomonadota bacterium
ATTGAAATATGGCGCGAGATCATGCGAGGCGGAGACCGTGTCTATAATCAGATCGAAGCTCTCGGCGTGTGCCGCCATTTGCGCTTCGTCTTGAGAGAGAATCACTAAGTTGGCGCCTAACTTCTTAGCATCTTCCACCTTGCTAGCAGAGGTGGTGAACAGTGCCGTTTCGGCGCCCATGGCATGAGCCAGTTTTACACCCATATGGCCAAGTCCACCCAGGCCGATGATGCCGACCTTCTTGCCCGGCCCAGCGCCCCAATGGCGCAACGGCGAGTAGAGCGTGATGCCCGCACATAACAGTGGGGCAGCGGCTGCAGGATCGAGATTTTCCGGAATCCGCAATACGAAATTCTCATCCACGACGATTCGGTCGGAATAGCCGCCCTTAGAGGGCTCATTGATGACCTTGTCGATACCGCCGTAGGTTTGACCGGCAAATCCCTCGGCGCAGTACTGCTCTAACCCTTCCTGGCAGGCAGCGCAGGTCCGGCAGCTGTTAACCATGCAGCCGACCCCTACAAGATCCCCCACTTTGTATTTGTGGGCGCCCGCGCCCGCGCTTTTCACTCGCCCGACAATCTCGTGGCCGGGCACGGCTGGGTATTGGGTAAAATGCCATTCGTCACGGGCAAAATGCAGATCTGAGTGGCATACGCCACAGTACATGATTTCGATTTCTACATCATTTTCGCCAACATCGCGGCGGTTGAAGGTGAGGGGGGCAAGCGGCGAAGACGGGCTGGTTGCCCCAAAACCTGTGCAAACGAGCATTTATGGCTTCCTGTTTAAGAAATTCTGCTCCCATATTGTCTGGTGGGAAGAAAATTCAACCGGACCGTGAATGGTGCGGGAACTTCCGGATGAGTTTCTTTAAAAGAATTCTTTATTCTTCAAGGTTGACTGAATGGTGCCATCCTTGTAGCGTGGCATCAATCGAAAGGAGACCTGGGGCGAATGTGTGGGATTGCCGGATTATTCCTAAAGAACCCAGCGCTGGAGCCTCGGCTCGGCGTATTAATGGCGAATATGCTGACTGTGTTGACCGAGCGTGGGCCAGATTCAGCAGGTTTCGCGATTTATGGTGAGGCGATTCCCGGACAGGTGAAGTTCACGGTGCGCGTTGATGCGGAATTTAACGTGCAGTCTCTTGTTGCTGGGTTGGGAACCGCCGTGTCCAGGCATGACGATCATGTGGTTGTCAGCGTTTCGATTGAACAAGAGGCAGAAGTCCGAGCGTTTCTAGACAAACATCCCGCCCTTACGGTCGTCTCCGCTGGTCGCCGTATGACCCTGTTTAAGGGCGTTGGGCAACCAGAGGAGGTCAGCACACGCTTTGGCCTTTCCGCCATGTCTGGCACTCATGGAATTGGCCATACCCGTATGGCGACGGAATCGGCCGTAACAACGGAGGCAGCACACCCTTTCTCCACGGGCGCAGATCAGTGTTTGGTACACAATGGTTCATTATCAAATCATAACGATGTCCGTCGCGGATTGATACGAGAAGGTATCAAATTTGCAACGCAGAATGATACAGAGGTTGCTGCTGGGTATCTCTCTTGCAAGTTGCGCGAAGGTGCTAGGCTAGACGAAGCTCTGACCTCAGCACTGGACGATCTCGACGGCTTTTATAATTTTGTTGTTGGTACCGAGAGCGGTTTTGGTGTGTTGCGCGATCCCATATCCTGCAAACCGGCGGTGATGGCTGAGACTGAAGACTACGTTGCCTTCGCGTCGGAATATCGTGCTCTGGTTGGCTTGCCTGGCATTGAGGTGGCCCGCCTATTCGAGCCTGAACCCGCGAAGGTCTATTTCTGGGAGCGTGCGGCGTGAGTGCGGTGCTACAAACATCGGTTGAATCCACGGCGTTTTTCAATCTCTCCGGTTTTAGCGTGAGGGAGTTAAATGCAACTCTTCAAACTCTTCCTGCTGACACCAATCAGACGGCGTGGACTATTCTTAATCCACAAGGCAGTCACGCCATTGCCGTTGGCATCACCGCGCAAGTGGCTATCACTATTGATGGTCACGCAGGCTATTATTGCGCTGGCATGAATGATGGTGCCGTCATCACCATTAATGGCAATGTTGGGACCGGCGTTGCCGAGAACATGATGTCTGGCCTCGTGCATGTGAAAGGCGATGCTAGCCAGTCGGCCGGTGCTTCTGCTCATGGCGGTCTGCTGATAATCGAGGGTAATGCGTCTGCCCGTTGCGGCATCTCCATGAAGGGCGTCGACATCGTGGTGAAGGGCAATGTCGGCCATATGGGCGCCTTCATGGCCCAGAGTGGTAATCTCGTGGTCTGTGGTGACGCGGGTGAGGCGCTCGGTGACTCGCTCTACGAGGCCAGAATTTTTGTAAAAGGCACGGTAGCCAGCCTGGGTGCTGATTGCGAAAAAAAGGAGATGTTGGAGGAAGATAAATTAATCCTCGCAGAGCTACTTAAGAGGGCAGGCATTACGGACAGTTTAGAGAGTTTCACTCGTTACGGTTCTGCTCGAGCGCTCTATCATTTTCATGTCGACAATTTAGGTGCGTACTGACCATGAACGATACGCCTGGTTCTCATATTCCCCGTACGATGCCGCGCTTTTCTGCCACTTTTGACCCGCACAGCATTGCTGAAATCCGACGCGCAGCTGCCACCGGGATCTATGACATTCGCGGCGGCGGCACAAAGCGAAAGTTGCCCCATTTTGATGATCTGCTCTTCCTTGGCGCGTCCATCTCGCGTTATCCGCTGGAAGGCTACCGTGAAAAATGTGGCACGGATGTCGTGCTTGGCACCCGCTTCGCGAAAAAGCCGATTCATTTGAAAATCCCTGTTACAATCGCTGGCATGTCTTTCGGCGCGCTTTCCGGTAACGCCAAGGAAGCGCTCGGGCGCGGCGCCTCGGCGGTCGGCACGTCCACAACCACAGGCGATGGCGGCATGACGCCAGAGGAGCGCGGTCATTCGCAGATTCTGGTATACCAGTATTTGCCTTCCCGATACGGAATGAATCTAGCGGATTTGCGAAAGGCAGATGCCATAGAGATTGTGGTGGGACAGGGCGCCAAGCCTGGCGGTGGCGGCATGCTACTAGGACAAAAAATCTCTGCCCGCGTGGCACAGATGCGCAATCTGCCAGAAGGTATCGATCAACGCTCCGCCTGCCGCCATCCGGACTGGACAGGTCCAGACGATCTTGAAATCAAAATATTGGAGTTGCGCGAGCTCACGAACTGGGAAAAGCCGATCTACGTAAAGGTTGGTGCCAGCCGCCCCTATTACGATATTGCCCTAGCGGTGAAAGCAGGCGCGGATGTGGTGGTGCTGGACGGGATGCAGGGTGGTACCGCCGCGACTCAGGAAGTGTTCATTGAACAGGTGGGCATTCCGATCCTCTCTGCTATACGCCCGGCCGTGCAGGCGCTGCAGGATCTTGGCATGCACCGCAAGGTCCAACTCATTGTCTCTGGCGGTATCCGCACCGGCGCCGATGTTGCCAAGGCCATTGCTCTTGGGGCCGATGCAGTTGCTATCGGCACTGCAGCGCTCATCGCTTTGGGCGATAACTCGCCCGAATTTGAAGAGGAATATCGCAAGCTCGGCACCACTGCGGGTGCTTATGACGATTGGCACGAGGGCCGAGATCCAGCTGGCATCACCACCCAGGACCCGGCATTGGCAGCGCGGTTGGACCCTGTGAAAGCAGGCCGCCGCCTAGCGAACTATCTCTCGGTCCTCACTCTGGAAGCACAGACGATCGCACGGGCCTGCGGCAAGAGTCATGTCCATAATCTGGAACCTGAGGATCTGGTGGCTTTGACGCTGGAAGCCTCCGCCATGGCGCAAGTGCCGCTGGCGGGTACGAACTGGATACCCGGCAAGAACTTTTAACAAGGGTGCAATTACGACAATGGCGATTGAGCTAGCCGAAAAGGCAAAAGAACTCGGGCTAAAATATTTTCTGATTTCCTATACAGACCTTTTTGGCAGCCAGCGCGCCAAGCTGGTTCCGGCACCCGCCATTGCTAGCATGCAGAAAAACGGCGCGGGCTTTGCCGGCTTTGCAACTTGGCTGGACATGTCGCCTGCTGATTCGGACATGTTCGCGGTGCCTGACCCTGAGACGCTCACACCATTGCCGTGGAAGAAAGAAGTGGGGTGGCTTGCCTCAGATATATATATGGATGGCAAGAAGGTGGAGCAGGGACCGCGCAACGTACTTCAGCGCGTGATCGTCCTGGCCGCAGCCTCTGGCTACCAGATGAAAAGTGGCGTGGAATGCGAATTTTTCCTTACACTGCCTGACGGTTCCGCAATTTCAGATCCGCTCGATGCTGGCACTAAGCCGTGTTATGATGCTGGTGCATTACTGCGCCGGTACGACGTCATTACCGAGATATGTGACGCTATGCTGGAGTTGGGATGGGGTGCCTACCAGAATGACCACGAAGACGCGAATGGTCAGTTTGAAATGAACTGGAATTTCGGCGATGCGCTGCTTACCGCGGACCGCCATGTGTTCTTCAAGTTTATGGCAAAATCTATCGCTGAAAAGCACGGGCTGCGTGCAACTTTCATGCCCAAGCCTTTCCTGGGCCTTACCGGCTCTGGCTGTCATAGCCACGTGTCGCTCTGGCGGGAAGACGAAAACCTGTTTGAGGATGAGCATGGTGAACTCGGCGTATCGGCGCTCGGCTATCATTTCATTGGTGGTGTTATTCAGCATGCGGACGCACTGGCGGCTCTCACAAATCCAACCGTGAACAGCTATAAGCGCATCAATGCCCCGCGTACGATTTCCGGCGCGACCTGGGCGCCAAACACGGTGACCTATTCCGGGAATAACCGCACTCATATGGTCCGCATCCCCGAACCTGGCCGATTTGAGATGCGCTTGGCGGACGGCGCGGTTAATCCGTATCTGCTACAAGCGTCGATCCTTGCGGCAGGATTGGATGGCATCGCGAACAAGATCGACCCTGGTAAGCGCCTAGACATCAACATGTATACCGACGGTCATTTAGTGAAAGATGCGAAGCGCCTGCCGTTGAATCTGCTAGATGCGCTGCGCGCACTCGAATCATCTTCGACCTTGAATGCATCTTTGGGCAAAGCCTTCGTAAATTCGTACACGAAGCTAAAGCACGGTGAGTGGAATGCATTTACGGCCCATCTGTCGGACTGGGAGCGTCAGGCGACGCTGGATTGCTGAGCGACTCCTTGTTTTGAGCAGGGCAGCGCGCCGACGGACCCGCCTTGCCAGTTCATGTGCGCATGTGCGAATCAGGGCGTATGCTGACAATTCTATCCGCCGACTCCCCTGATTTTGAGGCATTGCGCTCGCTGAATAACGCCCACGCGCAGGAGCTCTCATATGCTGACGAGGAGCATTTTAGATTTTTGCTTGAGAAATCTTTTTTTGCCGGTGTGATCAATAAGACGGATGCGTTTCTAATCGCCTTCGATCAGAACGCCGACTATAACTCACCGAATTTTGTTTGGTTTAAGGAACGTTTCTTGAAATTCGTCTATATCGACCGTGTCGTAACAGATGCCGCTGCACGCGGGCGAGGTTATGCTGCTGCACTTTACGATGCATTGTTTCGTGAAGCGCGCAGAGTTGGCCATACCCTGGCGGTGTGCGAAGTGAACGAGCATCCGCCTAATCCAGCTTCGGACGCATTTCACGCGCGCCTTGGGTTTGTGCTAGCTGGCAGGGCCGAGCTTTGGGATGGCGGCAAAAGAGTTCGCTATTTCGTGAAGGAAATGTAAAAGAGCCCTCCGGAGCCGTGGTGCCGGAGGGCTCTTGGAACGCTCGGATTAGAGCTGGGCTTCGGCGTATTCGTAGTTCGCCAGCTTGGTCAGGTAGTTGGTAATGTAGTCCGGCCGGCGGTTGCGGAAGTCCAGGTAATAGCTGTGCTCCCATACATCCAAAGCCAGCAGCACTTTGCCCTCGCCGGTGGCGAGCGGGTTGGATCCGTTCGGGGTCTTAGTAACCTTCAGTTTGCCGTCGGCGGCCAGAACCAGCCAGGCCCAGCCGGAGCCGAACTGGCCTACGCCGGCAGCTTTGAAGGCTTCTTTGAATGCGTCAACGGAGCCGAAATCCTCAGTGATCTTTTTCTCCAGCTTGCCGGGGATCTTACCACCTGTCGGGCTCAGATTCTTCCAGAACAGGATGTGGTTCCAGTGCTGGCCGGCGTTGTTGAATACCGGCGCCAGGTCTGGCTTGTTATGGGAGAGCTTCACGATCTCATCGAGTGATTTGCCCTGCAGGTCGGCGTTTTTCTCAACGAAGCCGTTCAGCGCTGTCACGTAGGCTTGGTGGTGTTTGCCGTGGTGGAGTTCCAGCGTCTCCTGACACATGCCGGCTTCGGCCAGCGCGGAGGTGGTATAGGGAAGGGAAGGCAGTTCAAACGCCATGTTGGCACACTCCAATTTGTTTCGCCGCGTCGATTAGCTATGGAGAGTTCATGTCCCCGTCAAGCGATGATAGTCTTTTATCCCGCCTCGGCCGTGCCGACCCAGACCGGCATCTCGCCACTTTGTTTGCTCCAGTATGGGCGCGTGAAAATCTTGCACTGCTTTATCTTTTCAACCATGAACTCGCGCGAGCGTTGGATGTGGCGAGCAACCCGATTCTAGCCCTTATCCGCCTGCAATGGTGGCGAGAGGTAGTGCAGGGCCAGCGCCGTAAGCATGAGCTTGCCACGCCGCTTGGGGAAGCGCTTGATGCCGGGCGTCTCGCGCGAGGTGAGTTGCTGATGCTAATCGACACTCGCGAGGCGGAGGTCGAGGACCGGATTCGCGATATACCCGCTTTTCTCTCTTATGCGCGCGGCACTGGCGGGAGGCTGGCGCGCGTTGCGGGTAAGCTGCTGGGTAAGGATAGCCAAGCTATTGAAGATCTCGGCACAGCCTACGCCATTTCCGGCATATTGCGCTCGGCTCCGTTTCTGGCTCAGCGGGAGCGTTCTTTGTTGCCTGCTGACGGCACGCCCCCGGAAGCGCTAATGAATGAAGCCAGGAAACTGCTGTCTGCCCGGCCGCCACGTGGCGCTTTTGCCGCCTGGGCGCCTGCCGCGTTCGTTCGGCGTGATCTCGGTCGCCCTTATGCGCCAAGAGGGTTCCAGGACGCCTTGGCCGTGTTGCGCGCCGCTTTCATAGGCCGGGCGTAAGAGATGTGCCTGTTAGTTTTTCGGCAATGCTCCAAAGCCGTTGACCGGAGCTTGGTTCCAGGGCTTTCGGCTCAATTTTGCCGGGACCTGGATTCCCCCGGCATTCCTGCCAGCCCTGGGGGGCATAATAGGCGCCCTGCATCGGGTTTGGGTCAACACCCGCCAGAATCAGCGGCCAAGCTCCTGCGTCGCCCGGCTGTTGAATGAATGGCGCGGCCAGCTTTTGCATCATGGCAATCACGCTGTTCCGCCCCGGACCGTTCGCCACTAGCTCCGTCGCTGCGATGCCGGGATGCGCCGCGAGCGAAAGAATGCCCCAGCCTCCCTGCGCTGAGCGCCTCGCCAGTTCCTGCGCGAAGATCAGCATGGCCAACTTGCTCTGCCGATAGGCACTCCAGCTCTTGTAGCGGCGTTCGCTTTGCAGATCCTCCCACGCCATCCGGCCTTGGCGGTGCGCGATGGACGACACCTGGATAATGCGCGGCGCTTGGGCGTTCATCACCTGTTTCAGCAGCAGAGCGGTTAGCAGGAAATGCCCTAGGAAATTCACGCCCAACTGCAGTTCAAAACCTTGCGCGGTGGTTTTGCGCGTGGGCGGAGCCATGACGCCGGCATTGTTCAGCAATATGTCGATCTTGCCGCAATGCGCCTTTAGCCGGGCGGCGCATTCATGCACAGAAGCGAAGTCGGAAAGGTCGAGCATCTCAAGTCTAGCCCGCCCAGGGACCACTTCCTCGATCCGGGCTAAAGCCCGGTCCCCGCGTTCTACGCTGCGGCAGGCCAAAACCACTTCTGCCCCGGCGCGGGCGAATTCTAATGCGGCATAATAGCCAATGCCACTATTCGCTCCGGTGATAACGATCGTCTGATTAGAGAGGTCGGGAATTCGCGCATTGGGCCAGAGGCTCATCTGCCCTCCAGAAGCCGTGCCGCCTGTACGGCATGGTAGGTGAGGATACCAGAGCAGCCCGCACGCTTGAAACAGATCAACGCTTCCATCATCGCCTTGTCATGATCTAGCCAACCATTGCGGGCCGCCGCTTCGATCATCGCATACTCCCCGGAGACTTGGTAGGCGAACACGGGCATGCCGTACTCATCCTTCACTCGGCGGATGATGTCGAGGTATGGCATCCCCGGCTTCACCATCACCATGTCAGCGCCCTCGGCGATATCCATAGCGACCTCGCGTAGCGCTTCGTCGGAATTGGCGGGGTCCATCTGGTAGGTTTTTTTGTCGCCCTTCAAAGCCCCCCGATTACCAACGGCATCCCGAAACGGACCGTAGAAAGAGGAGGCATATTTTGCCGCGTAGCTCATTATGCGGGTATGAATAAGCCCTTGCTTGTCTAGAGCGGATCGCAGTGCTGCGATCCGCCCATCCATCATGTCCGATGGAGCGATAATGTCTATTCCTGCGTCAGCTTGGTTTACCGCCTGCTTGGCCAGAATCTCCACGGTTTCATCATTTGCGACGTAGCCATCGCGTAGCACGCCGTCATGGGCATGGTCGGTATAGGGGTCCAGAGCCACGTCCCCCACCAGCGCGATCTGCGGGAATTCTTTCTTCAGAAGCCGCGCCGCCTGGCACATGAGGTTCTCTGGGTTCAATGCCTCCGTACCTTGTGAGTCCTTTAGCTCGGTGGGGGTGGCTGGAAACAAAGCGAGCGCCGGGATGTTTAGCTTCGCTGCTGCTTCCACGTGGGCGGCCAGCCCTTCCAGGGTTACGCGGTATACGCCTGGCATGGTGGCCACTTCAGTCGGACCGCCGTTTCCCTGGCGTATGAAGATCGGCCAGATCAAATCGTCTACAGAGAGCTTCTGTTCGGCCACCATGCGGCGGGTAGCATCGTCAAACCGGTTGCGACGCAGCCGCGTCAAGGGAAAATTCTGGGCAATCATTTGGCCTCCTTTAGCCTGAATCGTCCGGCGCCGCGAAGGGGTGCGTACAATGACCATTTGCCAAGCGCAAAATTTGCCTGTGCGACTCCGCTGGTTGTGTTATTTTCTAGACGTAGTTGTTAAAAATACATCAAAAACTAAGGCGATATTAATAGTGTCAGACAATCTGGCGAGACGTCTGGGGGCGGAAGAGGTGCTGGAGACTATCTTCACCCAGGTGTTGGCCTTTGGCGCGTTCCAGATTCCCGCCGGCGTTACTAACGCTGACCTACGTGCAGCCCTGGCCTTGGCGCCATCGTTGCAACGCCGTATTTATAATCAGGCAAAGCTGCGGTTCGGTCCCAAGGTGCGCTCATACGAGCCTTCAGCCGCGGGTTTCCGGATGAGATGGCTTGCCCAGGCGGCACTGGCATTGGCTTTTACGGCTATTTTCATAATAGCTTGGATGCTCCCGAGAGTCGTAGCCCCGGCAGCGCAACCGATCATAGTCTCGGCGCCGCACCTGACGGAGAAGCCGAGAGTTTTTTCTCTATCGCCGTGTCCTGTGACCGAGTCTGTGACGAAGCTTCTATCTCTGGCGATGCATGATCCGGCGGCCCTGGCGGTCTTGCAAAGCCGGGCCGCCACGGGCAATGCGGATGCCGCTTACGCGCTTGCAACTCTGTTCGATAGCCATCGTACGCGCACGGAAATCACCCTACCAAAAAATGATAAGGCGGCCTTTGGACTCTATAAGCAGGCAGCGGAGGCTGGCAATGCATTGGCTGAGCTTGCCACTGGGCTGGCTTACCAAACAGGTCGGGGCGTTACCCCGGACGCCGTCCTGGCAACTGCTTGGTTTCGCGCCGCAGCACTCGACGGCTTGGCGCGGGCGCAAAAAAGCTTGAGGCTTGCCGGTCAGAACGGGGGTAACATTCTCCAGGGCCGTCACAGCACCAAATTTCCGGTTTCTTGAGGGGGTGCCGAGGCGGATGCTGTGGGTAAAGCAGCGCTCGGCAGTATTAATCTGCGGAACTCTCGAATTGACTAAGCGGGCCACAACATGCAGAACAAATCATGAACCTGTTGCTGCGCGCCTTCAACGAGATGTTCCCCCGACGAGGATGCCGCACGGGCATGGTTTGAGAAGGCACGATGGCCGAACGGTCCCAAGTGCTGCCACTGCGGTGCGATTGGCAACGCGCTCTACATGCCAAAGACCAGGTTCTGGCACTGCAAGGCATGCAGGAGGCAGTTCAGCGTCACGGCCGGCACGCCGATGCACCGGACACACCTGCCGCTACTGACATGGGCTCAGGCGATCTTCTCTCAGACGGCCGCCCGGAGTTACGGTCCGGCCTTTTTGGTTCGGGGTTATTGCTGCGCCTTGGAAGATGGGGCGGCACGAGACCGGCCTCTCGCAAGATTTTATTTTAGCCAAGCCAGCGGATATAGCATGCCGCATTTTGGGACGGCTATCGCCTTGCTCGCGGAGCTGCCGGCCTTCGACGGAGCCGTGGTCGAAGACGTTGAGCCCAGCGTTGAAAACTAGTGCCAGATGACATCCGCACTTATCGTACGACGTGGCAGGCAGCCATGCCGGAACGAGTGGTTTCAACCGGTCGGCCTACATGGTAATGGGGCGCCATGACTCGTTCTTTGATCCTGGCGCTTGGCGCCGACCATGGTGGTGTGGCGCTGAAGAGCAGGCTCGCGGCAGCGCTCGTCGAGGCTGGGCACGAGGTGCAGGATTACGGCACGGATGGCACCGCCAGCGTCGATTATCCGGATTTTGCCCATGCGGTTTGCTCAGCCGTGGAAAAGGGGAAGGCCGACCTTGGCGTTCTGATCTGTGGCACTGGCATTGGCATGTCCATCGCTGCCAATCGCTACCAAGGTATTCGCTGCGGGTTGGCGCATGATGTGACCACCGCCCGCCTGACGCGCGCGCACAACGATGCCAACGTGTTGGCTCTGGGCGCACGAATCGTCGGAGACGAAGTTGCGCTGGATATTCTGCGCGCCTTCCTCGACACTACATTCGAAGGCGGGCGCCACGAGCGCCGTCTCGCCAAGCTCAATCAGATTACGGAACACACACCATGAACGATCAGGTTCTTGCCCCGCGCCTGCAACGCTTTTTCACGGCCTCGGTGGCTGAAATTGATCCGGAAATTTCCGCCATCATTGGCCGTGAACTTGCACGTGAGCAGGATGGCATCGAACTGATTGCTTCCGAGAATATCGTCTCCGCGGCTGTGCTAGCAGCCCAGGGTTCGGTCTTTACCAATAAGTATGCGGAAGGCTATCCGGGTAAGCGCTATTACGGAGGTTGCGGTCCTTCCGATGAGATCGAAACGCTGGCCATTGAGCGCGCTAAGAAGATCTTCGGTGCCAACTTTGCCAACGTGCAGGCCAACTCCGGATCTCAAGCCAATCAGTCCGTGCTGTTGGCACTCGTCAAGCCAGGCGATACCATCCTTGGCATGTCGCTCGCCGCAGGCGGCCATCTTACCCATGGTGCCGCGCCCAACATGTCGGGCAAATGGTTCAATGCCATTCAATATGGTGTGCGCGTTGAGGACGGCTTGCTGGATTATGAGGAACTGGAGCGCTTGGCCCGCGCGCATAGCCCTAAGCTGATTATCGCTGGTGGTTCCGCTTATCCGCGTTTCATCGATTTTGCGCGTATTCGTGCCGTTGCAGATGAGGTTGGCGCCTTTTTTATGGTCGACATGGCACATTTTGCGGGTCTCGTAGCGGCAGGCATCTACCCTAGCCCGCTGCCGCATGCTCATGTGGTCACCACCACCACCCACAAGACGTTGCGTGGTCCACGTGGCGGGATGGTGCTGACTAATCACGATGATATTGCAAAGAAGATCAATTCCGCCATTTTCCCCGGCCTGCAGGGCGGGCCGCTGATGCATGTTATTGCCGCCAAGGCCGTAGCTTTCGGTGAGGCGCTTACGCCGGACTTCGTGGCCTACCAGAAGGCGGTTGTCGCCAACGCCAAGGCTCTGGCGGAAACGCTGGTGCAGCAGGGGCTAGCCATTGTGTCCGGAGGAACCGACTCCCACCTAATGCTGGTCGATCTTCGTCCCAAGAATACCACCGGGAAGGCCGCGGAAGCCTCCCTGGAGCGCGCGCACATCACAGCCAACAAGAATGCTATCCCATTCGATCCAGCCAAGCCCGCTATCACTTCCGGCATCCGCCTTGGCACTCCCGCTGCCACCACCCGGGGCTTTGGCATCGCTGAGTTCAAGGAAGTTGGCCAGATGATTGGTGAGGTACTGGATGGCCTTGCCAAGTCCAATGACGGTAGCAATGACGCGGCAGAAGCCACCGTCGGCGCCAAAGTCAGGGCGCTGTGCGCCCGTTTCCCGATATACCGGTAGGCGATCCATCATGCGCTGCCCCTTCTGTGGAGATGCCGACACGCAGGTGAAGGATAGCCGCCCCACGGACGATGCCAGCGCCATCCGCCGCCGCCGCTTCTGTTCTGGGTGCGGACAACGTTTTACCACTGTTGAGCGTGTGCAGCTGCGCGAACTTACTGTGATAAAAGCCGACGGTCGCCGCGTGGCGTTCGATCGTGACAAGCTGGCGCGGTCTATCCGCGTGGCGCTGAACAAACGCCCGGTGGATGAAGAGCGGCAGGAACGGATTGTGAATGGTATTGTCCGCAAGCTTGAAGCTACCGGAGATGGCGAGGTTAGAAGTGAGTCCATCGGCGAGGCTGTGATGGAAGCCCTGAAGGAGATCGATGCGGTGGCTTATGTCCGCTTCGCCTCGGTTTATAGGGACTTTCGTGAAGCCAAAGATTTTGAAGCTTTTCTGGGTGGTATGGAAGGCGCGCCACTGGCGCAGCGGGAACCTTTCGGGGAATGAGCGACGAGAATTTTATGCGCGCCGCCCTCGCGCTCGCTAGGCGCGGATTAGGGCAAACGGCGCCTAATCCAGCTGTTGGCTGCGTGATCGTAAAAAATGGGCGAACAGTCGGGCGCGGTTTCACGTCTCCAGGCGGCCGCCCTCACGCGGAAGTGAATGCCTTGGCTATGGCGGGTGAGCAGGCGCGCGGCGGCACTGCCTACGTGACCCTGGAGCCATGCGATTTTAAAGGAAAATCAGGACCTTGTACGGATGCTTTGATCTTGTCTGGCATCTCTCGCGTGGTGCTGGGCGCACAAGATCCGCACGCTAGAGTGAATGGTAGCGGAATGGCCCGATTACGTGGCGCGGGCATCAGCGTTATCGAGGGAGTTTTGCGCGCTGAGTGTGAGGCCATGATTTCCGGCTTTGCGTTGGTTCAACGCGAGCAGCGCCCGTTGGTTCGCCTCAAGCTCGCCACTTCGTTGGATGGTCGGATTGCGACTTCTGGCCGTGAGTCGAAATGGATTACGGGGCCGGAGGCCCGCCGTGTGGTTCATGCCATGCGTGGACGGCATGATGCGGTCTTGACCGGCGTGGGGACCGTTCTGGAGGACAATCCGGAGCTCACATGCCGGCTCGAAGGCTTTCGCGCGGTGCCGTTGGTTCGGGTTGTCGTGGATTCTCACCTGCGCACGCCGCTGCTTTCCAAGCTCGTGCGCGGCGCTACTGAGCATCCGCTCTGGATTTTACACCGGGACGGCGCTGATAAGTTGCGCCGGCGCGCGCTGGAGGAGGCCGGTGCCAAGCTTATCGAACTCCCCTCGTCGAGCGCCGGGGTGGATCTACAAGCGGGCATGACCGCTCTCGCGCGGGAGGGTATCACGAGGCTACTGGCCGAGGGCGGTGGCACGCTGGCCGCTGGGTTGCTCCGCGCCGGTCTGGTCGATCGGATTGCATGGTTTCATGCGCCTTGTGTCATCGGTGGAGATGGCTACCCAGCGGCTCAGGGGTTTGGTGTCGCCAAGCTGGGAGACGCGCCCCGGTTTGAGCTCGTTTCCTCAAGACAGCTGGGCCATGATATGCTGTCCCAGTTCAAGCGCGTCTGATAGGCGGCCAGGATATGTTTACTGGATTGATTACTGGCGTTGGTAGTATTCGCTCTGTTACGCCCATGGGTGATGGTCAGGATGCGCGCTTTACAATTCAAACACCAGACAACCCGGTATGGAAGACTGCTGAAAAGAAGCTCGGCGCTTCTATCGCCTGCTCGGGCGTTTGCCTTACGGTGATTGAGGCGGGAGCCGACTGGTTCACGGTGGAGGTTTCCGCCGAGACGCTCGCCCGAACGACGCTTGGTACGTGGCGTGAGGGCAGTAAGATCAATCTCGAAGGTTCGCTCCGGCTTGGGGATGAACTTGGCGGTCATCTGGTTTCCGGGCATGTCGACGGCCTGGCAACGGTTATTTCGCTGACGCCCGAAAACGGTTCCACGAGATGGGTTTTTGAATTACCAGCCGCGCTTGCGCCGTTCGTGGCGCCTAAGGGCAGCATTGCGCTCAATGGTGTTTCACTCACCGTCAACGAGGTGGAAGGGCACCGCTTCGGCGTGAACATCATTCCCCACACGGCGGTGCATACGAATTTTGCAACGCTGCGCGCCGGAAGCCAGGTGAATGTGGAAATCGATATGCTAGCGCGCTATCTCGCGCGGCAGCTTAGCTTTAAGGGTGGGTGAACGCCGCTTTGCCTGCATGCCTGTATGGCCAGGCTAGTGTGTTTAGGGCCCTGGCGGGAAAGGATTGCTTTTTATGGACGGCTTGGAATCCCTTATGAGCTCAGGTTTGCAGGACTATATTTCTCCGGCCGCTGAGATCATCGAGGAGGCCCGCTCAGGGCGCATTTTCATTCTGGTTGATGACGAAGACCGTGAAAATGAGGGGGATCTTGTCATCCCGGCGCAGTTTGCCACGCCGGATGCGATTAATTTTATGATTAAGCACGCGCGTGGCTTAGTGTGCTTGGCCATGACAAAGGCGCGGTGCGAGGTGCTTGGCCTGCAGCTGATGACACAGGCCAACGGCAGCCGGCACGAAACTGCCTTCACGATCTCGATCGAAGCTAGGGAAGGCATCTCTACCGGCATTTCGGCCGCTGACCGGGCTCGGACAGTCGCGGTGGCCATCAATCCGGAGATGGGGCGCCACGATATTGTCTCGCCTGGCCATATCTTTCCATTGATGGCACGCGATGGCGGTACCTTAATCCGCGCCGGGCATACGGAAGCGTCGGTAGATATCGCGCGTTTGGCTGGGCTCATACCCGCCGGTGTCATCTGCGAGATCATCAACGATGATGGTACCATGGCCCGCTTGCCAGAGTTGGTAGCGTTTGCGCAGCGCCACAATATCAAGCTTGGCACCATCGCAGACCTCATCGCTTACCGTCGTACTACCGAGCGGCTGGTGAAGCGCGTTGAGCAGGGCAATATTACTGCTCAGGATGGCACTTCATGGCGCATGGTTGCGTTCGAGAGCAAGGTAGATGGAATTGAGCATCTGGCCATGATCAAGGGGGATATTTCCGGCGATGCGCCAGTGCTTGTTCGCATGCACGGCATGGATTTGCTGGGCGACGTTCTAGGCAACGGGCATTTTGCCGCGCTTCAAGGCGCAATGCGTGAAATTGCGGCTGCGGGGCGCGGCGTAGTGGTGATCGTGCGCGAGCAGCGTGAGAAGGCCATGTCCACCGGCCTGCGGGCCTTGCTTGAGGGTAAGAGCGGTGGCCGCGATCTTCGTGATTACGGCATCGGGGCTCAAATCCTGCTTGATCTTGGGGTGAAGAATATGATCCTGCTCTCAAACCATAAGCGCAATATCATTGGTCTGGAGGGATACGGTTTGAATGTCGTAGAGCAACGCGGTCTCTGCGAGGGGACGAAGCATGAGCACCGCTGACGCACCCTCTCCCGAGGTTCCCGACGTTCCGGGCGCTTCTCCGAAAATTCTGGCTATCACTGCGCCTTATTACCGTAATGTCGTTGATGCCATGCTTGAAGCAGCTAGCAGCGTTTTTTCGCAGGCCAACGCCTCGCTAGAGACGGTCGAGATTGCCGGGGCGTTCGAGCTGCCCCAAGCACTTGCCATCGCGGCTTCCGCAGGTCTGGCATTCGATGGTTTCATCGCGCTCGGCTGCGTGGTGCGGGGGGAAACAGATCATTACGAGTTCATCTGTGCGTCCGCCATGGAGGGTTTGATGCGGGTAGCGGTTGAGCACCGGTTATGCCTTGGGACCGGGCTGTTGACCGTTGATACTTTGGCCCAGGCCATGGCTCGTTCGCATGAAACAGGTGCCAATAAGGGGGCAGAAGCCGCTGTCGCTTGTCTTAAACAAATTGCCTTGAAACGCCGGTTTTCCTCGTGACACGCCCGAGAACATTTTCGCGCATTGCCGCCGTTCAGGCGCTTTACCAATCCGAACACGCCGAGCTCAGCCCGGAAACGGTGATCGATCAGTTTATCCGGCACCGCATCAGTCAGCTTCCCTGGAAAGGCGGGCTAGAGGATGGCAACTTGCCAGAGACCGATGTGCCGCTCTTTACCCGTATTGTTCGCACGGCCACTCAGCAGCAAGATGTGATAGACGGCATGATAACCCAGGCACTGCCAGAGGCTTGGCCAATGCCGCGGCTCGATCCGGTGTTGCGCGCCGCGCTCCGGGCGGGCGGTGCCGAACTCTGGATGGCAGATGGTCCACCAGCGAAGGTAGTGATCAACGAGTACCTCGACGTGACTCATGGATTTTTTTCGGGTGATGAGCCACGCATGCTGAACGGCGTATTAGACAAGCTGGCGCACCTTCTGCGGCCTGCGGAATTTGCGTCCACAAGCTGATGGACGAGTTTGCACGGATTAAAGAGTTCTTTGCGCCGCTGGCTGGCGAAGCCGGATTGGGGCTGCAGGACGACGCTGCCGTTTTGACTCCGCCCTCTGGGCGTCAACTTGTCCTCACAGTGGACCAGATGCTGGAAGGGGTGCATTTTCTACCGGGTGACGATCCAGCTCTGACCGCCCGCAAACTGCTACGCCGCAATTTATCAGACCTTGCGGCCATGGGGGCGACACCCTTTGGTTATCTCATAACAACCGCGTTGCCGTCCGCTTTGCCTGACACTTGGCTTGCTAGGTTTACGGCGGGGTTAGAAACCGACCAACGCCAGTTTGGCATTTCGCTTCTGGGTGGTGACTCATCCTCGTCACGTGCCGACATTATGTTGACCGCATGCCTGCTCGGGCACGTGGCGCCGGGGCAGGCACTGCGCCGCAATGGGGCCAGGGTGGGGGATGACCTTTGGGTTACGGGCACCGTTGGTGACGCCGTCCTGGGTTTAGAGGCCCGGCTTGGTCGTTTGCCGGATCCTGATGGCTTTCTCACACGCCGGTCGCTGCTGCCAGATCCGAGGGTTGGGCTAAAGTTGGAAGGCATTGCAACGGCCGCAATCGACATTTCCGATGGTCTACTCCAAGATCTTGGACATATCTGCCGGGCTTCCGGGCTTGCCGCCATTGTTCAGGCCGAGTTGGTACCGTTATCGGCACAGGCTGCGGCCTTGGGTCCGGAGGTTCTGGAGCGCCGCCTGACGGGGGGTGACGATTACGAGTTGCTACTTGCCGTTCCGCCTGAAAAGTCAGATGCGCTGCAGAGTGCCTGCGCAGGTATCAGAGTAACCAAAATAGGTGGTTTTCAGCCGGGTGAAGGCGTCGAGCTACGCGATGAGAACGGATCTCCACTTAATGTCGCATCGACTGGCTGGAAACATTTCTAGCACCGGAAGGCGTGAGACGCTTTTGCACCGCTTGACATCATGTACCAGAGGTGGATCGCCAACCGGCGGCTGAGGTGGAGTTTCGCCGGGTGGTAGTTCGGGTGGGCTCTCCAACGGAGGCTCTATTTCCGGCTCTGGTTCAGGCGGTGCCGGCATTGGCGGCCGGATGGGCGGCGGGCCTGGCGGGGCAGGGGGTTCGGATGGCGGTGGCTGACCAGGTCCCACCGCTAGTCGGTTCCCATGAAATTTTCCTGGTAATCGGTCTGTGCCCAAGGCTTTTGCCAGCACTTTGTCATGCACAAGGTCATGGATAAAGCCCAGCTTGAGAATTACCGGCTGCGACAGGACGAAAGGATACATATCTGAATGGCCCATGGACCGGTTGAGCGCGTTCATCGCGAACGTCAGAGGCAGCCAAGCGTCGATGAGCTCTTCGGTTGTTTTCGCCGCGTAGGGATCGAAATTGAAGTCTGCATGCAGCAAGGCTTGGCTGCTGCGGCTGGGATGAATGCGCAGTCCGAACGCCGAAGCCGTCTCCAGGGTATCAAGAATATGCAGGTAATGCGCCCAGGTTTCCGCGAAATCCTCCCACGGGTGCGCGCTGGCATAGGCTGAGACGTATTTTTCTTCCCAGCCGGCCGTCGGCCCCTGCTCATAATGTAGTTTAAGCGCTGCGGCATAGTCACGCGTGTGATCGCCAAACATAGTACGAAAGGCGTTCAGCCTGTCACTGTTCCGGATAAGCTCATTCCAAAAATAATGTCCGATTTCATGCCGGAAATGCCCCAGCAAGGTTCTGTGCGGCTCGCCCATCTTGGCGCGCGAGCACTCCCGCATCGCGTCATTGGCCTCGGCAAGGTTGATTGTGATCAGCCCTTTGTCATGGCCGGTAAGAATGCGTAGTCCAGGAACTGGCGGATCAGCCAGAAAATCGAAACCTAGGCCATGCTCTGGGTCCTCGACTATGTCTCGTAAAGGTAGTTGCAGTCGCAGCAACATATAAAACAGCCGGTGCTTGGCAATCTCCACGGTGCGCCAGCCATTGAGATTTTCGGCAACCGAAATATCCGGTATGGTCGCGTTATGCCGGCAAGCGGCACAAAGTTTACCTGGCGCGGCTGGCGCCCTCACTAACCAGTTGCAAGCTCCATGGATGGCATTGCCGCAATAATGGTAATCTGGCCCGCCATTTAGCGGGCGCCATAGTTCGCCGGCTCGTTCAAGAGTCAGCAGTGACATCGTATCTGATGAGAAGCCAAGCGCGTGCCCGCATTTCTCGCAGAGATTGTTCTCAAAAAACAATGTCTGGCCGCAGTTGCAGCACGAATACAGACGCATGAAAAACCCCCAAACATGACGTGTTAAGGGGTTATACTAAGGACCGCCGCCGCCAGATTTCCCGTGAAATCTAAGCCATACGCAAGTAACGCGCCGCGTTACTTGATCTTAGCTTCCTTGAACTTCACATGCTTGCGAACAACCGGATCATATTTGTTCAGTTCAAGCTTTTGCGTCTGCGCCCTGGCATTCTTCTTCGTCACGTAAAAATAGCCGGTATCTGCGGTGGACACGAGTTTAATCTGGACGACGTTTGATTTAGCCATGGTAAGAATCTCCGAGAGCTGGCCGTATGGCCCAGCTACACTGTTTTCGTCAAGTCCTTGCAATCAGTGCAGCAATGCGGCGTTGTAGATTTTTTGATTGCCGAGCACAGCGGCCGCCGCCTGTTCATCCAGAGCGCCGCCAATGTCTGCGGGACAGTTGCCCCGCACCGCCAATATGGCATCGACACCTACCGGTGGTCGAATGGAACGCGCCATGGATAGCGCCGGGGCCATCAAGTTTTCTCCCTTGGCCAGCATCGCGAGCTGCTGATCCACCGACTTGGCGCCGTTGCTGGTGCAAACCTGCGGCATCAGCCCCAGCCCTTGCAATGGCCAACCGAGCGGCGCCAGCACTCTGCTCCAGGTTACGTAAAGCTCGCCGCCATCTGGCAGCGAGGTCACGGTCTGCACCAACCCCTTGCCAAGCGTTTCCGAGCCGATCACCACTGCCCGCCCGTTATCGGCCAAAGCAGCAGCCAAAATTTCTGCAGCGCTGGCTGTCTGCCCGTCTACGAGCACGACGATACGAGCGCCATCCGTAAGGTCTGCGCCTTCCGCCCTGAGCGTTTGGTCGGCATCGGGATCCCGGCCCTTGGTTCGTGCGATAACACCGGATGGCAATAAAGAATCCGCCACGAGAACGGCTTGGCGGAGTACTCCGCCGCGATTTCCGCGTAGGTCCAGCACCAGTCCGGTAGGGGGCGTCGGCTGCGACATGAGGTCTTCGAGTAATGAGGCGAACTGGTCGCCCGTGCCTTTGTTGAAACCTGTGATCCTGAGCACGGCCGTTCCAGGCGCGACCGGAGGTTCGTTGAACACGGTTTGCGGTGGAATGTAGCCCCGAATCAGCGTTAACGCCTCCGAGCTAGCGGCTTTTCCCATCTGCGGGTCTGTCACGGAGAGCGTGACGCGCGTTCCGGCCAAGCCGTCCATCTCATTGTTCAGACTGTCCACGATGGCCGGGTAGGCCGCGCGACCATTCACGGCACTGACGATCATTCCGGTTTGAAGCCCTGCGTCAGATGCGGGGCTGTCCGCCGCGACGGAGGAGACAATAACCCTTCGACCCTGGCCGGCGAGAGTTAACCCCGTGCCTGCAAGGCCGGTAATCATCAGTTGGTCCTGTGCCGCCTGCGCTGGAGCTTCATAGCGGGAATAGGGGTCGAAATGATTAAACAGCTCATCAAAGAAATTTCCGATAATGCCTTGCGTGCCCGCCCGCTGCAAAGCCGGCGACGCCGCATAAGCCGCCGCTGCCACCCGCGCAGATGCCTGTCCCCAGCCCGCCGCATCAGTGGGAGCCGGCGCTGGAATGGCCAGCAATAGGCTGTTTGGCCCATAAAGTCGGATTTCTTTATCCTGTAACGTGGTGTTTAGATTGGGATCAAGTGCGGCAAGGCCGTTCAGCCCCCACAGCGCCATTTGCGGAATCGTGACCGGGTTCAGCGCACGCGGCTCAATATAGGCCAATGCCGCCGACCATACGTTCGCGGCATCGCTGGCATTGAATGTAGCGGCCGCGTTGGCCGAACGGCAACACATTGCCGCCGGCAGCAGCAGGCATAGCAATATGATGGTAGCCTTACGCCTCACCTTGGTCGCTTCTGTTTCGCTCTGGTTGCTTTGAAATGTTTCGCGCGGCCATCTTTGCGCGGCTTTGCAGCAATTGTGCCGGGCATTCCTGCCAGCCCAAGTCGCAAACCGCCGGTTACAGGGTGCGCTTCATTCAACCGCACTTCAATCTCCTGTGCCAGGGAAAACACGGTACGGCTGCGCCTTCCAGACAAGGTTTGGGTGCGGTCATCAAACACCCAGTGATCATCCGGCAAACTCGCCATGCTCAAGAACCCGCTCGCACCGTTTTCGGTTAAAGTGGCGAATAGACCGAATTTCGTCACCCCCGAAATCCGAGCCTGGAATAACTCTCCCACACGGTGTTGCAAATAGAGCGCAAGATAGCGGTCGGTGGAATCGCGCTCGGCCAGAGTCGCGCGGCGTTCTGTGGCGGTAAGGTGCTCGCCGGTGTCGGCAAAGGCAAAGATCTCCTCATCGATCAGGCCATCCCGCCCCAGCTTCAGACCTTTTATGAGCGCGCGGTGTACCAGCAGGTCCGCATAGCGGCGGATAGGTGAGGTGAAATGAGCGTAGCGGTTGAGTGCGAGTCCAAAATGTCCAATATTTTCGGGTGAGTATTCCGCTTGGCTCTGGGAGCGCAGAATCGTCTCGTTTACGAGCGTGGAGGACGGAGTGCCCGCCACCAGCTTTAAGATTCCGTCTAAATCGCGTGGATGCAACTGGTCTCCCGGCTTCAGGGAAATGTCCATGGTCGCCAGAAAGCTGCGCAGATTATCCAGCTTTTCCGGCGTTGGTGGAGCATGCACGCGGTACATGCAGGGCAATTTCAGGCGTTCCAACTCTTCCGCTGCGCAGACATTGGCGAGGATCATGAATTCTTCGATCAGCCTATGCGCGGCCAAACGGGGGCGGGGGGCCACGTTTTGTACCTGCCCATCGTCTCCCAGAGAGACTTTGCGTTCTGGCAGATCAAGGTCCAGCGTACCCCGGCGCTCGCGTGCCTCGCTCAACGCATGATAAGCGGCGTAGAGATGTGCGTGGGTCTCCGGGTTTTCCTCGAACTCCCTCTGTACCTCTTCATAGGTCTTGCGTGCAACAGAGCGCATCAGGCCGCGACCGAATGCGTGGCGCAGCTTGTTCCCATGTACGTCGATATGCATTTCCACGTACAGGCAGCCGCGTTCCTCGCCGGGTTTCAGCGAGCAAAGTCCGTTGGACAACTCCTCCGGCAGCATTGGCACCACGCGATCCGGAAAATAACAGCTATTGCCGCGCATCCTTGCCTCGTGGTCCAGCGGCGCGCCCGGCTTCACGTAATGAGCCACATCCGCAATGGCGACAATTAGCCTGTACCCATGAGGTTCGGGGGTGGCGAACACGGCGTCGTCGAAATCCCGCGCGTCGGCGCCATCAATGGTGATCAGCGGCACCTCGCGCAGATCGGCTCGCTTGCCCAGGGCCACCGGCTTTGCCTTCTTGGCATCCTTTATGGCGGCTTCCGAAAAATCCATCGGAATCCCGTGCTGAGCGATGGCAATGAGACTTACTGAGCGTGCATCCCCTGCATTGCCCAGCCGTTCCGTCACCCGCGCGGGCTTAGGCCCAAACGGCTTGCCCGGCAGTGGCTCTGCGCGGACGATCTCGGCGTCATGGGCGCCCATTGTTTCACTCGCGGGCACAATCCATTCGCCTTTTTGCCTGCGGTCGGTGGGCTCGATGCGTCCGCCATGCGGCGTGTTATGAAACAGCCCGACAATACTGCCGCTCTGTCCAGCCACGCGCTTGAGCGTCCGGCCTTCATATTTGTCCGGACCGATTCGCTTCAGCTGCGCCAACACGCGGGCGCCCGGCGCCAAGGCCGCAGAACCTTTGCGCTCCGGTTGCATGAAAATCACAGGCGCTCTTCCAGGAGTATCCCAAACCACCGGTTTAGCGATGGCCTCGCCGTCGCGGTCGATTCCGGTTACCTCCACCAACGCGCTTTCCGGCAGACGGCCTGTTTCGGTGTAACGCTTGCGCCCGGCGTGCTCCGCATGGCCTTCGGCCTCTAGTGACTTCATAATTCCACGCAACGCCTTACGCTTCTCGGGTGGCACGGAAAAAGCGCGAACAATGTCACGAAAGTGGGGCACACCCTCCGCCTCGGCCAGGAATTGCTTCACGGCATCACGACTAGGTATGGCTTGTGGCCGGGTCTTGGTTTCAGTTGCATTGGGCTTCGTCTGTTTATGCCTAGTCTTCATATTGCTCAGTATGTAACGATGGTGTCTGCTCGGCCATGGCTGTGTCGTAAGATTTTGAGTTAATGACCTTTAAGGCCGGATACCACGCTTGTAGGCATCTGCATTTCAACGATCGGACTTGCACGGCACGTAGGGATCCATATTTTAATGGTATTACAAATACTTGGCGTTGTCGGTGGCCGACTTGTCTGCTATCATGGGCAGTTCGGATCACGGCGTTTGGACGCTAAATAACATTCGCCAGAAATACAGATTTAATAAAAATTCTCTGTTCATCACACAACCTCCGCGATATAAGCGCAATGTTAACTTGTTTTAACGCACTATTGGTTGCAGACTTTTCGTGTTTCCATGGAAACAATGAGCCTCTGCCAAAGGGTTACGCCTCCTGAAGTATGAGCGGGCTGTCGTGTTCGTGCCTATGAGAAGGAAGATTTGACTTGAACGCCCTTGCACTAGTTAACTATCCGCAATCTGATCATGCTGACGTCGAGCAGCAGGCTATTAGCTCTATTCAAAAGGAGGCAGAAATCGCCTTGGCAACGTTGGCCGTTGAGATGGCTGACCAGCTTGGGGTTTCTTGTGTTGCCGCTTCATTTTTCCCTGGTTCCTCGGAATACATGGACGGCGTTCAAGTTGGAGATATGGCATATGTTCCATATGGAGGCGCGCTTTGCGCTTCTGTTTTGAATTTTGGTGGGGTTCGTCAGCTGTACAGACTTGATAAGGACCCTTCATATGCTGACAGTCCCGGCATCGCTAGCGTTCCTTTCGTCCGTTCGTTTATTGGAAGTGCCATTCGAGGCAGAAAAAACGAGGTGATTGGTATAATATGTGCCTTCAGTTCCTCAGATTTACAGTTTTCTGATGAAAATGTTCGCGCAGTTGCCTCGTACGCCCGCCGAGCTGCTGCAACGCTGGAAGTATTCAATACATCCGAGTCATTGAAGGCTGTCGTAAACACGCAGTCCTGTGTTGGGAAAGTCGATTACTTGGCTCGTCTCGGTTATGAAGAGGCAGCAAACCACCTGCTTTCATTGATCCATGATAGCACTCCGCGTATTTACGAGGTGCGATCATTGGGTTGATCCAGCCATTTGCTGTCTCTGGCAGGACGGGGTGCAATGCCCAAGTTGAGGCGTATTTGTTCTAAGTCAGCTAAGGCTTGACATAAATCCAGTAGTTCCAGCACGACAGATTGGCCAGACATAAGGCTGAATAACAGCTGATTATGAAGAGCGTATAAAAGAGCGGATTTTATGGATGGCTACCGCTTTGGGGGGGTCAAAGCTTCTTGGTTGGTCTAGCAATGGTGATTCATATCAGAAGGACATCGGCACGCCTTTCCCTTAATCCTTGTGGTTAATCACCGAACCATTCCAGACGCCTGAGAGTTGACGCCCAGAAGGCGCCCGCACGTAGATCGCGCTTGCGAGCACCTCAGCATTTAGCCCTAAATCGCTGGAATAAATCAGGATACACTATAAAAGCTTGGCTGCCACCAATGCGACGTTAAATGGAGTCTTGCCCAGATGACACGGTTGGAACCACGTGCCGGCCGATACGAACGTCGGATCGATATCCCTTAATCCATCACCACTATCGCATGCTCATTCATATGCCCCCCCTGGGTACAGTAATCGTGTTTAAATCCAGGATGATCAGTCGGCGTTCCTAAATTTAACGGGTACAAAAAGTCCAAGGCGGGTTATTTCCAAATAATAATGGAATAGAACAACTCGATCTGAATATTGATTCAGATCAATACACCGCTACCGATCGACGGCTAAAACGTGCGTTGAGCAGTCGAGAAGGCTCAAGCCATGGGCGCGGATCATGATACTTTAAATGTCCGTGAAGCGGTTGGTGTCTTTGCTAATGCAAGGGATATCCAAGACGCCATTGATGAGCTCTTAGGTTCAGGTTTTGATCGTGTCGATCTGAGCCTGCTCGCTAGCGAGCATGTGATCTTAGAAAAATTTGGATACCATTATAAGAACGTTAGTGAACTCATAGATAATAGCTCCACCCCTCGCAGCTGTTACATTTCAACAGAGTCTATTGGTGACGCAGAGGGGGGGGTAATTGGTGGTCTTGTTTATGTTGGGGCCGTTGCGGCGGCCGTCCCCATTATTGCGTCTGGTGGCAGCTTGGCAGCAGCTTTTGGGGTGGCAGCGCTCTCCGGTGGTGTAGGTGGGTTGATTGGCTCTGTTCTTGCCAAATTTATTGGTGACCACCACGAAGAGTATATTCAAGAACAATTAGACCATGGCGGCCTGTTGCTTTGGGTTAGAGCTTGGAACGAGGAGCGCGAAAGGAGTGCGATTGATATTCTGACCAGACATTCAGGAAAAGAAGTCCACGTGCATGTCCTTCCGGCGATCGAATTGGAGAATTGGCGCCAGTTGGTTTCAGATAATAAGGCGCTTGATATTTTAGGTCGCACAATACCTGAGGTTATGCAGAAGCAAAACATGGTTACTGATACAGTTCATTCAGATTTCAGAGGGCGTGGAAACGACAATAGTTCTGTAGACAGAATCAACGCGGATAGTTTTCCGGCGAGCGACCCGCCTCCGTGGCCGATGACGCACGTTAATAATGCCGATTGTAAAACCAAGCAGGGCTGATGAAGAGCTTGCCCTGTCGATATCGTTTGGAGCTATCATGAGGCGGTCGGTGGCGTAAGGGAAGGTTGCCGGCATGATCTTGGGTAGCTCATTCAGAGGCCGTCATTTTACGTCGATTGTGTCGGCGTGCCATCACTAATTTTTCTAAAGGTTGAATCGTCAAATGCAAACCACAAAAATTATATAATCGCGTAAAGATTGTATAATTTTGAAAACATAACGTTCTTTAATGTCTCGTCAGTTCGAAATGTAATAGAGTTTTGATTGTCTTCTTTTGTCTTGGGTTTTGGCGAAAGATTTTCTCTAGCCATGATTTGGAGATTGCAATGGTTGAGACATTTCCGACTAGCTATTCGAGAGGACGAAGGCATTTCGTTGGAAGCGCCGCAGCGCTCGGTGCCGTGATGATGTCTTCCGTACGAGCGGCACGTGCAGAGAATATGATAACGCTGCCATTTCCGGAAGGTCCAAGATCAAGACCGCTCACTACAGCCTTTCCTAACAAAGGTGAGATGATATTACAGCGGATACGGCCGCCGCTCTTGGAGACACCGTTCGAGGTATTTGATCAAGGTATATTGACGCCAAACGATCAATTTTTTGTTCGGTGGCACTTGGCGTCCATCCCACAGCAGATAGACGTTACGACGTTCCGTCTTATGGTGGGCGGGCATGTAAATCGGCCATTATCTCTATCCCTCTCGGAAGTGCTGGAGTTGCCGCGGGTAGAACTCGTTGCCGTAAACCAATGCTCAGGAAACTCGCGAGGCTTCTTTCAGCCCCGAGTGCCTGGTGGCGAATGGGGAAATGGCGCGATGGGTAATGCAAGATGGACTGGCTTTCGTCTGCGTGACCTGCTCGACCGTGCCGGTGTAAAAGCGGGCGCGGTCCAGGTTCAGTTTAATGGGCTGGACGGACCGACCTTTCCCGCCACACCTGACTTCAAGAAATCTCTCTCCATAGACCATGCCCGAGATGGAGAAGTTATAGTCGCCTATCTGATGAACGGCGAGCAGATGCCACTATTGAACGGTTTTCCGCTCCGCTTGATCGTTCCGGGTTGGTATTCGACATATTGGGTAAAAATGTTGTCTCATATCGAAGTTCTCGATCGGCCGGATGATAATTTCTGGATGAAGACAGCCTATCGTATCCCCGACACGCCGGGGGCAAATGTTTCGCCCACCGAAACTGGCTATAAGACCACGCCGATCAATCGCATGCTGCCACGTTCTTTCGTCACAAATTTGAAGACGGGGGATAACGTGAAAGCAGGGGCGACCATAGATGTCCGTGGGATTGCGTTCGGTGGCGATTGCGGTGTCAAGAATGTTGGTCTTTCAACTGATGGCGGTGTGACCTGGATTACGACCAAGCTCGGTGTCAACGAAGGCAAATACAGCTTCCGCGGCTGGCGGGCTAGGGTTGGTGTGCCAGCTTCCGGGGTGCTGACACTCAGCGTGCGGTG
The DNA here is from genome assembly GCA_021818425.1 of Pseudomonadota bacterium. GTDB lineage: Bacteria > Pseudomonadota > Alphaproteobacteria > Acetobacterales > Acetobacteraceae > Acidocella. The sequence goes on from JAKAEC010000009.1 coordinate 27,273, forward strand.
CACGAACACTCAAGGTGAAACGCAGTCATGGACGCCAAACTGGAATCCCGGCGGCTACATGCGGAACTCAATAGAGACGACCGTCCTTAACATTGTCTAATGGAGGCTCCTTTATTGCCTCTGGAGGTTCTCATATGATTGCCTTGAACAGAAATCTGCTTTCTCGAGCCGTTATTGGATCATGTCTTGCCACTGCCGCCGGCGTTATCCAGATCCATACTGCTGACGCGGCGCCAAGCACAGTGACCGCAGCTGGTGTTACCTTAACTTCGGAGAGCGTTATTTTGCCAGGCAGTTCCGAAACTTTTCCGGGCGGCGCGGCTGCGCAGGTAGTAAATGTCAATTGCATTGCTTGTCATTCGGCTGACATGATTCTTAATCAGCCAGCCTTAAGTAAGGTGGCTTGGCAGGCCGAAGTAACGAAGATGATTAAACTATATAAGGCGCCAGTCAATGAAACGGATGTTCCGGCGATCGTTGATTACCTCGCGAACATGAAACCCCAACCATAATGGTGGTGGTCGTTTGGGTCGACGGTCGCTAATACGTCTGAATTGCGCGAAGTGCAGATTCTGACGCCATGTCGGTTTTATCTGACCCTCCGAAAAGCCCGGTTTTCGGGTCAGGGTGTGGCGGAATGCTGCCGAACGCACGCCGCATGTCAATGCGGCACGAGATATTGGACAGCGCCATGCACTATTTATCCGTTTCGTGTTCCAGTCGAAGGCGCCGACAATCGTTGAATTGGTGTGCCAGGTCGGCGAGCGAGGGGTGTTCAGCACCGATACGGTAAGAAGGGTTCCACCGCCGACCGGCGAATGCCCAGTTCTCACTTCGGTGGGAAAGTATGCGTCGTCACCTGGATGCCAGCTTAGGCCAGAGTACCAGATCTGGTGCTTGCTAAGCCAGCATGACAGCGCCCCTGCCATACTCGGCAGATCACTCTTTGGGCCACTCAGGAGCGCAGGCGAGTCGCTAAATTTCTGTTCTCTACGGAGGTGGCGTATGCCGCCACCGCCTTCCGGATCCATAAGTGCGCTGGGAGCCATTGACGCCCCCTACGTAACCCATTAGAGGCGCGTTTCGTTGCCGGGAACGTGGACGGGCGGTGGTCGCTCGCGCCCGCTCTTTGCCGTGTAAGCGGAAAAGAGACTACTGGCGGAATTTGAACAAGAAAGGTGTACGCGCCGTGACCAAGCGCACTGAGAGCAAGTTTAAGATCAACCGCCGTTTGGGCGTGAATCTATGGGGTCGCGCCAAATCCCCTGTAAATAAACGCGAATACGGGCCAGGCCAGCATGGCCAGCGTCGCAAGAAGCCGTCTGATTACGGTGTGCAGCTGATGGCCAAGCAAAAGCTAAAGGGATATTATGGAAATATCTCCGAAAAGGCATTCTATAAATATTATGAAGAAGCCGTGCGTCGGAAGGGCGATACATCCGAAAACCTGATCGAGCTGCTGGAGCGCCGCCTGGATGCGGTGGTCTACCGCATGAAATTCGCGATCACCCCGTTCGCGGCACGTCAGCTCGTCTCTCATGGCCATCTGCTGGTTAACGGTCAGAAGGTGAATATTCCGTCCTACTTGGTGAAGGACGAAGACGTCATTGAGGTGCGCGAGAAGTCTAAGCAGCTCGCAGTGGTACTGGACGCCGCGCAGAGCGCAGAGCGCGATGTGCCGGAATATATCGAGGTTGATCACCGTGCTATGAAGGGTCGGTTCATGCGCGCGCCGAAGCTCGCGGATGTGCCCTTCCCGGTGCAAATGGAACCGCATCTTGTGGTCGAGTTCTACTCCCGCTGATTTTTGCCTTCTGGCAAGCTTATCAACGGCGCCCTAGGGCGCCGTTCTTTTTGTCACATTGCCGAGACGGTGCCGTTACAGGCGCAGAATACGACTTCATCACCGAACTGTTGATTGGAGTGAACAGAATGCGTCGCGTTTTATTTGCTGGCCTTCTTGCCCTAGCCCCAGGATTGGCGTTTGCGCAAACTGGGGACAGAAGTGCCAATCCGCCGCCTCCAGGTATGGGCCATGGCCCAGTGGGTTGGCCTCATGGCGGCCATGACAAATGGCATCCGGGAATTTGGTCCGAGCATATGCTGATGAAGTTTTATGCCGCAAACACCACCCATAACGGGCACCTGACCCTTGCGCAGGCGAAAGCGGCGGATTTTAAGCCCGTTGTCGCGCATTTCAATGAGATCGACACAGCCAAGCACGGGTATGTTACTTTCTATGATATCCAGGCTTGGCGTTTGGACAATATAGCCAAACATCTCGAAGCGCGCGCCGACGCGCTACGTGCAAAGGACGCTCAGAATCATTGATTTTCGTAGTCATAGACCAGATCGAGTAACATCCGCCGTCCGTTGCCGGCACCGGCAACGGGCTTGGCCCTCGACCTAGCATCCGATGTCACCACGTGTAGGGAGCTGTTGCCAGCCCGGTTCTGCCGTTCCTGGGGATACCCGTAGAGGTTCACGGCCGCGTTTTCGTCGCGTTCAATTGTGTTGCCGCGGTCTCAACGCCTGACGCGCTGAGAGATCGGTATGTCGTGGCGCTGGCGGCAGCGGTAGCACTGCTTCGCGCTCGTGAACCACTCGTCCGCTGCAACCAGTCCCTGACCGCGCCAGTCCGCCTTGCAGGCGACGAGACGCAGCAGCGTGCCGATCCCGGCATCCGCCAGAGGCGCAAGACGCAGGACATGGCCCGCACGTTCGATGTCTGGACGGGCAGCGTATCAGTCTTGGCTGGCAGCTGGTGCGAGAGTTGGGGCAGGAGCCTAGCGACCCTGGAGGTGCACAAGCCCGATAAGCCGCGCGGTTGGCGTCCAGCCCCCGACGGTTCTATCGGAAGGAGACTTTGTGGCAGGTGGCGGTCGGTGTGCTTGATGGAGAACCAGTGCTAGACGCCTATCACGTCTCCGTTTGAGTGTGGCGTTGAAGCTCACGGCACTGTTGGTGTGGATGGCGGCTGCCGCATTCTCGTCCCGGCGCACGTATTCGCCTGCCGCGTGGCTGACACGCAGCTGAGCCTGGAATTTTTGTATTTATAATTCAAGGGCGCGAAAGCAACTCGATTTGCTACTCTCAGGGTAACCCACAAACCTCAAACTAGTTTCGAAAGCCTTAGCACATGAAGCTGATACCCGGCATTCTGAAACAAGCGGCACTTGTCGCCTCCCACGCTTTAAAATCTCTGAGAATTCTTCAAAGAAAGTGAACTCGGAATCGTGCCTGAAAAGATCGTTGGTTCAGGTCGCCCGAAAATGAACTGCCACGTTGCATCCACCTTTGCGTTCCACAGTTCTTCTGGGTAGGGCTCCGCAGGAAGGGCGTTCAGAGCCTCCTTGATGGCCCATTCCACATCACCGCGCGTCTGTTGGCGACTGCTCTGGCGGCCAGAGCCAATCGCAATATCGCGCAACCGTCTTGCGGGGCCGAGGGCCGGCGCGACGAAAATCTATAATGCGGGGCTAAACGGCCCCCCACTTCTCTATATTTTTAAAGTAGAGATTGCGCGCGCTGGAGAACCATATTGCACGCCTTGTTTTTAATTTGCTGAGTTACCCCACTGAGGGAGAACGAACTGCCATTGCCGGATTCGATATTTCCTTGAGTACCGGCCGTATAGCCGCTTGATGAGGTTACACCATTTCGACCGGAAAGAGCACTAAGAACGCTGGACGCCGAAGACCCTTGGACGATGTTGTTTTGGATGCAATAGCTGAGAACGCCCGCCACATTACTGGTGCTTGAGGAGGAAAGCGACGGCAGCATTTGACTCATCATGCCGCCTCCGCCGCCGTTACCCATGAGAGAGCTTGCCGCGCCGGACAGGGCATTCGATCCGCCGCCCATCCCCGGGAAGCTTTGGGCGAGTGCCGGGATGGCGGGGAGTGTGGCAATGCCGAAAGCCATCATAAAAAACCGAAGATGCCGCATGGCTGAGTTGCTCCTTCCTGTCTGATAGACGTTTTTAGCTCATTTTCGGAAGTTTTGGGTGGGCGCTGACAAAGTGGTCCGCTGGATATTTCGTACCAGGTGATTGAGATAGCGTGATCACGCGGCTTGGTCGAGATGGAGAGATGACAGAAGCAAAGACAACGGGAGAACGATAACCGGGACAATTTTTAGGGCACTATCAGGTTGACGTAGAAGGCACCAGATTTGGTGCTTTGGTCTGCCCTGACATCCGGGCCGTGATCGGCTTTGCCCCACCGAAGTAGGGGGTGGTCGATCTCGGGCCGGCGGCGGAGCTGGCCCTGCATTCCAACCTCGCGAATATCTACCGCGACAAGGTGGCGGCCTTGCATGAGGCCCTGTCCGATCCATCGAGCAAGGACGAAGCCTTCGGGATTATTCGCGGCCTGATCGAGGTGGTGCGTCTGGTGCCCGAGAACGGTGAACTTCGCGTTGAGCTTCGGGGCGCTTTAGCGGGGATCCTGGCGCTGGGTGCTGCAAGCGACAAAACCGCCCGCAAGTGTGCGGACGGTTCGGTTTCTGTTCCTGCATCGCAAGTCAAGTTGGTTGCGGGGGCATGATTTGGACATGCGCTGACTGCACACAGCGAATCCATTTTAAATTACCCAGGTCTAGTGCGACGCTTTGCGCCCGGGCGGAAAACGCGGCGAGCTGTCTTCAGCCGGATCTCCCGTAACGAACATTTGATGGAAAATGCTGCCCACCTGGGGTTGGGCGCCGCCTGATGCTGGCGCGCTCACCCCCGCAACACTAGGTCTGCTTAGCTGTGGAGCGGGTTCGGAGGGGTTGGTTGGTAAGAGACGCGATGTTATCGAATCTGGCCCGAAAAGATGCACAACAATACCTGATGGCCGCGGCGGAGGGTTTGGGCGCGCCAGAGCGGGATGGGTGGCCAGGCCGGCTAGAACAATGGCGGAAAACGCTCTCAACTTCATGGGCTCCAAAGATTTTTCCCAACATTGTGTTGATGTACTGTCTTCGCAACCCGGCATCTTCGGATGGCTGCCGATTGAATCGAGAAGCTGTCTGACGCTGTGAACCGGCAAACAAAAAATGACGGCGATCTCAGTCGGTTTGCCAAACTCTCCAAGCGCTCACAGGGTTCGTTTCCTGCTCGCGTGCAACGGCGAAATCCGCCAGTCGTAGCGCCACCGCCGCATGTTCCATCACTATGTTGGCGTCTTCGCCACTGCCATGCCAGCGTGGCGCAAGGCCAACGGTTATCAGCGTTCGGTCTGGGAGCAGTGCTGGCAACGTGGAGCAGAATTTTGCGGCACGTTCGCCTCCGGTCAGATGGTCCATATTGTCGCACCATAAGCCGATCGTGGTCTCATTGATCCTCCCCAACAGATCCGTGGGGCGAACGATGTCACGTAATTCCTCCGCCAAGCGCATCGCCACGGCGGCACGCATTTTTTCCTCCGCACGCGCAAACCCGAGATACAGCAGCGTTCCCGGCCGCTCTTCCACGTCAAGCCTGTCCAGTCTGCGGGAGATTTCATCTCCAAACACCATGCTAGTCCACAGCCCAGTTTCCTCGTCCAGCATTGTCTCAAGACGGGACGGCAATCCCGACGCGGTGCCGGTGTCTAACTCCGGCAGCGCGAGTTCTGGTGCCTCCATATCGAATAGCAGGCCGTAAATGCCAGCCACTGTCGTTCCGGAAAGGCGAGGTGCCAGAGACAGGCGATAGAGTAGCGAGGTTTCTCCAGCGCCGCGCAGCCGGACGCGTCCGTGCCAAGCCACACATTCCACGCAGATGGTTGCAATGATCGAGCGCAACTCCGAGGCGCTGAGCGCCGCCTCCTCTTGCGAAGGTCCACTAAGCAGACCGGCAAGCTCTGTCCCAATCATCTCAGACGCCTGTCGACCCAATACGCGGCCAGGGCCAAAGGCAGTAAACCGGCCGAGCTTGTCAGTTTCGAAGGCCAGATCGGCAAGCATCGACCCTACGGCAAGCCATGAGGTACTCGACAGAACTGGCAGTGTGGACATGAGTGAAACCGGGAGTTGTGATTTGGTCATTACAGCGCTTTAGAGAGCTTCCGTTAGAAAACACTTAAGCTTTTAAAGCTGGAATCACACATTAAATTGTTCCGTAAACCGGGTCTTTGAGGATAGCATTTCAGTCTAATGCCCCGTTTGGCCACGATGACGCAACAGATGGTCAGCCAGTACGCAGGCTAACATGGCCTCGCCTACCGGGACGGCACGGATACCAACGCACGGGTCGTGCCGTCCCTTGGTCATGACCTCTACATTTTTGCCATCCGCGCTGACAGACTGCTTGGGAATTAGAATGGAGCTCGTTGGCTTTACGGCAAAACGCGCCACGATGGGCTGGCCGGTGGCGATGCCACCAAGAATTCCTCCAGCGTGGTTGGAAAGAAATTCGATGTTCCCGGACTTGATGCGCATTTCATCAGCATTTTCCTCGCCTCGAAGGGCAGCTGCGGCGAAGCCATCGCCAATCTCCACCGCCTTCACGGCGTTAATGCTCATCAGTGCCGCAGCGATGTCTGCATCCAGCTTGCCATAGAGTGGGGCGCCCAGCCCGGGCTTAACACCCTCGGCGACTACTTCCAGCACCGCGCCGATGGATGAGCCCGCCTTGCGGATGGCATCCAGCTCGGCTTCCCAGTTCATTGCCGTTTCGGCGTCCGGGCAGAAGAACGGATTTTCGTTTACCTTCGTCCAATCCCAACGTGCGCGGTCAATTCCGTGCGCGCCCATCGCTACCATGGCGCCGCGAATTAATACGTCCGGTCCGAGCACCTTGCGGGCAATAGCCCCGGCCGCCACGCGCATTGCAGTCTCTCGGGCAGAGGAGCGGCCGCCGCCCCGCGGGTCGCGGTGGCCATATTTCATGTCATAGGCCACGTCCGCATGGCCTGGCCGGTAGCGCGCCGCGATGCTCTCGTAATCTTTGGAGCGCTGGTCGGTATTCTCAATGATAAGCGAGATCGGGGTGCCCGTCGTCTTGCCCTCATATACGCCCGAGAGAATCCGGACTTGGTCTGCTTCCTGCCGCTGTGTGGTGAAACGGGACTGACCGGGGCGGCGCTTATCCAGGTAAGGCTGGATATCGGCTTCGGTGAGCTCAATGCCGGGCGGGCAACCGTCCACTACCGCTCCGATGGCAGGGCCGTGGCTTTCACCCCAGGTGGTCACGCGGAATAGCTGGCCGAAACTATTGTATGACATATTGGCGGGATACCCCTGAACGGGGGCTAAGGCCAGTACCCTAGCCACCAGAGAGACTTTTCTCTCCGAATCGTTGCCGCTGTACGACACGGTCGCTCAGGAGCCGCAAATCCGGGCGATTCTGTGGTTCGTCGGAACAACTTAGGCCGTGCTCATCCACGACCAGAAGCTCATATTTGGCCCGGCGGCGTGAATTCCCGAATCGGTGGAAGAAGCATGATATACTGCCGTCAAACAGCTACTCGTTCGCAATGCCCATATCTGGCGCTTCGGGGTTTTTCATGCCGACTATATGATATCCGCAATCCACGTGGTGGATTTCACCGGTTACGCCCCTGGAAAGATCGGATAACAGATAAAGTCCTGAGGCGCCAACGTCAGCGAGTTCGACGTTGCGTTGCAGTGGCGAATTGAGTTTGTTCCATTTCAGAATGTAGCTGAAATCACCAATGCCGCTGGCGGCCAGAGTTTTTATCGGGCCAGCGGAGAGTCCATTCACACGGATCTTATCAGCCCCCAAATCCGCCGCCATGTAGCGCACACTGGCTTCAAGTGCCGCCTTGGCGACGCCCATGACATTATAATGTGGCACCCATCGCTCAGCACCCAGATAGGTCAACGTCAGCAGTGAGCCACCTTCGGGCATTAGCGCTGCAGCTCGTTGGGAAACAGCTGCGAAGGAATAGGCAGAAATATCCAGCGCCTGCTGGAACACCGCGCGTGGCGTATCGACAAATCGTCCACGCAGGAAATTCTTATCAGCAAAGCCGATAGCATGCACCAAAAAGTCGATCTTGCCCCATTTTTTCTCGATCGTTTCGAAAGCTACGTCGATCGCCTCGTCGTCGCCCACGTCACATGGCAATACAAACTCTGATCCGATGGAGGCCGCCAAGGGCCGTACACGTTTCTCTAGTGCCTCGCCCAGAAAGGTGAACGCCATTTCACCGCCCTGCGCTGCGACGGCTTGGGCTATGGCCCAGGCAATGGAGCGGTTGTTTGCCACACCCATGACCACACCGCGCTTGCCCTGCATCAGCGTGCCTTGGGGTGGGGCGGTTTCGATGTCGATCTCGGTCTCGGGCATGGTGGACAACTCCGTGATGCTATCGTCTTGAGGATTGGGTGGTGGCATAGAGTACTGGGAGCAATCAAGGCTCGCAGATATTGAAGGAGACTCAGAGCAGATGAGCGAAGACCCATTCCGCCGGTTTGGCGCCTGGTTTGAGGAAGCCGGACGCAGCGAGCCGAGTGATCCCAACGCCATGACGGTGGCGACGGTTGGCGCGGATGGCCGCCCCGCGGCACGCACATTGCTCTTGAAAGACTGGGATGAGCGGGGGTTTGTTTTTTACGGCAACCTCGGGTCGCGCAAGGCGCGGGAGATGGCGGGCAACTCCCACGTCGCCCTGCTGTTTCATTGGAAAAGCCTGCAGCGCCAGATTCGTATCGAAGGTGTTGTTGCGCCGGTCGAATCGGACCTGGCTGATGAATATTTTGCGACCCGTCCCCGCATCTCGCAACTCGGGGCCTGGGCGTCCGAGCAATCGCGGCCGCTTGCCTCCCGCGCGGTTTTTGAGGAGCGTCTGCGCGAGGTCGATGTACGGTTTTCCGGCCGGCCAGTGCCAAGGCCGGAATTCTGGTCTGGCTGGCGGTTGACGCCGGACTATTTCGAATTCTGGCAGGGCGTGGATTTCCGTCTTCATGAGCGCTTGATTTTTAAGCTTGAGGACACAAGCTGGGCAACTGGCTACCTTTACCCCTGATCCAGCAATTCCAGTGCGCGCTTATAAACCTGTTTTTTAGGCAATCCGGTCGCTGCTGCTACCGCAGCTGCGGCATCTTTGACGCTCATTCTGGCCAGTGCGACGCGTAGCGACTCCTCAAGCGATTTTGCGCCCTCTTCGTCCTGTCCCGCTGGGCCGACCACAACCACGATCTCTCCCCGCGCCTGCACTGCGGTGTAATGTGCAGCCAACGTAGCCAACGTATCGCGTCGTACTTCCTCGAAATGCTTGGTTAACTCCCGGCACACTGCTGCCGGGCGTGGTCCGAAAACAGACATGGCGTCAGTTAAAAACGCAGCCAGTCGATGCGGCGCCTCGTAGAAAACATGAGTGGCGTTGAGCCCCGCCAATTCGGCGCCTCGTAACGCGGCCATGGCGGCGCGGCGCGCGCCATGGCGAGGCGGCAAGAAGCCGGTGAACAGAAAGGGTTGCGGAGGAAGGCCGGAAAGCGTTAGCGCCAGGACAGCGGCGTTCGGCCCCGGCACGCCCGAAACACTTAAGCCCGCGTCGATGGTGGCGCGCACCAGCCGGTAGCCCGGGTCCGAGACCAGGGGCGTTCCGGCATCAGAAATCAGGGCGAATCGCTGTCCGGCTTGCATCGCCTCGATCAATCGGGGTAAGGCTGCTTCTTCGTTATGCTCGTGCAAAGCAATGCACTTTTGCCTAATATTATGGGTGCGCAGCAGCACGGCGCTTGTCCTGGTGTCTTCACACAAAATTACATTCACGCAAGATAAGACCTCCCGCGCCCGGTCAGAGAGGTCTTGCAGGTTGCCGATCGGCGTGGAAACCAGCACAAGGGATGGTAGGGGCTCCCGAATCTGTGCCCGGGGGAGTGCGTCCGTTGGAGGGTCTTCAGTTGCGTCTTGCGCCTTATCTTCGTTCATCTGTGCTCCTCGGCGCCACGCTGGCGCTGGTAAGCTGCGCCGGTCAAGCCCCTCAATTTGCCAACGGCACCGGCATGCCTACGTCGCTTACGCCGGGTTCGGTGTCTCCTACCTCGAATTTTGGTAAGTCCAGCGGTAATGTGCTGTTGTTGGTGCCGCTTTCCGGCCCGCTCGCGCCAGTTGGCCAGGTGCTGGTTAATGCCGCAAAGCTGGTCTTCCCGCCTGGCAGCTCTCCGGCGCTTGATATCCGCGACACTGGGGGCACTCCGGCGGGTGCAGTTAGTGCTGCCAAGGCGGGGCTTGCCGCTGGAGATGGTATTATTCTTGGTCCGCTCACTGCAGGCGAGACCGAGGCTGTCGCCCCTATCGCTAGGCAGGCGGGCGTGAATGTTCTCGCTTTCACGAACGACAGCGCGGTGGAAGCGCCGGGTGTCTGGGCGCTTGGCATTACCCCCGCACAGCAGGTGGAGCGCGTGGTACAGGTTGCAGCTGATTCTGGCCATACTCAGCTTGCCGGGTTGGTGCCTGACACGGATTTCGGCCGTAGCTTAGTGCAAGCCATGCAGAAGGAGGCGGCTGTGCTTGGCGAACCTTCGCCGCAAGTTGCATATTATGGTCAGGATTTTTCAAGCATTAACGTAGCAGTTCGGTCGCTCTCCGACTGGGACCAACGCGGCGCCGAATTGGTGGCTGAGACTAAGGCGGCGCAAGATGAGGATACTGAAGCGGGGCTTGAAAAGGCCCGTGAGCTTCGGAGCCAGCAAGTTGCCCCGCCCAACTTCAACGCGTTGTTTATTGGTGCGACGGATGCCAACACCCTGGCCGAAATTGCGAACTTTTTGCCCTATTATGACGTTTCGCCGCCGCAGGTGCAGATGATGGGCCCCACTTTGTGGAGCAATCTAGCCACCGCCATGGCGACCCAGCCGGCTTTGGTGGGGGCCATTTACGCCGCCCCAGATCCTGCAGACGCAGCAACATTCCAGGCAAAATACAGCGCCTCTTATGGCAGCGCCCCGCCCGGCATCGCGGATATTGCCTTTGATGCTGCGGCTCTTGCTAGGCTGGCTGCATCCTCTGGCGGTTACACAACTCATGTGCTGACCGCTCCCTCCGGTTTCACGGGCACAGACGGACTCATGGTTCTACGGCCCGATGGATCGGTAAAGCGTGGTCTTGCTGTGTTCTCGGTCGCAACAGGCCAGCCAGGTATCGTTTCTCCAGCGCCCACAAAGCTGGGCAAGCCATAGCGGCTAATGTCTGAAGAAGCGAACAGAGAGCAGGCTCGCCTTGCAGCAATAGCGCTGCTCTTTGCGCTCACGGCGGTACCCACCGCGGTTTTTGCGATGCTGGCTGTTCTGGGTGAGCTGCGCCCCTCAATAGCTTTGCTTGGCTGGGTCCTTTGCAGCTTAACCTCCATTGGGTTTGCACTTTTGTTGAGGCGCGACGTGATGGCGATGGCGCGGCTGGTGCATTCTCTGCGCAGTGCGCCTGAAGCTCTTCCGCCCGAACCGCGGTTACTGATGCCCGGCATGAGCGACTTGGGTGCGGAGGCGATGCGGCTTGTCCATGTCGAGCGGCTGTCACGTGGACGGCACAATGCAAGCGCCGCGGAAGACAAAACGCTGCTCGAACGTTTGCCAGATCCGCTGCTGAAGCTCGACATGGATGGTGGCATCTTGTGGCGCAACGATAGCGCCGTCACCGCCTTTGGTACGGAAACCGCAGCCATGCTTCGCCATCCGGATATCCGTGCGGCACTGAACGAAGCGCAAGCTGACGGCCTGCCTGTCCGAAGAGAAATTGTTCTTGCCGTGCCAGTAACCCGCGATCTTGAGGTAACGATAATTCCTGTTGGCGGCCCCGTTTACATGTTGGTGAATGATCGGACGCGCGAGCGCGCGCTAGAGAAGATGCGAGCTGATTTCGTCGCTAATTCCAGCCACGAGCTGCGCACGCCGCTCGCCAGCCTCATCGGCTTTATCGAAACTCTGCGTGGGCCGGCGGCCGACGACAGCGAGGCTCAGCAACGGTTTTTGGGCATCATGGCGGAGCAGGCGGCGCGGATGCAACGACTGATCGGCGACCTTTTATCCTTGTCCAGAATCGAGATCACGGAACATTCGCCACCCAAAGACATGCTGCATTTGCCGCCTTTACTTGAACGGATCGCGGCTGGGCTGGAACCAATGCTGCAGGCACAAAGTACGACGTTGAACATGAGCGTGCCCCCGAATCTTCCACAAATCCCTGCCGATGCCGATCAGCTCACGCAGGTATTCACTAATCTTCTCGATAACGCGCTCAAATATGGCCGACCAGGCGGCGAGATCAAACTTACTGCCAGTGCAGCGCCCGATCCGCGCTTCCCTGCTGGCGGCATTGTTGTGAGAATTGAGGATAATGGCGTTGGCATCGCGCGCGAGCATCTTCCGCGTCTTACCGAGCGTTTCTACCGGGTGGATAAGGGACGTTCCCGCGCTATCGGCGGAACCGGGCTGGGGCTTGCCATCGTGAAGCATGCGGTCAATCGCCATCGTGGCCAACTGCTCATCGACAGCGAAGTCGGCAAGGGCACGTTTTTCACGATTTGGTTGCCGGGAAGAAGCCGCCTGGGCAAGACAGAATGAACCGCAAAAAGTTATGGATATTCCGCCGGAACGGGAGGAGTTGAAGCATGGCCTTATGGATGATCGTTGCCGCATTTATCATAATTGGGCTGGTTGCGACGTTCATTCACGATAAACTGCAAACCCACCATACAGTACTGCGCAATTATCCGGTCATTGGTCATTTCCGCTACTTCGCCGAAACTTGGGGTGCGTATATGCGCCAGTACCAATATCTACCGGATTGGGTGGAACGCCCCTTCAATCGGCTGGAGCGCAGTTGGGTCTACCGGTCTGCCAAAGGGGTTTCCAACTATATCAGCTTTGGCTCGGAGGCGGTGCCCACCTTTGTTTTCCGCAACACGGCCTTCCCGGTTCTGGAAGAAGACAAAAGATCCTATCCCGGCAAGCTTATCGGCATTGCCAATGGCCCTGGCGCCTGTGCGGAGCCTTATCCGGCGTCAAGCTTTTTTAATATCTCCGGCATGTCGTATGGCGCGCTTAGTCATACGGCGGTTACCGCTCTTTCGCGCGGGGCTAAGTTGGCCGGCATCTGGCTGAGTACGGGCGAGGGGGGGTTGAGCCGCTATCACTTGGAAGGCGGTGCGGACATCGTCATGCAGATCGGCACCGCCAAATATGGTGTGCGCGACGCGGAGGGAAATCTCTCGGAGGCAAAGCTACGTGAAATTGCCGCCTATCCGCAAGTAAAGATGTTTGAAGTGAAGCTGGCCCAGGGGGCGAAGCCCGGCAAGGGCGGCATCTTGCCGGGCGGAAAGGTAACCCCTGAAATTGCCGAAATCCGTGGAATCACGGTAGGGCAGGATTCCATTTCTCCCAATCGTCACCGAGACATTGGCAGTATCCAGGAGCTCGGTGCGTTCGTTAACCGTGTCCGTACCATCACTGGCAAGCCGGTGGGCGTGAAGTTCGTTGTCGGAGACCCTGCTTTCCTTGATGATTGGTTTGGCGATTGCGCACAAAATCCAGAGCATTGCCCAGACTATGTGCAGATTGACGGTGGCGAGGGGGGTACGGGAGCAGCACCCGAGGCGCTTGCCGATTATGTCGGCCTGCCGATTACCCAAGCCCTGCCGTACGTCGCGGCTCTACGTTATGAACATGGACTTCAGAACCGCATCCGAATCATTGCTTCCGGCAAGCTTGTTACGCCGGACAAGGTGGCCTGGGCGCTTTGTATGGGGGCGGATTTTGTTTCCTCTGCACGCGGCTTCATGTTTGCGCTGGGTTGTATCCAGGCGATGAAATGCGGCTCGGGCAAATGCCCCACCGGCGTAACTGCCGCTGATTCGCGACTGATCCACGGACTCGACCCAACGGATAAGGCCGTGCGGGTTTCCCGCTATGCGCTAAAGATGCGCGACGAGGTCGAAATCATCGCCCATAGCTGCGGCCTGACGGATCCTAGCAAGTTCGCTCCTAAGCACGTCACTGCCATCGAAAATGGCGTAGCAGGATTCAGGGCCCAATCCAGTTGATCTATCTGCTGCTGTTTCTGCTCAGCGCTGGGCTGAACATACTGCTTGGGCTGCATCAATGGCCCTCCGTGTTGGCCGGCAACCTGCAGGACCCCGATTCCTACATGCGCCTATTGCGGATCGAGCAAGGTGTGCATCTGGGTCATCTGGTTACCACCGTCGCGGGCGATGATTCCGGCGCCGGCGTAATGGTGGAATGGTCCCGCTTGTTGGATATGATCATCTGGCTATTCGCCGCGCCACTGGCACCGCTTATTGGCTGGCACAAGGCACTGTTCACCGCCGGTGTTGCCTTGGGGCCGCTGGGGGTTGGGGCGCTCGGTGTTTCGTTAGCTTGGACGGTGGAGCCGCTTGCTGTTCGCCGCTACCTATGGGCTGCCGCCGCGTGCGCCGCAATTCTACCCGCCCTTGCTAGCATCGCTCTGCCCGGCGTGGTGCAATATCATGTGGCGCTGTTGGTGCTGATCTCGCTCACCGCCGGCTGCGTGCTCCGCGCGGCGCACGGGGACTTGTGGTTCGGCTTTCTGGCTGGTCTCTCGGGCGGTTTTGCCATCTGGATGACGCCAGAGACAATGCCCTTTGTTCTGATGGCCTATGCCGCCTTGGCTCTGCGTTGGCTATATGTGCCCAAC
>JAKAEC010000010.1 GCA_021818425.1 Pseudomonadota bacterium
ATCGTGCCTTCTCAAACCATGCCCGTGCGGCATCCTCGTCGGGGAACATCCCGTTGAAGGCCCGCAGCGACAGGTTCATGATTTGTTCTGCATGTTGTGGCCCGCTTAGTCAATTCGAGAGTTCCGCCGGAGCATATCAAGCAGACTGCGGTCAAGATTATTCATGAAGGCTACACAAAATATATTGATATTATCGGTACGATGACCTTGCGCACGATCGGTCCCGCGGAGGCTCAAGCGCCACACCGGAGCCGAGCGGGCGGCGCGTCCAAAGTTTGAAAATAGGATACGACAGATGAAAGCATTGACCGTCATTTCCGTTAGTCTAACAGCGTCTTTAGCTGCCGGAATGGCGCATGCGTCCAGCCCCCCTACCCTCTATACGGTTGAGCAAGCCAGGGCTGGCGCGAATACCTATGCTCAAAATTGCGCGATGTGCCACGGTGCCGATCTGAAAGGCGGCGTCGGTCCGGCGTTAGCGGGCCGTTCTTTTGTCGCCGGCAGGGGTGCCACCATCGGCGGTGTTTTCGCCGCAGTGTCGCAGCAGATGCCTGCCACCGACCCTGGTGGTCTCAGCCACGCGCAGTATGAGGCCATCATGGCCTATATCCTGCAAAAGAACGGCTACCCAGCCGGCGCCACGCCAATCAATTATGACAAGGCAATGAAAGACGCCGTGCCGCTGGTTTTCCAGGGAAAATAACTTTCCGAAGGTGTATTAGCTTTCGTGGTCGATCTCGCGTCCTGGTTTCCTGGTGTTGAGGCAGGCTTCGCGCGCGGTACGCTCTATTCCGAGATGAAGCGGTTGTCCCGGCGAGAAGTCGTCTGTGACTGCGGCAACCGGGCGGGCCACGACCGCAATGCGGCGGTGAACCATTGCAGGTTTCAGAGGTACGGAAAAACGAGGCTACTCGTGGCCCTATGCTCGAGGAGGCCAGGGTCTCGACCCCTGCCGGTCGGTGAAGAAAGGTTGCCGACTTAAGCGGTCGCATGACAGCGAAAGTCAGCATTCCGAATAAAAGTGCGATGCCAATTTCCACGCTGCATCCCTAGGCTTCTGGCAGGTTTCACGATTCAGGTGTAGCCTAAGGCGGTACATGCGCCAGCTTCAAGCTAGGCGAACCGCCTACGCGCGCAGGAACCATGATGAAACCATTTATAGGAGACCATCGTGCCAGACGCACAACAGGCAATTTCCCGGCTTGGCAATTTGTCCTACGTCTCACCTTCGGTGGAGAGTCCCTGGGGCACTTACTTGGCGCAGGTGGACCGTGTTGTGCCGTATCTTGGTGAGCTGGCCCGCTGGGCCGAAACATTGCGCCGCCCTAAACGGGCGCTGATTGTGGATGTGCCGATTGCCCTGGATAACGGCGAGATCGCGCATTTCGAAGGCTACCGCGTGCAGCACAGCCTTTCGCGGGGACCCGGCAAGGGCGGCGTGCGCTACCACCCCAGCGTCACGATGGAAGAGGTGATGGCGCTAGCTGCCTGGATGACGGTGAAGAACGCAGCGGTGAATCTGCCTTTCGGTGGCGCCAAAGGCGGCATTCGTTTGGATCCGAAAGCGTTGTCATCACGAGAGCTGGAGCGTGTCACTCGCCGTTATACCAGCGAGATAGGGTTTATTATCGGCCCACAACAAGACATCCCAGCTCCGGATGTAAACACCAACGCCCAGATCATGGCTTGGATGATGGACACTTATTCAAAGAATGTCGGGGTAACTACCACCGGTGTAGTCACTGGTAAGCCGGTCAGCCTCGGCGGCTCGCTGGGCCGTGTGAAGGCTACTGGGCGCGGCGTGTTCGTCACCGGAAGGGATGCCATGCACCGGCTGAAAATCCCCATGCCGGGGGCGCGCATAGCCATCCAGGGTTTTGGCAACGTCGGCGCCAACGCGGCCGAGCTATTCTCCATGGCGGGAGCTAAAATCGTCGCGGTGCAGGACCATGGCGGTAGCCTTTTTAACGCCCGAGGGCTGAATGTGCGCGCCCTCGCGGCGCACGTGCTTCAACATGGCAGTGTTGCGGGGTTTCCCGAGGCGGATGAGTTGGGACAGGAGGAGTTTTGGACCGTCGAGGCAGAAGTCGTCATCCCGGCGGCCCTTGAAGGCCAGATCAACGAGGTGCGGGCCAAACTCCTCAACGCCCAACTGGTGCTGGAGGCCGCGAATGGTCCTACTACCCCCGCAGCGGACGACATTCTGGCCGCGCGCAACATCGCTGTGCTGCCCGACGTGATCTGCAATGCGGGTGGTGTAATTGTCTCATATTTCGAATGGGTCCAGGATTTTTCTTCATTTTTCTGGAGCGAAGACGAGATCAACCTGCGCCTGGACAAAATCATCACCGGCGCTCTTGACCATATCTGGGCAACCTCGACACGGCAACGGGTCAGCCTTCGCACCGGCGCCTTCGTTGTCGCCTGTGAACGTATTCTGGAGGCACGTAATCAGCGCGGATTGTATCCTTAACAGGCTGGAACCTGACAAAATGCACTGATATAAACAGAATTTTATGAATTAATCATAGAACACAGCCGTGCCCAGGGAGGCGGGTTCGACCAACTTAAGATCATCCTAACCATCCGGTGCCCAGTGCAGCAGCCGTTTTAGCAACACGTCCACAGCCACCCAGAGCAGGATCGTAAGCGCGGCAAGCAGCACCAGGGCCGCGAACATCAAATCTGTCTGCATCCTGGCGTTGGCGTTGAGCATTACATATCCAAGTCCCTGCGAAGCGCCAGCCCATTCGCCTAGAATGGCGCCGATAGGTGCTACGGCGGCGGCGATGCGCAGCCCAGCTCCGAATGCAGGGAGTGCTGCCATCAGCCTTACGCGAAGCAATACGGAAAGCCTTGTTGCTCCCATGGTATGGGCGAGATCCAGCCATCCGGGCTCTGTCCTACGCAGCCCGTCATAGAATGCGGCGGTGACTGGAAAGAAGATTACTAGGATCGCCATCAGCACTTTCGAGGCGAGGCCGAAGCCCAGCCACAGTACGAGAAGCGGTGCTAACGCAAACACCGGTACCGCTTGGCTAAGCAGCAGCAACGGCAGAATCCAGCGCTGCAAGCCTCGCGAGAAAACCATAGCCAGGGCTAGCGCCGCCCCGAACAAGGTGCCGAATATCAGCCCCAGCACGATCTCGGTCAAAGTAGCCAGCATGTTCTGAAATAGGAATCCGGATTGCGCCGTAAGTGCCCGTGCCACTTCAGCTGGTCCCGGCAGCATGAAGTTTGGGATTCCAGCGAACCGTGCCACTATCCACCAGAGCACGAGCAGCCCAAGCAATGTTATCACCGGACGCAGTGTGGCTCTCATGTCGCACGGCCTTTGAGCAATGCTCGCATCAGCAGTCCCTGCGTGTGCAGCAGCTCTTCGTCATCAGGCGCGCGTGGCGGTGTACCAGGTACCGCGATTTCGCGTTCGAGCCGCGCCGGGCGCCCAGCCATGACGTAAAGTCTATGACCGAGACGGCAGGCTTCCAAGGGATCATGTGTGATGAGCAGCGTCGTGCGTCCGGCGAGTAGCGTTGCCGCTAGTTCCTGCATAGTGGCGCGGGTAATTGCATCCAGTGCCGAGAACGGCTCGTCCATCAACACCACGGGGCGATTTTCGTAAAGAGTGCGAGCCAGAGCAACGCGTTGGCGCATGCCGCCGGAAAGCTCCTTCGGCAAAGCGCGTTCCCGCCCCTGCAGTCCCACCGCATTCAATAGCTCCTCTGCCCGCGCTTTATCTGGCTTTTCGCCGCGCAGCCTGCTGCCGATGGTCACATTTTCCAGCGCTCGCGCCCAGGGGTAGAGGAGGTCTTGCTGGCCCATCCAAGCAACGCGTCCGCGAAGTGGCACGCCGTCGCTGGCCTGCACGGTCCCCGCATCGGGTGCAGCCAATCCGGCGGCAATGCGCAAGAGACTAGTTTTGCCTACACCGCTGGCCCCCAGCAGCGCAGTGCACCGTCCCGCCTCAACGGTGAGATCCAGCCCTGCGAACAGGGGGTGGCCTTCATAGTGAAGTGTCAGTCCGCGCAGCTCGAGGCTAGGCGGCGCGGATCCCATTTTTGAATTCATCCTGACTTGGTATAGGCCCCGAATCGGGAATCAGCCAATCATCCCGGTTTCGCGACCGTGGCCGTCGTTAGCGGGCCCGTGCCGTTTTCCTGCCACCCACCGCCCAGAGCCTTGTAGAGCGTGATTTCGTTCTGCTGCTGTGCCAGTAGCAGGCTAACAAAATACAGACGCGCGTTGAGCAGTGCGTTCTGAGCAGTCAGCACGTTCAGATAATTGTCGATTCCGGCGTTGAAGCTCATCGAGGCGAGATGGTAGTAGCGCTCATCGGCGTTTATCAGATCCTTCTCGGCTTTGAGTTGCGAGGCATAGGTCCGGCGGGCGTTCAGTGCGTCAGAAACGTCATGGAAAGCGGACTGGATGGCCTCTTCGTAATTTGCAATCTGAACCTTCTTTTCTACCTGTGCGATGTCTAAGTTGGCGGTATTGGCGCCGCCGGTGAAGATCGGCAGGGTAATTTGCGGTTCGAACATCCATGCCGATTGCCCGGCCGAGAAAAGAGAGTTAAGCGCATCGCTCGCTTGGCCGCCGTTCGCGGTGAGGCTGATGTTCGGAAAGAAAGCCGCCCGCGCCGCGCCGATATTGGCGTTCGCCGCCAGCAATTCATGCTCTGCGGCACGGATGTCTGGCCGTCGGATAAGCAGGTCAGACGGCAGCCCGGCGGGTACTTCGGGCAGAGGGGGTTCGTCCGAAAGTTTTCTCACCTTTTGCATCTGCTGTATCAGCTCGGGCGGGATTGGGGCGCCGGCAAGCAGCACCAACTCATCCATGTCTTGTGCTACTTGGCGCTGATACTGGCCAATATCGGTGGCGGCAGTGTCATAGGCGGTTTCCGCCTGGGCAACGGCAATGGCCGTGGTGGTGCCATGACTTAGCTCAAGCTGGGTGAGCTGGAGGGATTTCTGGTCGGCTTTCGCTGTATCCTGTGCAATCCGAAGCGATTCCCGGTCTGCCAACCAAGCGTAATATTCGGACGCAACCTGTGCAACGAGTGAGAGTTTAGCGCTCACCGCTGTGTCCACGTCGCTGAGATAGGTTTGGTGCGCGGCGTCAGCCTCGGAGCGGACCTTCCCAAACAAATCTAATTCCCAAGAGACAGTTTCAGCACCCAGGCTATATTCGTGGGAGGTGAGCGCTTGCCCCGACGAACTAAGATTCGCCGCTGTATGTACCACATTTTGATAGGCATTGCCCTCGATGGATGGAAACAGGCCGGCACGATCAACCCGATACTGCGCCTGAGCCTCCTCCACGGTCAGCGTTGTCATACGCAGATTGCGGTTATTGGCCAGAGAGAGAGAGATCAGCTGTTGCAAGGCCGGGTCAGAAAAAAATTGCTTCCAACCGATATCCGCCGCCGCCGTACCGGAGCCACCCGCCACTGGATAATGGTTCGCGACCGGCAGAGCTGGGCGGTGATAGGCCGGGATGAAGCTGCAGCCTGAGAGCAGTCCGAGCACAAGGGCGCCTGTGCCCTTCACATTACGCATGGCCGCCTGCCCCTTGGTTGGTAGCCCCTTCTTCCGCTTCGCGGATCTCCCTCCGGCGTTTTACTTTTGTAAAACTCAGTACACTCACAAAAAATATCGGCACGAAGAAGATAGCAAGGACAGTGGCGGTAATCATGCCGCCCACCACTGCTGTGCCGATGGCCATGCGCGCGCCGGCGCCGGCGCCGGTGGCGATGGCCAGCGGGAAGGTGCCGAACACGAAGGCGATCGACGTCATCAGGATTGGTCGCAAACGCTCATGAGCAGCATGCAGTGCCGCATCCATCAGGCTCTCGCCTTGTTCATAGAAGTTGCGAGCGAATTCCACGATCAGGATGGCATTCTTTACCGCAAGACCCATCGTGGTGAGCAGACCGATCTGGAAGTAGACATCGTTCGAGATGCCACGCAGCAGATTTGCCACCACCGCGCCGATAATGCCCAGTGGCACTACCAGCATCACCGCCGCCGGTATCGACCAGCTTTCATAAAGTGCGGCCAGGCAGAGTAGAATGAAAACTACGGAAATCGTATAAAGCGCGCCTGTCTGTGACCCGGCTTTAACCTGCTCGTAGGAGAGGCCCGTCCATTGCATCGTCACGCCCTTAGGCAACTTCGCGGCAAGTTTTTCTACCTCTGCCATCGCCTTGCCACTGCTCACTCCTGCCGCGGGCTGGCCCTGAATTTCATAGGCCGCATCCCCGTTATAGATTTCGACGGACTGAGGCGCGACGCTCCAGCTTCCTGAGGTGAAGGCACTGAACGGCACCATCCCGCCGGTGGCGTTGCGGACATACCATTTGTTCAGATCGCTCGGCTGCATACGAGCATTAGCCTGGCCTTGGATATAGACATCCTTCACGCGGCCGTTGCGCAGGAACTGATCTACGTATTCCGAGGCAAAGGCGCCTTGGATGGTGGTGTTGATATCGCTCATCGATAAGCCGAGGGCCATCGCCTTCTCTCGGTCGACGGTAAGATCATACTCCGGCGCGGGCGCAAGCCCGTTCGGGCGTACCGCGGCCAGCAACGGGTCTTTTGCGGCGAGGCTAAGGAACTTGTTGCGCGCGGCATAGAACTGCGCTGCCGGGATATTGCCGGAATTCATCAATTCCATATCGAACCCAGTAGCGTTGCCCAATTCCAGAACCGGGGGTGGCTGCAGTACGAAAACCCTTCCAGCGGGGTTGCCGGCAAAATGCGCCATCACGCGCCTGGCAATCGCGGCGACATTCTGCGATGCCTTTGGTCGGTCCGCCCAAGGTTTCATCAGCATCACGATAAAGCCTTGGCTCTGCGCCTTGCCTGCGAAGCTGAACCCGGTGACTGTGAAGATGGATTTCACGTTCTTGGACTCGGTCTTCTGGACATATTTGCGCACCTGCGCATTCAAAGCTGCGGTCTGTTCGGCAGTTGAGCCGGTGGGCAGCGTCACCTGTCCAAGTAACAGGCCCTGGTCCTCGGCAGGAAGAAAACCCGTAGGCAGACGGGTAAACAGAAACACGGTGAGGATAGTGATGCACACGAACCCCACCATGGTCATGCGCCGGTGCCGGGTCATTTTGCGCACGCCGGATAGATAGCCGTTGCGGGTGCGGTTGAAACGCCGGTTGAACCAGCCAAAAAAACCGGTGGTTCCAGCACCTTCCTTCGGTGGCCGCAGCAACGAGCCGCAGAGCGCCGGGGTGAAAATCAGCGCTGTGAGGATGGACAGAACCATGGCCGAGACGATGGTGACGGAGAATTGTCGATAGATCACGCCGGTAGAACCGCCGAAGAAGGCCATCGGCAGAAAAACGGCCGCCAGTACCAGCGCAATGCCAACCAATGCGCCGGAAATCTCATCCATGGATTGGCGTGCGGCCTCTTTGGGCCGCAGTCCGCGTTCGTGCATCAGGCGGTCGACGTTTTCGACCACGACGATGGCGTCGTCCACCAGCAAACCGACGGCCAACACCATGGCCAGCATGGTGAGCGTGTTGATTGAGTAGCCAAGGGCAGCCAGCACGCCGAAGGAGCCAAGCAGCACAATCGGCACGGCGATGGTAGGCACCAGCGTGGCGCGAAGATTCTGCAGGAACAGCAGCATGACCAAGAACACCAGCACGATGGCTTCGATCAGGGTTTGCACCACCTCTCTCAAAGACAGCACGATGTATGGCTGGGTATCGTAAGGATAGACGAGCTTCAGCCCCGGCGGAAGATCGCGCGTAAGCACCGCCAGCTTCGCCTTAACGGCCTTTTCAGTGCTGAGCTGGTTGGCGCCAGGGCTCAGTTGCAGTCCCATGGCTGCGGCCGGCATGCCGTTATAAAGGGCGTTGATCGAGTAGCTTTGCGGTCCAAGCTCGACCTTGGCGACGTCGCCAAGGCGCACCTGCGCGCCGCTGGCTTCTACCTTCAGAAGAATATTACGGAACTGGTTTGGGTTCGAAAATTCGCTGGGGCCGTTGATCAGGGCGTCAAGGCGTTGCCCCGGCACGGCGGGAAGGCCGCCCAACTCGCCAGAGGCAACCTGGACATTCTGTGCCCGAATGGCGTTTACTACATCGGCTACCGTTAGACCGTACTGATAGAGAGCGTTCGGATTGAGCCAGATACGCATCGCATATTCCGAGCCGAACAGCGTGTAGCTACCCACGCCTGGCACGCGGGTGATCGGGTCTTCAATGTTGGAGGCGATGTAATCCGCGATATCCGACCGGGTCATCGTGCCGTTGGTGGAGACCAGTGAGAAGAACAGCATGTAGTTCTTCTCAGATTTTTGGACCTGGATGCCGGACTGGGTCACCTCGCTTGGTAGATTCGATTCCGCGAGGCTGAGCTTGTTCTGGACCTGCACCTGGGCGATGTTCGGATTGGTGCCTTGCTTGAAGGTCAATATAATCTGCATCGTGCCGTTCGATTCGGCGGTGGAATCGATGTATTCGAGTCCGTCGAGATCGGACATTTCCTGCAGGATCGGCCGAATGACGGTGTTTGCCACCGTCTGGGCATTGGCGCCGGGATAGGTTGCGGAGATCGAGACCGCTGGCGGGGCGATTTCTGGATATTGCGCGACCGGAAGTTGAGAGACCTCGATGGCGCCAGCGAGCATTAGCACCAACGCCAGCACCCAGGCGAAAATTGGCCGGTCAATAAAGAAACGTGACATTTGAGGTCTTGGGCTCCAGGCTCAGGAGGACGCGCTACTGGATGCGAATTTGGCGGTTTCGTCGGTCGGCGTGACCCGATGTCCCGGCACGGCGTTCAAAAGACCATCCACGATTACCCGGTCTCCGGGTTTAAGGCCGCTCGTCACCACCCAATCATTATGCAGGTTGGCCCCGGTCTGAATGATGTGTTGTGATACTATATTGTCATGGCCGAGCAGCAACACGGTCGGGTCGCCGCGCGTATTGTGCGAGACCGCCTGCTGTGGCACCAATATGCCATTCTTATTTACGCCCTCGTCAATCACTGCATGCACATACATTCCCGGTAGCAACAAATGTTGAGGGTTGGGGAAGATGGCGCGCACCAGCACCGTGCCGGTAGTCTGGTCGACATTCACCTCGGCAAATTGGGTCTTGCCAGGCAAGTTATAGGCTGTACTGTCCTCAAGGGTCAGCGTCACCTTGGCGGAACCGTCAGGATTGGTCTCGAGCTGACCCGCGTCCATCTCCTGTTTCAGCCGCAACCATGTCGCGGTTGATTCATTCAAATCCACATAAATTGGGTTAAGCTGTGTCACGGTTGCCAACGCGGTCGTCTGGTCTGCCGTCACAAGCGCGCCGGGTGTTACCGAGGAGGCACCGATGGTGCCGGAAATCGGCGAAAACATCTTGGTGTAGGCAAGGTTGATTTTTGCGGTTTCGATGCCCGCCTTGGCTGAGGCGATATTTGCCTGATCTTCCTGCACCGTTGCCAGGGCATTGTCGTAATCCTGCGCACTGACAGCTTCGGCCGCAGCCAACGGCTTATAACGCTGGGCTTGGGCTTGGTCGGCCGATAGTTGCGCTTCATCATGTTTCAAGATCGCAACGGCGCTATCATAAGCCGCTTGATAAGGAGCGGGGTCAATCTGGTAAAGCTGTTGTCCAGCCTTCACTTCACTCCCCTCGACGAACAGCCGCTTTAGGATCACCCCGCTCACCTGCGGACGGATCTGCGCGGTGACTACTGCCTCAGTGCGACCGGGCAGCTCGGTTGTGCGCAGGACCGGTTGGGTGTGGATGGTAATGAAGCCAACCGCGGGCGGCGGCGGTGGTGTGGCTTGTTTCTTTTGGCAACCTGCTATCAGCAAAATACCAGTGAGGCAGGAAGCCGCCAGGGCGTGTTTGCGCCCAAGCAGGCGAGGGACGGCGGGCATCAAAACCTCACGGCAAATTAACAGGACAGTTGAAACCAGCCAGGGCGACACAGAGGTACCCTGGCATTTACGGTACTTGTTGGTACTGATATTAAGTGGCTAAAGACCTGTCAAGATACGAACAAGTTGTAATACAGTACGACGGAGAAATGGAGGGCCAGGGGTAGATGGAAGCGCGTGAGGGGTGTTGCAAGGGCCGGGGTAGGCCAAAGACTACGCCGGACGACGCGCAACGCCACGCGATTCTGGAACAGGCGCGGCGGTTGTTTGTACAGAATGGCTATGGTGCGACGACCACGGAAGAGATCGCCTGCGCGTGCAAAATATCTAAGCAAACGCTGTACCGGCTGTATCCCAGTAAACCGGCCTTGTTCGCCGCTGTGGTGGAGGCTAGTCGGCCGCAATGGTTGGCATTTCCGGTCCCCGACGAACTGCCCTTGCAACAGGCTCTGGAGTCGATTTTCCGCATCGATATCACTGAGGAAGAGGACCGTGAGCGGCTCGAGTTGGCGCGGCTGCGGCTGACTGAATGTCCCGGTCATCCTGAAATGCAGCAGTTGACCACAGAGACCGATGCAGACCACCCGCTTGCCCCTTTGGCGTGTTGGATGATGCGGCAGGCGCAGTTGGGTCGGTTGCAGTTGAAGGGCGATGCCTGCAGCTTGGCACGCATGCTAGCTGACATGGTTTTTGGTGCGCTTGTGATGAACACCTTCAACGATTTTAGATGGGCCAGTGCTGAGGCGCGACGCATGCATATTCGCCACGCCATCAGTGTGTTTCTTCATGGTGTCAGCGCCGACCCGCGAAGTTTTTAGCTCTGGGCCCAGGAAAATCGAAGTTGGGCGCCGGCCTGCATGAGGCCGCAACTTTGGCAGAGCGTCTGGTCACAGGAGCCTTATGCGCCAATTAGGGGGCGATGCTTGCTGATTGACATATATCTTGGCAGCTTTCCGTCGCTTGGGTTAGCAGCCGCGCATGAGTGAACGGATAGACCCGCGTTTGATGCGCGAAGGCAGGCGTGCCAGGGGTGCACTTTATGGCAGTATCGCTCTGGGGCTGGTTTCGGCCTGGGTAATCATTGGCCAAGCCGTGTTGCTGGCGAAGCTGGTGAATTCCATCTCTTTCCGGCACATCACGCTGACTCCGTTGCTGCACTGGATAGTGGCGCTGGGTGGGCTGTTCTTGCTCCGCGCAGGGTTCACCCTTGGTGCTGAACTGCTAGCAAGTCGCGCTAGTTTGGCCATCAAGACCGGGCTGCGTGCCACGATGCTCGAAAAATTGCTAGCCCGTGGCCCCGCCTGGGAGGCCGCTAGCGCCGAGGTCGCTACGACGATGCTGGACGGGGTAGAAACGTTGGAACCATATTTCTCCCGCTATCTGCCGCAAATGTATCTCTGCGTGGCAGTGCCGTTGGCCATTCTAGCGTTAGTGTTCCCGCTGGACTGGATCAGTGGGCTCGTGCTGTTGGTCGCGGGGCCGTTGATTCCCTTGTTCATGGTGCTTGTCGGCTACCGGGCGGAGGCGATCACTCAGCGCCAGTGGGAGAAGTTGCTGCAGCTTGGCACGCATTTTCTTGATGTGCTTCAGGGACTGACCACGCTGAAACTTTTTGGCCGAGCGCGAGATGAGATCAGCATCATCGCCCGCATTTCAGATGACTACCGGCTTACCACCATGGAAGGCTTGCGCATCGCGTTTCTTACCAGCGCCGTACTAGAATTTTTTGCCTCGCTCGCGATTGCGCTTGTGGCAGTGCTGTTCGGCGCACGTTTGATTCATGGGCATTTCGCATTCTACCCGGCCTTCCTGGTGTTGCTGCTTGCCCCGGAGTTTTTTGTGCCGCTGCGCGGGTTATCGGTGCACTACCATGCGCGGATGAGCGCTATTGCCAGTGCGAAGCAAATCTTTGAACTCTTGGACGCACCGGCGCTGCCGCGTGGCACGGTGGCACTTTCGACCGCAGAAAATTTCGACATCATTTGCGAGAATCTCAGCTATTCCTACGCGGGGCGGGCGGTGGTGGAAGATTTCACCGCCCGCTTTCCGGCCGGGCGAATTACGGTTATTGTCGGCGCCTCAGGCGCCGGCAAAACCACGCTCTCGCGTTTGTTGCTGGGCTTTCTGGCCCCCACCTGCGGGCGAATTTTGGTGAACGGGCAAAATCTCGCGGACGTCGTGCCGGAAAGTTGGTGGCGGGCTTTGGCGTGGGTGCCGCAGACCCCTCGGCTATTCCACGGCAGCATAGAGGATAATCTTGCCCTTGGTCTGGACGCGCCGGACTTTGCTAGGCTGCGCGGGGCCGCCGCGCGGGCTCACGCCTATAATTTCATTGAGTCGCAGCCTGGCAAGTTTAGCGCCGATGTAGGAGAAGGCGGCTCGAAACTCTCGGGCGGGGAAATCCAGCGTGTGGCCTTGGCCCGGGCTTATGCGCGCAATGCCAAACTGCTCATTCTGGATGAGCCCACCGCGCATCTGGATAGCCGCACCGCTTCCGACATTCTGGATGCCATCTTCACGCTGCCAGAGGGCAGCACTGTCATCATCATCGCACACCGTTTGGCGATTGCAGAACGGGCGGACCAAATTCTAGTGATGGAGGGCGGGCGGCTCATTCAATCAGGCACGCATGAGAGTCTAATGGCTGTGCCTGGTTCGTACCGCAGCTTGGTGGTGGCGCAGAAGGAACTGGCGAATGTCTGACATCTGGCGTCTTGTCCGCTTGCTCTCCCCCCGTCGCGGCTGGATGTTGGCGGGTTTGGGGTTGGCCGCAATGACTCTGCTGGCCAATTTCGGGCTGCTTGCCCTTTCAGGCTGGTTCTTGGCCGCCACGGCGCTTACCGGCCTTGCGGGAATCACGGCGCAAAACGCGTTCAATTTCTTCACACCCTCGGCCCTGGTGCGTTTTTTTGCCACACTGCGCGTAGGCTCGCGCTATGCCGAACGGCTGGTGACGCACGAGGCTACTTTTCGCCTGCTGGCTGACCTACGGGTGTGGTTCTACAGGCGACTGGAACCTTTGGCTCCGGCGGCGTTGCAAACCCGGCGCGCGGGGGATTTGCTGAACCGCATTGTTACCGATATCGACACGCTGAATCTGTTCTATCTGCGGGTGTTCGTGCCGGTTCTCACAGCCATCGCCGCCGGGCTGATCATGGCGGCGTTCTTTGCCTTCTTCTCCTGGCCGGCGGCATTGGCGCTGATTGTTGGGCTGAGCGTGAACGGCATACTGGCGCCAACGCTTACCAGCAAGAAGGGCGCGAAGCCAGGAGCGGAGATCAGCCGAATCACTGCTGCCCTACGCACGGAATATGTCGAGGCGCTTCAAGGGATGGGCGAGTTGCTGGTGTTCGGAGCTGCCCCCGCAATGCAGGTCCGTGCGGCGGCTCTCAACTCGGAGCTGGCCGCCGCCCAGGCAGAGATGGGCCAGGTGGCAGGGCTGGGTTTGGCCCTTTCTGGCTTGGCCGCCAATGCCACGCTGCTGACGGTGCTGATATTCGGGGCCAGACGGTTCGAGACAGGAGGCATATCTGCCTCCCAGGTACCAATGCTGGTTCTAGGCGCCATGGCAGCGTTCGAGGCCACCGCCCCTTTGCCTGCCGCCTTGCAATTCGTGGGTCAGATCAAGGCCGCTGCGCGGCGCATTTTCGCCCTTGCGGACCAAGCCCCGCCCGTGCCTGCCCCGGTTTTGCCGGCTCCCGTGCCCGAAAACTTTGGACTAGAGTTAAAAAACATCACGTTACGCTATTCGCCAGACGGCTTAGCCATCCTGGACCGGTTTAGCCTTTCCGTGCCGCAGGGGAGGCATATTGGCATTGTTGGCCCTTCGGGTGCCGGCAAGACTACGCTGATTAATCTACTGATGCGTTTCCATGAATACAAAGGCGGGGAAGCACGCTTCGGCGGGCATGATCTGCGAGCCTATAGCAGCGCAGACATGGCGCGGTACGCCACTATCATTTCCCAGCGCAGCTATCTCTTCCACACCACCATCCGGGACAATTTGCTGCTCGCCAATGGTGCGGCCGACGAAGCGGCGCTATGGCACGCGCTGGGGGTGGCGCAACTGGCAGACTTCGTCCGCTCCCTGCCCGCGGGGCTCGACAGCACGGTGGGCGAAGGCGGCTCCAAGCTCTCCGGCGGGCAGGCCAGGCGCGTGGCCTTGGCACGTGCGGTGCTAAAACCCGCTCCGTGGCTGATACTGGATGAGCCGACCGAGGGGTTGGATGCAGAGACGGAGCGCGCCTACCTCGCGGATCTTGCACTTATACTCGAGGGTCGCACCGTGCTCTACATTACCCATCGCCACGCCGGACTTGCGCTGATGGACGAAGTTTACGCGCTGCGGCGCGGCAAGGCTGTCCGAATTTCCTGATCTTACCGCGCAAATTTCGTAAGTTTTAACGGCCCTGACGCATCGTAAGCCGCCGTTTGTGCCATGCAAGCAACGGAGGGCTGTCATGAGCTTACCCGTAATGCGGCTTGGAAGTGGTCCGATTTGATAGAGATCAAGCCATTACCGAACATTACTCCCTATACATAAGCCTGTTTTGTAAAGGGCTTCACTAACTGGAGAGAGCGGTTATGCCGTTGATCGATCCGAGCGTCGTTGATCTGTCACGTCTGCAGTTCGCGCTGACGGCGCTTTATCATTTCATTTTCGTGCCGTTGACGCTTGGCATGACGTTCCTGCTTGCAGCGATGGAGACGGTCTACGTCATCACCGGCAAGCAAATCTATAAAGATATGACCCAGTTCTGGGGCAAGCTATTTGGCATCAACTTCGCCATCGGTGTCGCTACGGGCCTGACCATGGAATTCGAGTTTGGCACCAATTGGTCCATGTACTCGCATTTCGTGGGTGACGTGTTCGGCACGCCGCTGGCCATCGAGGGGCTGATGGCCTTCTTCATGGAATCCACCTTCATCGGACTGATGTTCTTTGGCTGGGACAGGCTTTCCAAACCGGGGCATCTGGCGGTGACATACCTCACTGCGCTGGGTTCCAATCTCTCAGCGTTGTGGATTCTGATTGCAAATGGTTTCATGCAGAATCCGCGAGGAGCAAGTTTCAACCCGGATACCATGCGCATGGAGTTCAACTCCTTCTTGAAGCTCGTCTTCAGCGAGGACGCGCAGGCTAAGTTCGTGCACACATCCATCGCCGGGTTTGTCACCGGCGCGCTGTTCGTAATGGGCATTTCGGCCTTCTACATTCTTCGCCGCCAGCACCGGGAATTTGCTGCGCGGTCTTTCCGTATGGCGGCGCTGTTCGGCGTGATTTCTTCTTTGGCAGTGGTGACGCTTGGCGATGCGTTAGGACGGCTGGATTATTTGGTGCAACCCACAAAGATCGCGGCCATTGAGGGGCTGTGGCAGGATAGCGATGCGGGCGGTTCCGCCGCCGCTGCACCATGGCTACTTTTTGCTCTACCGGACCAAGCAGCCCAGACCAACCTTGTCGAGTTCGGCATTCCCTATGTCTTGGACCCGTTGGTTGCACATTCCTTCAGCACCAATATCCCGGGGCTGATCTCGCTTGAAAAACAGGCTGGCCCGCGGATCAAGAAGGGGATTGCGGCACTGAATGCCCTGCAAGCCTATGGCAAGGACCATGGCGCCGCCGCACTCGCCACCTTCAAGGCGAATGAGAGCGACATGGGCTACGGCTTTCTGGCACAGCGCTATGCGCCCAACCAGGATCTCAGCAAAATTACCCCGGCCAACCAGGATGCGGTGGTGGCTCAGGCGGAAAAGGACACCATTCCCAATGTGTTCGTCACCTTTTGGTCTTTCCGCATTATGATGATACTGGGCTTCTATTTCGTGGGTCTGTTTGCTTTCGCAGCCTTCTTCAGCCTGAAGAACCGGCTGGAGCGCAATCCGCTGCTCCTGAAGCTGTGCGTTTGGTCTATCCCGCTGCCGGTTCTAGCATGCGAGTTTGGCTGGATCACGGCCGAGGCCGGGCGTCAGCCCTGGTCCGTCTATCGCTGGCTGCCGACATTCCAGGCCGCCTCGAGCCACAGTGTCGGGTATATGGTGTTCTCGCTCATCGGCTTCGCGCTCCTTTACAGCGTATTCATCGCCGCCGAGTTGTATCTAATGTTCAAATTCGCCCGCCTGGGACCGCAGCCGCACCAAGCAGCCGCCCCCGAAGCCGCCCCGGCGCCGATGTTCGCCGCCCCCGCTGAATAATAGGAGCGATGTGATATGGAACTCTATGTTGTTCTGAAAGTCGTTTGGGCGGTGCTGCTCGGCGTTCTGCTCTCAGGTCTTGCTGTCATGGTCGGCATGGATATGGGCGTGGGGACCTTGCTGCGCTTTGTCGGCAAGAATGATGCGGAGCGCCGCGTGGTGCTCAACATTATTGGCCCACATTGGGATGGCAACCAAGTTTGGTTCATCCTGGGCGGCGGCGCCATTTTTGCGGCCTTCCCCACACTCTATGCCACCTCCTTCTCGGTGTTCTACGTGGTGATGATCCTTTTGCTGTTCAGCATGATCATGCGCCCGGTGGCGTTTGAGTACCGCTCGAAGGTCGACACCAAGAAATGGCGAGGCACCTGGGACTGGGCATTCCTGATCTCCGGCGCGCTGCCGATGATTGTTTACGGCGCCGCGTTCGGCAACGTGATGCAAGGCGTCGGCTTCCACTATGGGTGGGATGGGCAGTATTACCAGGACGAGAGCTTCATCTTCTACCTGCTTAACCCCTTCGCATTGCTGTGCGGCGTTATGTCTCTTGCACTTTCCATCCAGCAGGGCGGCACAATGCTAATGCTGCGTGGCGAGCAGCCGATTTATGGTCGGGCCCGCAAGGCGGCCATTATTGGCGGCGTTGTCGGTGTGGTCTTGTTCATCATCGGCGGGTTCTGGGTGGCGCATATTAACGGCTATGCCTTCACTGGACCTGTGGACCCTGGCGCGCCCGCAACGCCGCTCTCCGGCCAGACCGTGGCACCTGTTGTCGGCGCTTGGCTGCATAACTACGCCGCCTATCCCATCCTCTGGGTTCTGCCAGGGTTGGGCGTAGCAGGTATGCTGGGCGCGGCTGTGATGAACTTGGCCGCCAAGCCCGTGCTGGCATGGTGGCTGGGCGCGATCGGCTGGATCGGCGCCATCTTCACGACTGGAGCCAGTATGTTCCCATTCTTGATGCCCTCGACCACCAACCCTAGCCAGAGCCTGACAGTGTGGAACGCCGCCGGCAGTCAGTATAATCTCAGTTGGATGTTGTTCTTCGCGCTCGTCTTCACGCCGATTATTATCTGCTACACGTCCTGGTGCTTCTATGTGATGCGCGGCAAGGTGAAGGTCGAACATGTCGCCGATGATGAGCACAGCTATTGAGGAGCAACGCCATGGGCAAGTATTTCACTTTCGTTGGCCTGGGGCTGGTTCTGGCTCTTGCGCTGCTGCTGGCTGTGGTGGCTGGCGATTATGGCCCCTGGTATTTCGCGTGGATGGTGGGCACGGTGATGATCGTTCTCATCGCCGGGTGCGGGGCGGTGCTATTCGATGCCCAGCATGAAAAAGGGGAGGGGGAGATCTGATGCCGAATGACCTCGAGAGCCTGATCGTATTTATTCCCTTCGTGTATCTGGGGCTCGTGTACGTGGCCTACCTCTATACCAGGAAGAAATTCCCATAAGATGATCTGTTTTTGAATCGACATAGAAGCGTTGTAGTGGACGCATAAGGCTCCAACCGCGAGGGGATAGCCGGGAAAGCCCGCTAGACTGGCACATCCTTGCCAACCCGGCTAATCCCGTCCCATGACCACCCCAGAATTCTCTTTCACCTTGGCGGGCCAGGATGGCCGTGCCCGCGCCGGGATGCTGAAAACCGCCCATGGCGAGGTGCCAACCCCTACCTTCATGGCCGTGGGTACTGCTGGCACGGTGAAGGCTATGACGGCAGACGCCGTGCGCGCCACGGGTGCCAAGATCGTGCTCGGCAATACGTACCACCTTATGTTGCGCCCTACTGCGGAACGCGTGGCGCGCCTCGGCGGGCTGCATAAGATGATGGACTGGCCAGGCCCCATCCTTACCGACTCTGGCGGATTTCAGATTATGTCGCTCGCCAAGCTCCGCAGGCTGGAGGAAAAGGGCGTTACTTTTCGCTCGCATATCGACGGCACGACCTATGAGCTTACACCGGAATATTCCACTGAAATTCAGCATCTCTTGGATTCAACCATCACCATGCAGTTGGATGAATGCACGAAATTTCCAGCTACTCATCGCGAGGCAAAGGATTCGATGGAGCTATCCATCCGCTGGGCCAAGCGTTCGCGTGATGCCTTCATCACGCGTCCCGGCTACGGGCAGTTCGGCATCATGCAGGGTAATGTGTATGAGGATCTGCGCCATTACTCGGCCTTGGCTCTGGTAGATCTCGATTTCGAAGGCTACGCCATCGGAGGGCTAGCAGTGGGCGAAGGCCAAGCAGTGATGTTCGAGGTGCTGGATTATTGTACGGACTTTCTGCCTGTGAGCAAACCGCGCTACCTCATGGGTGTGGGCACGCCGGACGACCTCTTGGGTTCCGTGGCGCGTGGGGTGGACATGTTCGACTGTGTGATGCCCACCCGCGCTGGGCGCACGGCACGGGCCTTCACCGCAAAAGGCGTCTTCAATATGCGCAATGCACGCTTCCAGGACGATACGAGAGCACTGGACGAAAACTGCGCCTGCTTATGCTGCACCCGCCACACGCGGGCCTATCTGCACCACCTTTTCCGGTGTGAGGAGATGCTGGGGCCAATGCTGCTCACCACCCATAACCTTACCTATTACCAGAGCCTGATGCAGGGCGCGCGCGCAGCGATCCTGACCAGGGAGTATGAATCCTATTGCGCCGATGTGAGGGACAATTGGCAGAGGGGGCCTGACTCATGAGCATAGATGACCGTTACGCCGGGCTACAACAATTAGGTCGAAAGACGGAAATGCCCGCCAGCCCGGAAGAGGCCGTGCTGGAGCGCGTACCTGCCAATACCGGTGGTAAGAACGCGGTGGTG
Organism: Pseudomonadota bacterium; assembly: GCA_021818425.1. Classification (GTDB taxonomy): domain Bacteria; phylum Pseudomonadota; class Alphaproteobacteria; order Acetobacterales; family Acetobacteraceae; genus Acidocella. The sequence continues at coordinate 18,929 of JAKAEC010000010.1, forward strand.
CGCTTCGTCTGCCCGGAATTCACCTCCCTATGTCCGATGACCGGGCAACCGGATTTTGGCCACATCGTGATCGATTATATCCCCGATGAATGGCTGGTGGAGAGCAAGAGTCTGAAGCTTTTCCTGCAATCATTCCGCAACCATGGCGGATTTCATGAAGCCTGCTCCTTAATGATAGCGGACCGGCTTATGGTATTGCTCGTTCCAAAGTGGCTGCGTCTGGGGGCTTATTGGTATCCCCGGGGAGGTATTCCCATCGACGTCTTCTGGCAGACCGGGAAGCCACCGGAAGATGCCTGGATACCCGACCAGGGCGTGCCCCCTTACCGTGGCCGCGGTTGATTTAAAGACTCAAATTGCGGCAAAGGCGGCGGAACTTGGTTTCGCCTCCACCGGCTTCACCCGCGCCAGCCTGCCGCCCGAACGTTTTGCCCAGCTGCAAGATTTCCTGGCGCAAGGTCAGCATGGTAACATGGGGTGGATGGCGGAGCGCGTCGCCCAGCGTGCTCATCCACAAGCCTTATGGCCGGAGGCACTCACTGTGATTTCGCTTGGCTTCTCCTATGCGCCGGCGGAGGATGCACTGGCGAATCTTGTCCGCCCGGAAGTCGGAAACATCTCCGTCTATGCCCGTAATCGGGATTATCACAACATCATTAAAGGTAAGCTGAAACATCTCGCTCAGTTCATTGCAGCGCGCGGGGAGGGAGTAAAAGTGTTTGTGGACACGGCCCCGGTAATGGAAAAACCGCTGGCCGAGCAGGCGGGCCTCGGCTGGCAGGGTAAACACACCAACCTTGTTTCCCGCCGCCACGGATCCTGGCTGTTCCTAGGCGAAATCTACACCACCCTGGATTTGGCGCCGGACGCGCCTGAACGCGATCACTGCGGTAGCTGCACTGCCTGTCAGACCGCCTGCCCCACTCAGGCTTTTCCGGCTCCCTACAAGCTCGACGCTCGACGCTGCATCTCATACCTCACCATCGAACATGACGGGCCAATCCCCGAGGAGTTCCGCACTGCCATAGGCAACCGAATTTATGGCTGTGATGACTGTTTGGCCGTCTGCCCCTGGAACAAGTTTGCCCAGGTTGGGCGAGAACTGAAGCTGGTGGCCCGGGAGGATTTAACTGCACCATTCCTGGCCGACTTGGCGATGCTGGATGACGCAGGGTTTCGCAGGAAATTTGCGGGATCTCCCATCAAGCGTATCGGGCGGAGCAGGCTCGTGCGCAATGTGGCGATTGCAATTGGTAATAGTGGAGATATGTCCTTGCTAACAAGAGTGTTGCAATTGGCTGCCGATGTCGATGAGGTTGTGGCTGAGGCTGCGTCCTGGGCGCTAACACGGCTCCGCGGCAACCCAGCAGGTCCAGGCTCATGATTTGCAGGTTGCTTGCTGCTGCTTGCGTGTTGGCTCTGATGGCTGTGCCGCCGTCGGCTAGGGCGGACACCACTGATTGCCACACCATTGTGGTGCCGCCCGGGCTGGGAATCGGCCCTGGAGCCGACATCACCTCCTTCAACCCGCTTTTCCTAACGTCTCTGTACAATCAGCAAGCAGCTTGGCTCATGTTCGAGCAGCTTATTTGGATCAACCGCTATCATGAAATTGATTGGAGTCGCTCGATTGCGAAATCCATAACCACGCCTGATGGTGGCAGAACCTATGACATCACTTTGCGTCCGTGGAAATGGTCCGACGGCACGCCAGTTACCAGTGCCGATGTGCTGTATACATACAAACTTATAAAAGCATACGGCAAAAATTATTCTGGATACGGTGCTGGCGGCATTCCCATGTTGATACGGAGCATGTCGGCGCCGGATGCCCAACATATACGGATTGTCCTGAAGAGGGCAGTAAATTCACGATGGTTCGTCTTAAACGGTATTTCGCAGCTGATGCCGCTACCGGAGCATGCGTGGGCGCGGTATTCCACCAACGAGATATGGGAGCGACAATCGGATCCTGCGTTTTTTACAGTGGATGATGGCCCGTTGAAGCTTATCAAGCTGGCAGTTGGGCAATATGCTGAATTTATTCCAAATCCGCTCTATGGCGGCGGTGCAATGCATTTCAAGCATTTTATCATAAAATTCGTAAACACTGAGGGGGAAGAGCTTCAGGCGGTCGAGGCAGATGAGCTAGACATGGGAAACATTCCGTTTGACCTTTATGATAAGGCCGCGAGCCTGCCAGGAATGCGGGTTGTTTCGCTGCCGCCCGCTTATGGTTGGCAGGAGCTTATCCCGAACCTCGCTAACAGAACGTCGCGGTTTTTTGCTGATGTTCGTGTTCGTCAAGCGATCGCAGACGCGATAGATCAGAGGGAAATCATTGAGACAGCCATGCATGGGCTAGGGGTTGAAACGCATAACCCAGTGCCGAGCTATCCGGCGGTGTTTCTGTCGCCATCTGCGCGCGCTGGGCAATTTCCGGTAGGGTATGATCCCGTGAAGGCAAAGGCGCTTCTGGCGGCAGCAGGCTTTTCAGATGGACCTGATGGCATTTTACAAAGGAATGGCCACAGGCTTGCGTTCACGCTAAAAATACCCGCTGGACAGCCGTTGCGGATAGAAATCGCAGAAGTCATTCAGCAGAATTTGCGCGCGGTCGGAATTGAGATGAAGGTTCAACAGGTCGAGTTTAATCAGCTGCTCGCCGAGATGGTAAGCCTGCCGCAAACTTGGCAAGCGATTCTGGTTGCAGAAAATCTAGCGGCATATCCTAGTGGTGAAGACTTGTTCAAAACTGGCGGCTATATGAATAATAATGGATATTCGAATAGGAAGATGGATAATCTGATTGATGACAGCACGGACCAACCAGGACTCGAAGGGTTGTTCGCCTATCAGGATTATGCAGCGGAGCAACAGCCGGTTATTTTTTTGCCGAATGAAGAGTATTCCGTTCTTGTACAGAAAGATCTTCATGGAATAAAAAAATTTATGAATCCGCTTGGCATGTGGGCGCCGGAGAAGTTGTATTGCACAACACCCTGAAAGCTGTCCTCACGCTGGTTGCCCTGTTCAGTATGGCCAACCCCGCCCGCGCTGACGCAGAGGAGTGCGAAACGATCATTGTGCCCACGGGTATTGGTATTTCCTTGGGCGACGATATCACAGGTTTCAACTCACTGTTGGCCACCTCTGTTTATAATTCTGCTGCCGCAGGGCTAATGTACGAACCTTTGGTCTGGATTAATAGGAATACGTCGTAGACATGCTCGTGCTGCGGTTATGTGGGCAAGAAAAATCGCCCATCACAGAGCGCCTTCCGATGCCTGTGATGCGGCTCAACCATGAATGCCGATGTCAATGCGGCGCGGAACATCAGGCAACGCCGTGCGCTGTCTATTGGTTCCGTGTTCCAGTCGAAGGCGTCACTCCTCACTGAATTGGTGCGCCAATTCCACGAGCGAAGGGTGCGTCGCACCCGATCCGGTGGGAGGGGCTCCACCGCCGACTCGAGGTCGACCAACCCCTACTTCGGTGGGGCAAAGCCGATCACGGCCCGGATGTCAGGGCAGACCAAAGCACCAAATCTGGTGCTTTCTACGTCAACCTGATAGTGCCCTATTTATGAAAGCATCAATAAGCCAGAACTAGCCGGGCGTTGCACCTATGAGATCCACGCCGGCTAGGAGCAGTCTTGGATAGTCATGGAGACCGCCGATGTCTCCATGCTGGTACGCAAGCGCATAAGAGGTGCGTCACGGTTAATTGATCCGCTCTACAACTACTATCCGGAAAGCGGGTCTTGCGCGGGTTCGAAACGAGGGGGCCCAAAATGATGAGGATGATTCTCCGGCGATTGGCATCGTCTTGCCTGTCGCTGTTAATATTGGTGGCGCTGGTCTTCGTCATGGCGCATCTCACGCCCGGCGGGCCAGCTTATTCGATTCTCGGACAGAAGGCGACGCCCGAATCGGTTGCGCAACTGAACCAGCGCCTGGGGCTAAATCAGCCACTCATCACCCAGTTCGGGCTTTGGCTTTGGCACCTTCTGCATGGACAGCTTGGCTATTCTTATTTGCTTAACCGCCCTGTTGGTCAGTTGCTTTGGGTATACGAACGCAATACGTTGGTGTTCTACAGCATCTCCATCATTATTAGCACGTTGGCTTCCATTCTTCTCGGGCTGATCCAAGGTGTGTGGTTCGGGCGCTGGCCAGCAAAGCTGATCGGCGCGTTTCAACTGGGCTTCTACGCGCTGCCGCCATTTTTCGTTGCGGCAATGCTGATTCTCTGGTTTGCCGTCGACCTACGATGGCTTCCCGCCAGCGGGATCATCGACCTTCGTGATCCGCACGCAGGCTTGGCAAGCTTTGCCAAGCACCTGGTGCTGCCCGTTACCACGGTTTCTCTGTTCACGGTCTCCGCATTGTCCCGCTATTTTGGCGAGGCGGTATATGAAGAGCTGGGCAAGGACTATGTGCGGGCGGCACGTGCCAAGGGTATTGGTTTTCTAGCGATTTTATTTAAGCATGTACTGCGCAACGCGCTCAGGCCCTTAGTGACGATTCTTGGTCTCTCTTTCCCCTATATTTTCACCGGTGGCGTTATTGTTGAATCGGTATTCAATTATCCGGGTTTGGGCTGGTTGATGTGGCGCTCAGCGCTTTCTCAGGATTATCCTATCCTTATTGCGATCGTACTAATAATAGGCGTGCTAACGGTGCTTGGAAATTTGTTGGCCGACCTTGTCAATGGCTTGTTGGATCCGAGGGCGAGCTATGAGTGAGGCGATCCTACTTAGTCCCACCCGATCTTTGGGCAGCAGGCTTTCCGGCGACTTCACGCTTGTTGCAGGTCTGGTACTGTCCGCACTAGTCCTGTTTTCCGGCTTTGTAGCGCCGTTTATCTATACGGTAAGCCCTTACGCTATCCATCCCGCGGCGTCGTTGCAGCCGCCGAGTACTGCCTTTCCGTTCGGCACGGATGAACTCGGGCGTGATGCGCTGGCGCTGCTGCTCTCTGGTGGGTTCGCGACGCTGGTTGTTGCTCTGCCAGCGGCGGTGCTCGCCTTTGCCGTTGGCGTTGTTTACGGGTTTGCCGCCGGCCTTGGCCCGTTCTGGCTGGACAAGCTTCTAATGCGCCTGCTGGACGTGTTTCTGGCGTTGCCGAGCCTGATCGTGCTGCTGTTCTTCGCAGCACTTGTGCCGCAATCCGATACCAATCTTATCCTGCTGCTGGGTTTGATTTCGTGGCCCAGTTTGGCCCGGCTCGTGCGCAACGAGGTGCTGGCCCAGCGCTGCCGCGACTTCATTCTCGCCGCTGAGCAGTCGGGTGCCTCGCGCATATATCTGGCGCGAGTTCATTTGATCCGTGTCGTCGCGCCGATCCTTGTGGTAAACGGCACGTTCATGGTCGGCGATTCGATCCTGACAATTTCGGCATTGTCTTTTCTCGGCCTTGGCGTACAGCCGCCGCAGGAAAGCTGGGGCAGTCTGTTACAAAACGCACTCGATATTGCGGCACTCGACCCCTGGTGGCTGATCTTGCCGCCTGGCCTGCTGGTTTTCAGCTCGTTGCTTGCGGCATCGCTCACCGGCCAAGGCTTACTGCGCCTATGGGGGAATCGTCGATGAGTCCCGTCCTGGACATCAGGGACGTATCGGTAAGCTTGCGGCGCAACGGTCAGGACGTCGTGATTCTAGAGGAGTTAAACCTCACCATCGCGCCCGGTGAGATGCTCGGGTTGGTAGGCGAGAGCGGCTCCGGCAAAACTATTGCAGCTCTGGCGATTATGAGACTTCTCCCAGCGGGCGCGAAAATCCATGGCGAAATTCTGCTGAGTGGCGAGAATCTCGCGCGTGCGCCAGAGGCGCGGATGCGCTCGGTACGCGGTAAAGCCGCCGGCATGGTCTTCCAGAATCCATTGGCTGCGCTGAACCCCAGTCGCACGGTCGCCGCACAAATCTGCGAGGCATGGCGCGTGCATCAAGGCGGCGGCAAGGCCCAGGCGCGGGCTAAGGCGCTGGAGCTTCTTCGCGAGGTAGGCATTCCCAACCCGGAGGCGCGGCTGGATGATTATCCGCATCAATTTTCTGGCGGCATGCGTCAACGCGTGGTGATCGCGATGGCGCTGGCTTGCTCGCCGCAACTTTTAATCGCGGATGAGCCAACGACGGGGCTCGATCCGCTGATTGCCCGGCAGATCATGAATCTGATCACCAGGCTGAGGCGTGAGCGCAACATGGCGGTGCTGTTTGTCACCCACGATATTTCCGTGGTGCAAGAGCATGCGGATACGATCCACGTGCTTTATGCGGGGCGCTCTGTGGAATGGGGTGCCGCGCCGAATTTCTTCATCCATCCCCGCCACCCCTATTCCGAGGCGCTGCTGGGGGCCGTCGCGCGGCTGGGTCAGAAACGGCTGCAGAATATTCCCGGCAATCTGCCGGAGCCGGAAAGCCGGCCGCCAGGCTGTCGATTCGCACCTCGCTGTACCTATGCGCAACAAGCGTGCAATGCCAGTTATCCGCTGCCAGATGCCGGAGCCGGCACTGTGGCGGCCTGTCTCTACCCACTGCCGGCGGCAGTACGAGCCTACGCCGCAGCCGAGACGCCGAACCTAAAGCGGCGTTTCCCGCCGCTGCTGAAGGTGGATGGCCTTACTGTCCGTTACGGCGGCGCGCGGTCATGGTTTGGAGAGAGGCGCAAGCAGCACCCCTCGCTGGCTGATGTGACGCTATCGCTTGGAAAAGGTGAGTGTTTGGGCGTGGTGGGGGAAAGCGGCTCTGGCAAATCTACGCTCGGTCGAGCCGTGTTGCAGATGATCCAATACGAGGGGCGCGTGCTGATGGATGGGCGGGATTTCCGTGCGCTCTCAGGCAGGGCAAAGCGCGATCTACGTCGGAAGGTCCAGGTGGTGTTCCAGGACCCTCGGGAGAGCATGAACCCACGCATGAGCGTCGGTGAGATCATCGCGGAGCCGCTGATTCTGGCAGGGCAGCGTAGAGGCGATATGCTGCATGCTCGCGTGCGGGAATTGCTAGACCAAGTGGGCTTGAATCCGGAAATGGCTGCGCGGTTTCCCAGCGGGATCTCTGGCGGGCAGGCGCAGCGTATCGCCATCGCACGTGCCCTGGCGGCGGAGCCATCGCTGATCATCCTCGACGAGCCCACTTCGGCGCTAGATCTCTCAACCCAGGCGATGCTGCTCAATCTTTTGAAAGAGCTTAGTTTTCGAAACGCGCTTTCATATGTTCTAATCAGCCACGATTTCGCTGTCGTGAGCTATTTGGCTGACCGAATCGCGGTGTTGAACGCGGGGCGGATCGTCGAGGTCAATGAAACGTCGGCGCTGATTGCCTCGCCGCAACACGAGTACACGGCAGCGCTAGTCAACGCGGCGCCGCAATTTCAGTTCCGGCCGGCCCAGGCATCGTCGTGATCACGAGCCCGGCCGCAGCACTGTTTTCAGGTTCATAAACTCATGTAGTCCATACGTACCAAGTTCGCGACCATGGCCCGAACGCTTGATGCCGCCAAACGGCGCCTCCGGAGATGAGACGAGCATTTGGTTGATCGCTGTCATTCCAGCCTCGATCTCGTTAATGAATCGTGTTTGTTCTGCTTTATCCTCGGTCCAAATAGAGGAACCTAGTCCATAGGGGATGTCATTGGCGATGCGGATGGCCTCGTCAATATTCCTAACCCGGAACAGCATTGCCACAGGGCCGAAAACCTCTTCCTGCAGGAAGGCGCTGCCTTCCGGCAGACCAGTCAGCACGCCGGCGCTCATGAAGGCCCCAGGGCCAGGCAGCGCTTTGCCGCCGTCTAGCTTCGCGCCTTGCCTTTTTGCCTCTTCCAGCTGCTGCAGAACGGTGTCTCGTTGTGCTGTGCTGGAAAGGGGCCCCATATCGGAGGCCACGTCCATCGGGTCGCCAGCTTTTACCGCGCGCATCGCGGCAATGAATTCCTCTTGGAAACGGTCATAGATATCCGCATGCACGATCATCCGTTTGCCGCAGATGCAGGACTGCCCGGTGTTCTGAATACGTGCGGTCACTGCCTGCTTAAGAGCCTTGTCGAAATCTGCAGATGGCATCACGATGAACGGGTCTGATCCGCCAAGCTCCAGCACCACCTTCTTCAATTGCCGTCCTGCCTGTGCGGCCACGGCGGAGCCCGCGTTTTCGCTGCCAGTTAACGTCACTGCTGCCACGCGTGGGTCGTCGATGATCCGCGCCACCGCCTTCGAGCCAATGGCCAGATTTTGGAATAGCCCTGGCGGCGCATCTGCTGCCAGCGTCATCTCTTCGATCATTGCCGCCGTGCCTTGCACAATGCTCGCGTGCTTTAATAGCCCTACATTCCCGGCGAGGATGGCCGGCGCCAGAAACCGTACGACCTGCCAATAGGGGAAGTTCCAGGGCATGATCGCGAGTATAGGCCCCAACGGCAGGAATTTTATTTCCGCTTGGCCGCCATTGCTTAAGCCATAGGCTTTGTCCTGCAGCATTGCCGGGCCTTCTTTGGCATAGTGGCGGAAGCAGGCGATGCATTTTTCTACCTCGGCCAGGGCGGACAAATAGGTCTTGCCCATTTCCATAGTTGCCTGGCGTGCAAGCTTCTCCTTGTGTTCTTCGAACGCCCCGGCCAGGCGGTGTAGCAGGGAAGCGCGAGTCTGAAGCGGTTCCTGTCGCCAGCGGGTGAAGGTCTTCTGGGCCGACGCCAGTCTTTCTTCAATCTGGGCAAGGCTCAGTTCAGTGTATCGGGCGATTTCTTGTCCGGTTGCCGGGTTCACGGTTTTAAGCATGGCGTTCCCCTGTTATGATACCAGAACGCTGCCAGGCTGTGGTTTGGCGCGCCTTGGGTATTATACAATTGGGCGCCGTATGCTTCTGGCGCAACCCATGCTGGGCTGCGCCTTAGGTACCCGGGTTTAGGTCTTCTGCAGGCCGAACTCGCCGGTTTCCATGTCGTGCTCCAGCCCCAGCAACGTCTGCGGCATACGGTACTTCAGCAATATAAACCAAGCCAACCCGATCAGCATGTAGATTGCGAAGCCGTAAGGGAAGTAATTGTAAGGTGCTGCCGGCACCGGATACACGCTGCCAACTAGGGATAAGCACATCAACACTGTTCCCAACGCGCCGAGAATATAATCCTTGGCGGTGGCGCTGCCGAGCTTTATCAGTAGTGCGGGTGCGGCGACCGAACAGGCCATATAGACCAGGATGAAGCCAAAGCTGGCGATGGTACCGAAATAGCCCAGCAGATCTGTATACGCGTGGCCGCTGAAGGCAGTGCAGACGATAAAGTTCAGCACGCAGCCGATTGTCACCGCAACATGCGGGGTTTTGTGATTGTTGTGTACTAGTCCGACGCTGTAATGCATAAGCTGGTAGCGTCCCAGTGAGAACAGCATGCGGCTGAAGGCATTGATCGAGGCCAGCGCGCAGGCGAAGCAACTGATTGTGGCCCCGATATAAATTACCAGCGTCAGGATTTCGCTTCGACCCGAGACGAGATCGCTCATCGGTCCTGTGCTGGCGCCGAGTTTGGCGGCGTCATCCCCGAATCCCTGGGTGATGATGTAGGTTGTGATGATAAAAAACAGCCCAGCGATGATCGGCGTAAGGATCACGGCCCGCGGAATCACGCGGTGCGGGTTGCGAGTTTCCTTGCCCAGCGTGGCAGAACTTTCAAAGCCGACATAAGAGAAGATGGCGAAAACGATAGCCTGGGCCACGGAACCAAATGAGGCGCCGGCCAGCGTGTCCTGCTTCACGTCCAGCGTAAATCCATGCGCCTGCCAGGAAATGACGCAGACGATAAGGATGATGGTCATCGAGACTGCCTCGATGGTGAGCCCGACGCGTGAGGAGAGCCTGATGTCGCGCACCGCTAGCAGCCAGACGGCAATGGAGATAACGGCAAACGGTACTGCCCTGGGCAGAGTGGGCACGCCGAAGGCGGAGAGAATATCTTGCAGGAACAGCCCGGTGGCGGCGGTAAGCGCCATGGCGGTGAAGAGATATGCTGCCAGCATTGCCCAACCGGAGAGAATGCCCCAGGACGGTCCCAACCCGCGTGAGACATAGATGAAGAACGAGCCCGCCGCCGAGATCTTTGAGGCAAGCTTGCCGATATTAACGCCAATGATCACCAATGCGATTGTCGAAATCACATAGACCAGCCAGGAGGCGGTGCCTGCCATGCCCGCCACGACGGCCACTGCGATGGCCGGGGTGAGCGTAGGCGAGACATTGGCAACGGATTGCCCTAATGCCTCCAGAAACGACAAACTATCCTTTCGTAACTCCGACATCGGACTTGTTCTCCTTATAGGGCATACCGTTTAAAAGTTCTTTAAAGGCAAGTTTTTTTATTCTACGGACAAGAAGCATTCAAGCAAGAAATGCGCAAAATTATGACTATAATGACCATCATGATCCATTATTACTCAATAAGTGAACAGAAAATGTGCAATTGACCGTTTATTGGATTTTCTGGTCGTCTGCTCTCCTTCGCGCTTGGCTTTCCCTGGATGGACAGGCTGATACTCCTGATGCAGGCGCTTCCATTGCCGCGGTTCGCGAGGTCTGCGCCTTTTTGACGCCCCTTGCTTGCGCGGACAGTCCGGTTGGGACATGTTGTTGCGACTTCGGGAAATGCACGGGCGGATGCAGGGCATGAATGGCGAGCCAAGTATATTAATGATTACGACGCCGCTGTCGGATACCAGCTTTGGCATCGAATCCATTAATGGATCAGAACGATTGAGCCGGCCGTTCCAGTATCATGTTCAGCTTCACTCCGGCAGCACGCTGCTGGATCCCAACAGTCTGCTTGACAAATCTGTTACAGTTCAAATCGCACCGCCCGCCGGAGGCGGCGGCAAGCGCTATGTTAGCGGTATTGTGAACGCTGTGCGGCAGCTTCCCTCACAATCCGCCGCGCTATGGCAATATGAAATCAGCGTGGTGCCAAAGCTCTGGTTCCTCGGTCAGACGAAGGATTGTCGCTTCTATCAGAAACAATCTGTGCTCGAAATCGTCAAATACGTCCTAGGCAAATTCAACGTCGCCCTTAGCGACAAGACAACCGGTTCATTTCCTGCGCGCGATTATGTGGTGCAGTTCAACGAATCCTATCTGCATTTTATTCAGCGCTTGATGGAAGACGTAGGAATCTTCTACTTCTTCACCCATTCTGATGGCGCACACACAATGGTTCTGGCCAATGCAAACACGGCTTTCGTAGCGCTCAGCAATCCGAAAATTTATCTGGACGAAACCTATGCCGGGTTCGGCGTGCTTAATAGCTGGCACCGGACAGACCGCACCGCTCTGGGTAGCGTGCGTACCGATGATTATAATCCTGAGACCGACCAGCTTCAGCCTGGAGCCGTTTCCGGTACGGAAACCACGGTGCTGAGTGCATCTGCGGCCTCGCAGCGCACGTATTATGCGTGGCCCGCTGTGCGCGGCACTACGAATGACGCGAAGACGTTGGCGAAAGCCCATATGTTAGCTGCTGAAGCGGCAGCAGAACTCTACACCGGCGCCGGCCAAGTGCCCGATTTCATTGCGGGCGGCAAATTTACTTTGGCGAACGATCCCACTACTGGATCAAGCACGGAATATGTCATCCAGTCCTTATCCTATCATATCCTGAACAGCATGGCCGGCGCCGGGCAGGGGCGCCGCGCCTCCATCACCGCCAGCATCGTCGCCTTTCCCTCCAAGATCACCTATCAGGAGGAACCCGCCTTCTCGCCGCCGGTGATGGCTGGCCTGTACAGCGCCATTGTAATCGGACCGGATGGGGAGGAGATCTACACGGACGATCTTGGCCGCATCCAAGTGAAATTTCCCTTTGACCATGAAGGCGACATCACCACGGACAAGACGCTCTGGGTGCGTGTCATGCAGGGTTGGTCAGGGAACAATTGGGGCACCCAATATATTCCGCGCATTGGTATGGAAGTTGTGGTTGCTTTCCTGGAAGCGGACGTGAACCGTCCGGTAGTGGTGGGCTGTCTGTTCAACGGCAACAATAAACCGGTGTTTGCCGCTAGTGAGAAGAATAAGAGCGGATTGCGCACGCGCTCCACCATGCAAGGAGGCACGGCGAATTTCAGCGAATTCTCGATCGACGATACCAAGGGCAGCGAAGCCGTCTATCTGCATGCAGAAAAAGACCTGAATATCGAGGTTGAGAATAACCGCAATGTCACTGTCACCAAGGACGAGACGGTGCAGATTGACGGCAAAAAGACTGACACGGTGAAACAGGATTACGCTACCACCGTGTCCGAAGGGAACAAGACCGTCACGGTTAGCCAGGGCAATCTCTCCACCACGGTCAGCCAGGGTAATGAGTCGCTGGATGTGACGGCGGGTACTATTACCCATAGCGCCGGACAATCGATCACGCTGAAGGTGGGTGGTAACTCGATCAAGATCGATACCTCCTCCATCACCCTCACGGTGGGTGGCAGCACAGTAAAACTCACAGCATCGGAGGTGGATGTGACCGGCATCCAGGTCAATGTCACCGGCCAGGCGCAAACGGCGGTGAAAGGTGCCATTGTGCAGGTCTCCGGCGATGGAATGCTGGAGCTGAAGGGCGCCATGACTATGATCAATTCTTGAGCCAGGGAGGGAAAACGAGGTGAGTGCCGCAACTCAGAGCAAACTATCCACCGCCCTGCCCTTGGTGCTCACACGCGCCGCTCTCTCGGGGGCCGCTCTGGAATGTGCGGCCGGACTCGTGAGCGTGCAAGAGGTGGTGTCCGCCCTGGCCCAGGTGGGGTTTGGGATCGAGGCCACGCGTGTGCTGGCCCATGCCTTGCCCAAGCGAGAGGCCGTGTGGTGGGCCTGCATGTGCGCCGCCCACACCGCTCCGCCGGACCTGCCAGAAGCGGACCGCAAGGTGCGCGAGTTGGCCGAAAACTGGGTGCGTCAGCAAAATATGGATTTTGCCCGTGCTGCAATGGAAGAAGCCAAGCGTGCTGGGTTCCAGAGCCCTGAAGCCTGGGCAGGCGTATCTGCGTTCTGGAGTGGTGATTCCTTAGCCCCGGCCGCCGCCCTTACTGTGCCGCCGCCGCCGCATCTTACCGGCGTGGCCGTGGCAGGCGCCGTCGCTTTGGCATCCGTGCGCACCGATGCCTCGCGCCAGCTTCAACGCCTAGCTATGTTCCTGCAATCGGCCCAGGATATCGCCGTTGGCGGTCACGGCCGCCTGCCGCCGGAGGCCACATGACTCTCACCCTCACCGTTCTGCGTTGCCCGGACGCGGTGCCGCCCGAAACCAGACAGATTTCCGGCGGGGAGTTCCGCATCGGCCGCGGACCGGACAATGACTGGATCATGCCGGATTCAGAACGGTTGCTCTCGAAGCGCCATTGCATGATTGCATTTCGTAACGGCGGCTGGGCGATCGCAGATATCAGCACCAACGGCACCTATCTTAACCACGATGAGGATCCGGTCGGCAACGGTCAGATTCGCGAGTTGCGTGACGGCGACAGAATCCGTCTGGGTGCCTACGAAATCGAGGTGCGGATCGAGGATGGTCAGGGCTTCGGCGCTTCCAGCTTCGGCAAAAGCAGTTCGCCGTTCGACGATCCATTCGGCGGGGACGTGTTTGCTCCCAAACCTACCCCCCCTGCCAACAGCTTCACTAGTGCCGCCTTCGGGCCGGATGACCCGCTTTTCGGCGGCCCAGCCAGCCCGCCGTCCATGACGCTGTCAGAGCAGTTTGACCCGCTGGCGGGACCGGAGAGTGATTTTCTTGGAGTGCCTACCCAACCGGACCACACGCCCTCTTTTAGCGATGCGTTCCGCCCACCTGCCTCGCGGCAGATTCTGCCGGAGGACGATGACTGGGACCTCTCGCCCCTGCCTAGCGAACAGCCCGCGTCGTCGCCGTTCGACGAATTGCCTGCGCAGCATCCGTCTTTTAGCGATCCCCCGCCGCGACCCGCGCCTTTGCCGCAGCGTCCAGTGCCGGAGGCTCCCAACCCCTTCGCTGAGCCGGTGACCGACCGCCCACCCCAGCCCCCTCAGGAGATGCCCAGCGTGCCTGCCCAGGTAGCGCCGGTTGCCTCCTCTGCGCAGGGTGGCGATGCGCTGCTGGCCGCGTTCCTGAATGGCGCCGGCTTGGAAGGTGTTGCTCCGGCCAATCCCATGGCGCTGATGACGGCGCTGGGCGGCACCTTTCGCGCACTAGTTTCCGGTATTCGTCAGGCTCTAATCGCGCGTGCTGCCATCAAGGGCGAGTTCCGTATCGAACAGACCATGATTCGCGCCCGCGGCAATAATCCGCTTAAATTCTCCGCTGACGACGATGACGCATTGACCGCGCTGCTCGGCGTTGGACGGCGGGTGGATATGGGGCCGGATGTGGCGGTAAGCGACGCCCTGCGCGATATGCGCCTGCATGAGCTGGCCACCGTGGCGGCGATGCAGGATGCAGTGCGCGCCCTACTTGCGCAGTTGGACCCCGCAAAGCTTCATGTCGATGGTGTGGCCCTGCTGCCCGCGCAGAAGAAGGCCCGGGCTTTTGACGCCTATGAGAAACTTCACGAAACCATCACGCGTGCGCTGGCGGATGACTTCGACAGCGTGTTCGGCAAATCCTTTGCCCGTGCCTATGAAAATGCTTTGCGCGAAATCAGCGCCAGGGAGCCGTAATGAAAAAATACGCCATCCTCACCATGTTTTTAGTGCTTGCCGGGTGCGCTTCGGTGCCACCCCCGCCACCTGTGCTCACGCTCAACATTATTGGCAGCGCCGGGCAGAATCCTAATCCCTCCGGCCTGGGCACGGCTGTGGCGGTGCGGGTTTATCAACTCGCTGCAGTCGGCAAGTTCCAGTCGGCGGATGTGTACACCCTCACCGGCAATGAAAGGGCTGCCCTGGGCGCGGAGGAGCTGGGTAGTTCCGTGCAATATATCGTCTCGCCCGATCAGAAGCTGACCGAAACGACCAACCTAACCCCAGGCACCACCAATGTTGGCGTGGCGGTATTGTTCCGTGACATTAACCACGCCACCTGGAAACTCTTGTCACCTGTTGCCGCCCATGGCCCAACCGTGCTGACTCTGCGTATAAGCCGGCTGACTGCGACTCTCGGTGGTTGATAGATAAGCCGTAACAACAACCCGGCGCGTCCGGAACGAAGCTTGGGAGATTTGAAGATTATGCGAGCCTTGCAGTGAGCTGGACAAACCGTGTTATCTGGCAGGAGGGCATGTTCCTCCGCTCCCAGCATTTCCAGCAGCAGGATCGCTGGCTCGAAGCCTATCTGCGCGGGCGCGTGGCGGCGTTGCGTTCCCACGGTTGGGGCCTGACGCAGATGACATTGGACCGCGATTTGCTCGGCACTGGGCGCTTTGCCGTTTCCACCGCCTCGGGCGTGTTCGAGGATGGCACCCCGTTCGCCTTGCCTGGTGAAACCGAACATCCTGCGCCGTTCGACGTGCCGGAAAATACCCGCGGCGTGCTCATCCATCTGGCCTTGCCAGTGCAGCAGGCAGGTGCGGTGGAAATCGCAGCCGTGGATGGTAGTGCTGAGGGGCGCTACAAGGCGCAGAGCTTTGAGGCATACGACACTCATTCTGCCTCGCCCCAGGCGGCCGAGCTGCTCATCGGCCGGTTGAAATTGCGTTACTTGCTCGATACGGATGATCGGGCAGGCTACCTCTGCATTCCCGTCGCCAGGATCATGGAAGTTTCGTCCGACAAGCGTGTAACGTTGGACGAAAATTGGTTGCCCCCGGCGCTGATATGCCATGCCGTGCCCGCTTTGGCCGGACTTGTCACGGAGTTTGCCGGCATGATCAATCAACGCGGCGAGGCCCTGGCGGCGCGGGTGAACGCGCCCGGTGCGCGCGGTGTGGCGGAGGTGGCGGATTTCATGCTGCTCCAGGCGCTCAACCGCTGGCAGGCTTTGCTGCAACATTGGGCGGATGCCGCTAACATTCACCCCGAAACACTTTATACCGCCTATGTGCAGATGGCAGCGGAATTCGCCACCTTCACGGACCAGCAGCGCCGACCCAACAAATATCCTGGCTACCGGCATCAAGACCTACAACGCAGCTTCGCGCCGGTCATCGCCGATCTGCGCCGCTCTCTCTCCTCGGTCATCGAGACCAACGCGGTCGCGATCCCATTGCAGGAGCGCCGGCATGGTGTGCATGTCGGCCCCATCAACGACCGCAACATTCTCCGTGCATCCAATTTCGTGCTCACCGTGCAGGCGGACGTGCCGACGGAAACCATCCGCCGCCTCTTCCCCGCTCAGGTGAAAATCGGCGCGGTGGAACATATCCGCGAGTTGGTGAACGTGGCACTGCCCGGTATCGCCGTCCGCCCGCTGCCGGTGGCACCGAGGCAGATCCCGTTCTATGCGGGTGGATCTTATTTCGAACTGGACCGCAACAGCACGCATTGGCAACAAATGCAGACATCGGGCGGTTTCGCGATCCATGTTTCCGGTGAATTTCCTGGCCTGCGCATGGAGCTTTGGGCCATCAAGGGATGATCGCGGGAAGCGATTTGGGGAGATAAATGATGAGCGACAATCCGTTCTCCGAGCCGGACGATTCGGACCGCACCGTGATTCGGCCGATACCGGGTGGCAAGCGCCCGACCGTGCCGCCGCCCCCTCAGCCGTCGCCGTTCGATAGCGGTTTCGCGCCGGCGCAACCTAGCCCGGCGCCGGGTGGTTACAGTGCCGCCTCCGCCAGCCTGCCTGCCGACGCGCCGGAGACGATCTTTATGGGCGGCTCACCGCTCATTGCTGCCGCCGGGCCGCTGTTGCAATTGTTGGCCCGTTTGCGCAACACGCTGCAGGCGCCTGATTCCGGCGATCTGCGTGAGCGCGCGGTGCGCGAGATCCGTCGCTTCGAGGAAAATGCCCGTGCCCGTAATATTCCCATGGAGCAGCTCCGCCCTGCCCATTATGCCCTCTGCGCCAGCTTGGACGATGTGGTGCTAGCCACACCCTGGGGCAGCCAGGGTGCCTGGGCGCAGCGTTCGCTGGTTTCCACCTTCCACCAGGAGGTGCGCTCCGGCGAGCGTTTCTTCGACGTGATGGCGCAGATCCGCCAAAACCCGGGCAATTTCTTGCCGGTTCTGGAATTGATGTATTTCTGCCTGTCGCTCGGTTACATGGGCCGTTACCGACTCTCCCCGCGCGGCCCTGCAGAGATCGACCGGCTGCGGGAGGAAACCTACGCAGTCCTGCGCCGCCAAAACCCGCCCGGTGACCCGGCCCTCTCTCCGCATTGGCAGGGCGTGGCCATCCCTTACAGGCCGCGCCGCTTCGGCGTGCCAGTCTGGGTCGTGGGTATTGTGGCGCTTGGCGTGCTTGGGCTGGTTTATGCAGCGTGCCTGTTCTCGCTCTCCGGCAGGTCGGATGCCGTCTTCCAAGCGGAAGTCACGGCGCCGCTCGCCCAGATGCCGCAGATCGTGCGTGCCCAACCCGTGGTGGCGCCGCCCGAGCCGCGACCCGTCGGCCCCACCATACTGGACCGTCTCTCTGGCTTCCTGCAGCCCGAGATAGCGGCCGGAAAGGTTAGCGTGCTCGGCACCACCCACCAGCCGGTCATCCGTATCAATAATCAGGGGCTGTTCGGCTCTGGCAGTGCGACGGTCGAAAGCGCGGCTGCGCCGCTGCTGCGGAAGATCGGCCAGGCGTTGGCAAAAGAAACCGGCACTATCGTGGTGACGGGCTATACCGACAACCAGCCCATTCACACATTGCAATTTCCGTCCAATTTCGTGCTCTCTCAGTCCCGTGCCCGGGCAGCGGCCGCGATCCTGGATCAGACTATCGGCGATGAAAGTCGTATCACTGCGAAAGGCATGGGCGATGCCGACCCAGTGGCTAGTAATGCCACAGCAGCTGGCCGCGCGCAGAACCGCCGTATCGAAATCGTGCTGAACCACCCCTCCGGAAATTGAGCCTGTTATGAAGACGATACTTGGCTTTTTTGCCTCGCGCTGGTTCCTGAGCTTTATCGCCGCCGCAGTGCTGGCGGCTCTGGTGTGGTTCTTCGCGCCGTTCATTCACGCACTCTCTGGCGTCATTGTCCGGCTGGCTATCATCATCGTAATTCTGCTGGTCTGGCTTGGCTCCAATCTGCTGCTGGACCGGCAGCGGAAGAAGCGCGATGCGGCGCTGGCGGAGGGCGTGGCCGATGCCGGCGCCGCGTCGCAGGACAAGGCGGCGGCGGAAGAGTTGGCGACGCTCAGCGAGAAGCTGAAAAAATCCCTGGCGTTGCTGCGCAAGGCCAGCGGCTCGCGTGGTTATTTGTACGAACAGCCCTGGTACGTGATCATCGGACCACCGGGTGCCGGGAAGACCACGGCACTTTTGAATGCTGGGCTGAAATTCCCCCTGGCAGCGGAGTTGGGGCAGGGCGCAGTGGCGGGCGTCGGCGGTACACGCCTGTGCGACTGGTGGTTCACGGAGCAGGCCGTCCTGATCGACACCGCCGGGCGCTACACTACCCAGGATTCCAATGCTTCCACTGACAAGGCCGGATGGGAAGGTTTCCTAGACCTTCTAAAGCGTACTCGCCAGCGCCAGGCGCTGAACGGCGTGGTGGTGGCGATTTCCGTAGCGGACATCGCCGCAGCTCCGCGGGAAGAACGACTTGCTCACGCCCGTGCCATTCGCAAGCGCATTAAGGAGCTCACTACCCGACTGGACCTTAAGCTGCCGGTCTATGCGTTGCTCACCAAAGCGGACCTTCTGGCCGGTTTCACGGAATTTTTCGATGATTTTGACCAGGAAAAGCGTGCTCAGGTCTGGGGCACCACTTTCCCGGCGCAGGACGCTAACCCGATCCAGAGCTTTGATGCTGAATTCAAGTTGCTGGTACAGCGGCTGGATGAGCGCCTGATCGATCTGCTTCAGCGCGAGCGTAGCCCTGATAGACGTTCGCTCATTGCCGGTTTCCCAACCCAGGTGGCCAGTTTGGAGGCGCCGCTGCACGAATTCCTGGCCGAGGCATTTGGTGGCTCGGCGCTGGATCCGGCTCCTTATCTGCGCGGTGTGTACTTCACATCCGGCACGCAGGAAGGCACGCCGATCGACCGGCTGACCGGTGCGCTCTCCCGCGCCTTCGGCATAGACCAGCGTCGCGCGCCATCTCTGCGCGCTGCCTCCGGGCGCAGCTATTTTCTCTCCCGCCTGTTACAGGACGTGATTTTTGGCGAGGCGATGTTGGCCGGGCAGAACCCTGGCCAACGCCGTCGCCGCATGCTGCTACAATCGCTGGGCTATACCGCAGTGGCTATGGTGTTTGTGGCGCTGCTGGCGGGCTTACTAGTCAGTCGCGCGCATAACGAGGCTGCCATTGCCGCCAGTAACAAGGCGGTCGCGGATTACCAGGCAGCAGCGAAGAGCGTGACACTGGATCCGGTGCAGGATTCCAACCTACTTGCCGTGCTGCCATTGTTGGATGCCGCCCGCAACGTGCCCTTCGGCCCGGGTAACACCACTACCTATGGCACCATGGGCATGGGGCTGGATCAGGGATCCAAGCTCAGATCCGGCGCGGCCACGCTCTATACCAACGCGCTGGACAATATTTTTCTTCCCCGGCTGATTTTGCAGCTTGAAGCAGAGATGCGAGGGGGGTTCGACAAGCCGGAATTCCTCTACCAAGCTACGCGCGTTTATTTGATGCTCGGCGGCCAGGGACCGATGGACAGGAGTCTCGTCGAAGCCTGGATGAAGTTGGACTGGCAGCGCCTCTACCCCGGCATCGCCAACCAGACTGCGCGCGATGATCTTATGCAGCACCTGGTGGCCATGCTGGATGCGCCGCTGCCGCAAGTGCCGCTGGACGGCGCGTTGGTGGAGGCCGCTCGTGCCACATTTAGCCGCGTCTCGTTAGCAGAGCGCGTTTATTCTCGTATCCGCGACTCTCAAGCCGCTGCTGCTGTCCCCGCTTGGGTGCCGGAGCAGGCGATGGGCGCCGCTGGCGTGCCGCTATTTACCCGTGCCTCTGGCGAGCCGCTTAACGAGGGCGTGCCGGGCTTCTACACCATAAAGGGCTTCCAGCGCGTGCTACTGCCTGCTCTCACCCATGCGGCCAAGGATGTGGCGAATGAAAGCTGGGTGCTGGGACCTGGTCAGCAGGTTAATCCCTCCAGCCCGGAAATGCAGAATCTGGAGCAGAACGTCATCAAACTCTACGAGGCCGATTACGAGGCCCACTGGAACGCGATGCTGGGGGATCTCAACCTCAAGCCCGCCACCAATATCGGCCAAGCAGTACAGAATCTCTATATCCTTGGCTCCCCGCAATCGCCGATGCAGCGGCTGCTGGCCAGCATCACTACGCAGCTTCAACTCTCCAAGGGCGCGAAGCCGCTCAAGCCCGCTGCCACAGCAAAAATTCCAGGAGCAGCCGCGGTAAATGCCGATGCTGCTGCTCTTCAAGGATTGATCGGCTCGACCTCCCCGGCCGGTGGGGCCGCTCCGCCGGGCTCGGAAGTGGATCATTACTATGCACCGCTGATCAATTATGTCGGAGGCGGCGCGGGCTCGCCTATGAGCCTCACACTCAACCTCATCAACAGCCTGCAGCAGCAACTCGCCGCCCTGTCCTCTGCGGCGCCCGGTATAGCGCCCGCTGCCCCGGCGGCTGGCGGCGACCCGGCCTCCCTGCTGCAGGGCGAAGCAGCAACAGATCCGCAGCCGGTCGCCCGATGGGTGCAGGCGCTGGTGGTGAACGCCAATGCCTTGCGCGGTGGCAGTGCGGCTAAGGCGGCGGCGGCGGCGTTCAATGGTGCCGCTGGCCCCGGCCAGCTTTGTCAGCAGGCAGTTGCAGGGCGTTATCCGTTTGTTCCTACATCTAGCACCGACATTCCGCTGGGAGACTTCGCGCGTCTCTTCGCCCCCAACGGCATGTTGGACAGTTTCTTCACGCAGCAGGTACAGCCTTATGTCGACATGTCGGGTAGGACTTGGCGGGTGCAAGCGGTGAACGGTGTTACTCCGCCGATCAGTCAGGGTGCCCTGGTGGAGTTCCAGCGCGCGGAGACGATCAAGCAGCTCTTCTTCGCGGCGGGGCCGACACCCAGCGTACAATTCAGTCTTACGCCCACGTCGCTTGATGCGGGGGCGGCGCAAGCTGTGCTGGAGTTGGGAGCAGTGAACGTGTCCTATGCGCACGGTCCGCAAGTGCCGACTATGATTTCCTGGCCCGGCGCGGACGGCATGCAGACGGCGCGGCTCATCATCACCCCTACTAGCGGTGGCAACCCGGTGGAGTTGGACGCCTCCGGTCCCTGGGCTCTATTCCATCTTTTTTCCCAAGGCACGCTAGCTGAAGCCGGATCGTCAGACCAGTACACGCTCACTTTCACCGTCGGCGGACACCGTGTCAGCTATAGTATTAGCGCAAACTCGGTGCTTAATCCCTTCGCGCCGGGCACGTTGGCCGATTTCCGCTGCCCCAGTCTGCAAGGATGAGCGCCTTCCGGCCCGCTCTGACCGGTTTTTTCGGCAAGCTGCCCGCGCGAGGAGACTTTTTACGTGAGGGATTGCCGGAGGATCTCGTGGCGCCGCTAGATCTCTGGTGCCGGGACTGTCTCACCGAATCCCGCGCGACCCTCGGCGAGGGCTGGGAACATGCTTGGATGACGGCCCCGATCT
>JAKAEC010000011.1 GCA_021818425.1 Pseudomonadota bacterium
TTTTCTTCACGGCCGGCTTTTTAGCGGCGGCGGTTTTCTTCACGGCCGGCTTTTTAGCGGCGGCGGTTTTCTTCACGGCCGGCTTTTTAGCGGCGGCGGCTTTCTTCACGGCCGGTTTTTTAGCGGCGGCGGCTTTCTTCACGGCCGACTTTTTGGCGGCGGTCTTCTTCGCGGGTGCCCGCACAGCTAGCGGCTGCGCGTTGTACTTGTCTTCATTGGTCACGGGAAATTGCTCCTTGCTTTCAAGGTTATGGTTGAGTTCCGGTAGGCTGCGATCCGGCACGGAAGCGTTTTTGTCTCCTCGGCGATATGCCGTCCTTCTTGTTTGCGTGCGGACTCCATGTCCGCGGAAATCAGACTCAGCTGCGCCGCGAATCGCGTGATGCACGCAAGAATCGCTATTCTGCCTCTAGCAACGTGCTGTCAACAAAAAGCGTAAGCAAACGCACCGCTGCGGCGAATTTTTTTGGATTCAATATATCCTCGAAGTCGCCGGGCTCGGTTTTGCCGTGAAAGCGCCCGGCACATAACATTTTGTATCCGAATATTGTTCGTCGTCGGGATGGTTCCAAAAAATGCCGCTGCAAAGCAATGCAAGCCAATTCTGCTAGGCTGGCGTTGGACAGACAAATCACCAAAGCATTGATGGATCATGAGCGGAATGAACTGCCAAGTCGGTTGCCGGAGCAATATGCAAACGTTTGAGAACGCGTTTGCGCTGCCAAGCCTCGTGCCCCTGCCGCACCGGTATCTGCGATGATTTGTCGAGATTTTCTATAAGGGGTATGCTTGGCCTCGGGCTTGTTGGCGATGCGGAGGGTGAGCGTGGAAGATGCAAAAGGCAGGCTAACGGAGATTGTTCTGGGCGAAGAGATGCTGCACCGGGCTTCACCACTTCAGCAGGCCGACCGTGAACAGGCAGTGCGTGACTTGGAGCAAGAGAATGAATTTTATCTGCCAAGTCACCCAAACCTGCATAGCATCTTGCACCTTTCCATTCGGGATGGACGACTCGTATTCGATGTACGTGACGAGATGGACAGGCCCGTACAGGCCGTGCTGTTGGCGCTTGGACCATTCAAGACGCTGATACGCGATTACAAGATGTTGCTGGATTCTTATGCCGACGCAGTGGCGGAAGGGCGGGAGACGCGCATTCAGGCTATCGATATGGGCCGGCGTGGATTGCATAATGAAGGCGCCGAGCTGATGCAGGAACGCTTGGCTGGCAAGCTGGAGATTGATTTTTCTACCGCTCGACGCCTATTCACTCTTGTCTGCGCTTTACACCAGAAACTTTAGGAAGTTTTAACGCGATGAAAATAGATGGCACCCCATATCGCTCGATCTGGGTGGACGAGACCGATGGTTGGTCTGTTCGCATTATCGATCAGACGAAGCTGCCTTGGAGTGTAGATCTTGTCCGACTGACCACGCTTGAGGAGATGGCGCATGCTATCAAGGCGATGCTGGTGCGCGGCGCGCCGCTGATCGGGGCATCCGCTGCTTATGGTGTGGCCTTGGCGATGCGCGTCAATGCTTCCAATGCTGCCTTGGCGCAGGCGCTTGAGGTGCTGGGCGCGACGCGCCCCACCGCGATCAATCTGCGCTGGGCGCTCAAGCGCGTGGCTGCGCTGTTGCAAACGCTGGAGCCTTCCGCCCGAGCCGACGCCGCTTATGCTGAGGCAGCGAAAATCTGCGATGAGGACGTCGCGGTGAACGAGGCGATCGGTCGCAATGGCTTAGTCTTGATCGAGGAGATAGCGAAGGCGAAGAAACGGGTAAATGTGCTGACACATTGCAATGCCGGCTGGATTGCTACGGTGGATTGGGGCACTGCCCTGGCGCCAATCTATAAGGCGCACGATGCGGGACTGGAGGTGCATGTGTGGGTTGAGGAAACTCGTCCTCGCAATCAAGGCGCGTCTCTCACTGCATGGGAGCTGGGCAAGCATGGTGTGCCGCATACGGTGATTGCAGATAATGCCGGAGGGCATTTCATGCAGCATGGACAAGTCGATCTCGTGATAGTTGGTACCGACCGCGTGACCCGTCAGGGCGATGTCTGCAATAAGATCGGCACGTATTTAAAAGCGCTTTCCGCGCGCGATAATAAGGTGCCGTTCTGGGTTGCACTTCCCTCCTCTACCATAGACTGGACGATCAGAGATGGGCTTTCCGATATTCCCATTGAGGAACGGTCGGCCTCGGAGGTAACGACGATGACCGGTCGTGCGCTGGACGGCTCTATCGCCACCGTACGGATCGTGCCAACCTCAAGCCCCGCCGCCAACCCAGCTTTCGATGTGACGCCAGCGCGCCTAGTGACGGGGCTGATCACCGAACGCGGACTTTGCGAGGCCACGGAAAGCGCGCTGACCGGAATGTTTGGCGACTTGGCATAAAAAGCGTAACGGCAGCAAGGTCCAACGTTTCTTCGCGCCGATTTCCTCCACAAAAGTAGCCTAATTTTCCTTCGGTCGGTTTTCAGTTTGGCAATGAGCAACCAAGTGCTGCCGTTCGCCAACGGGCCGTATGAGCCGTTCTCTTGCAATGCCGGCGTGGGGGCATTGCAGGTATGGGGACTTTGGGGCCAGCGTATTCTGTGATCAGGTAGACGCATGTCCTGCATGTTTGATGTAATTTGTGCATTCTGCTGGGCTGAACTGGTCGCGCAGTGAGCCGATGCGCTTCCGTGTAGCTTCAACGGTTCTTTCGTCTGCTTTTCGGAGCAAGGTTTTGTGCTTTGCGAAGACCTGCTCGATGGGATTGAGATCAGGGCTGTATGGCGGCAGGAAGAACAGCTTATTGCTGGCTCTTAGGATCGCATTATGTACGAAATTTGCGGTCTTAGTGGCTAAGATTATCGGCGATGATGCGGTTTCCGGGACTAGGTGTGGGGACGAGGAGGTCCAGGACCCGGGAGGTGAAGGATACGTCGTCGATCGGCCCATCTATAACGCAGAGCACCATGATACGGTTGTGCCGAAACCCGGCCTAAACGTCGGCGCCCTCTAGTGTTCATAGGGGGCTCTGGCTAGAAGCGGGTTCCACGTGTGTCCTGGCCGAGTACGGGTCAAGTTGGTCTTCCCCGTGTTTTATCGACGAAGACCAAGCGGGTGGGATCCAACACGCGCTGAAGTGTTCGAGAACGTGCCCGCAGGCGAACCCAACTCGCCCCGTTCGTTCGCATGAGCTTTTTGTTGAATGTGAGGCCGTCCAGCGCAGAGAGCGCTGGACGGTGCCGCAGAATATGTTGATGTCGCTTACTCTGAAATCAGCAGCAAGGGCACGCACAATTCAGTCCAGTTTAGCCATAAGACGGTTGGTGATGATATCGGCTGCGTCGGGTGGGTAGGTAATTGCCGCCAATCTTGTGGGACGCCAGCGCCGTGCGCGGCGCGCAGGGTGGCCGATTTACACTGCGCAGGCGACCGATAGGTCAAAGCATTTGGCCGCCTTCCCGACGGTCGAGTCATGTACGAACGCAACCGCCACATGAATACGCCATTCAAGTGAACGGCAGTCGAGCTATTGCCGTTGGCCTTAAGCGCGGTGCCAATTTTGAATCGCATTTTCCTTGTCGTGGGAAATCTCAATTTCGATTTAGACCAAAGCTGACAGATGCTAGGTGTTTAGCGAGTAACTTTACGCTATCAGATTGGTCCATCTGACTAATTAAAATTGTTTTAAGTGCCGCTTTGATGACGCCTCTTAAGGGGTCGCTGAACAAGTTGGTGATTTTTAAAACCTTCTGAAATAATCTGATCTTGGACCGTGCCTCCGGCGGGTCGCGGGGGAGTAATTTCCGGATTTTTTGCGGCTGCAGCCATGGAGGTTGGCAACTGCGCGCGCCTATACTGCCAACAGGCGCCGCCTGACCATGAAGAGATTGACGAGGGCGCATGTGGCGAACAGCCAGTCGGCGTTTTTGTTGATCCCCCGGTAGCGGACCTTGGTAAAGCCGAATACGCGCGTCATCACGCCGAAACAGTGTTCGACACTGGCGCGGACCTTGGACTTGAGCGCTCCTGGCTTTCTCGGCCTGATCGATGACGCCCTTGAGCCTGCAGGCGGTTGATGAAACCCTTGGCTCTGGGTGCGCGACGGCGGATGACCTCGCGTTGGCCGCGATAAGCCTGATCGCCCGGGACACGCCTTTCATCCCCATGCAGCAAGTCTTCCAGCGCCGTGCTGTCATGCGCGTTCGCGGGCGGAGGGGCCGAAGGTACCGGCGGTGCAAAGCGCCAATGGAATGGCCCCGAAGGGGGGCTGCCACCGAGTGGATCAACTTGGTCCCCGAATCCACGCCGATATGCGCCTTCATGCCGAAATACTATTGTTTTCCCTTGCGAGTCTGGGGCATCTCGGGATCGCGCGCTTTCGCCTCATTCTTCGTTGAAGACGGTGCATGAATGATGGTGGCATCCACGATTGTGCCTGTCGAAACCCTCAGCCCGCGGGTGGCCAGATAGTCATTCACCTCTTTTAAGAGCTGGCTGCATAATTCGTGGCATTCCAGAAGATGCCGGAAATTGAGGATCGTCGTCTCGTCAGGCACAGGCTCATAGCGAAGATCGATGCCGGCAAATCGGCGCACCACTTCGGAATCATGGAGCGCCTCTTACGCCCCTGGGTCCGACAGGACAAACCAATGCTCTAGGAAATAGATACGCAGCATGCGATCCAGCTCAATCGGGCGGCGGTCCTTGCCCGGTTTCGGCTAAAACGGCTAAAGCCGCGTCCATGGCGCAACCGCCTCCATCTCCGCCAGAAACGCCGCACGACGCGTCATCTTGCCAAAACGTTCAAACCCAGCCCCCGCAAAGCTCAACTGACGCATCAGAAGCATTTCCCTGGATATCCTAGGCAAATTCTACCTATGCCAAAAAATGCTAACTTGTTCAGAAGTTCCTTAAGTCTGGTTCCTCTTTTTGTTCGGTAGAATGGTCACCGTGGCGGTCATACCCGCGATGAGATGCGTGCCTGCGGGAACATGGTCGATAGCAATGCGTACGGGAATGCGAGCTGCTAAGCGTACCCAGGTAAAGGTGGGGTTTACATCTGCCAGCAGCGTGGGGGCAGCGATCCGTTCCCTATCCGCGATGCCAGCTGCAAATCCTTGCACATGACCGTCGATGGGCGGGCCGCCCTGCAGGAGCTGTACCTCCGCTTTGTCGCCGATCTGGATGTGGCGGAGCTTCGTCTCCTCAAAGTAGCCATCTACATAAAGAGAGTCAGTGTCGACGATGGCGATGACCGGATTGCCCGCGACTACGTAGTCGCCCGGCCGCATGGAGAAATTCGTCACCACGCCGTTTACTGTGGCGCGTACCGTGGTGCGCCGTAAGTTGAGTTGTGCTACGTTTAGATTTACCTGTGCCGCCGCATAGTCCGCTTGTGCCGCTGCATAGTCTGCCTGTGCCACGCGCGATTGCGTGTCGGCGTCATCGCGCGAAACCGCCGATGCGGCGTTGCTGGAAAGTGCTGCGTAACGCGCGGCGTTTTGTTCGGCGTTCTGCAGCGTGGCCTGGGCCTTCGATTTGGTGGCCGCCGCTTGCGCCAATGCGGCATTAGCCTGCTCCAAGGCGAGGTTGAAGCGCGAGGGATCAATCTGGAACAACTTTTCGCCGCTATGCACTGGCTGGTTGTCGTGTACGAACACGCGCACAATCGGGCCGCTCACATCCGGTGCTAGCGAAACGATGTCCGCACGCACGCGCCCGTCCCGGGTCCAAGGGCTGTCCATGTAATAAACCCAGAGCTGCCAAGCAACGAACACCGCGATAGCCAGGGCGACTAGCGTGACAAGGAAACGCCAAACGAAGGACGCGGACGGCATGAGACTCCCCTTGATCAAAAATAATTATTTGCTGCCCAGCTGACGAGGCCCGTTAGCGCGACGAGCAGACAGAGATCGAAAAGCGGCCTATGCCAGATGAAGCGGTAGAGGCCCAGCGCCGCGATGCCCCGGCGGATTAGCGTAGAAACCCCCAGCGCGATGGCCAGCCAGATGAGCAACGGCGGAAATAGCACGCCGTAGATATTTACTTCACCGATCATGGGACCCTCAGGTTTGGAGAGGCGCAGGAGAAATCCGGCGGCGGCGCATCAGGGTAAAGTAGAGAGCGCAGGCCCGAAAGAACCATCAGCGCCGCGCGATAAGCCAACGGGTCATTCATCAGTGTAGCTATCGTTTCATCCAGCGCTTGGGCGAGGCTGGGCGGGGCCGGGCGGCGTGGGTTATCCTGGTAATGTGCGGCGAGGCGGTGAAAGACGATCTGGCTGCCCGCCTGCGCGGCCGGCGGTAGGTGCCATTGCTCACGGTGCAGGCCGATTACGTTCAGCCCCACGCGCAGATCTTGAAGCGCGCCCGAAACGGCGCTGTCTGCGCCCGAGGCAACGGCCGCAAGGCGCGGCATCATTAGCCCTAGCCGATCCATCATAATACCCGTCATGGCGGCGCGGTCGGGCGCGCTGTTGGCCTGCGCCGCGGTAACAATGTCGCGCCAATTGGCGCGCATTAGACGCTTGGCACTCCAGGCTGCGCCCACTGAGCGGATAAGCCGCGTCAGGACCAGGGCGCTGCCGAGACCGACGAGTAAGCTTAAGGAACTTCCTGCGAATTTGATGAAGTTCGCATTGTACCCATTGCCGAGGGCAAGCTGTGTAGCGCCAAACGCGCCAAAAATCATTCCGGTACCAAAGTTGGCGGGACGAGAGATCAAAACGCCGATGACCAGCCCCGCCGGAAGCAGCACGAGGTAAAGTTCGGTAAATCCGGTTATTGCAGGCAAAAGAGCAAAACTAATGACGAAAATGCCGGCGATTACGATCATGCTGTTGCGCAACATCTGTGCAATGGCGGGGGCAGGATCGTCCTGCGCCGCGAAAAACGAACAGGCAACTGCAACCATGATTGCGGCGCCGGCGCCATAGGCCCACGCTGTCTCAATCCAGATTGCGCATACGAGCAGAATTGAGAGCACGGCAGAAACGGCCGAGAGGAAGGCCAGCTTATGATCGACGGTATGTCGGGTGATGGCGATATATTCCATCTCCAGCTTCAGACTGGTGGGGGCGGGGGTGCCGTCAACCACATGTCGGCGGATCAGCCGGGATTGGTGCGCGATGCGCACCAATTCTTCCAGCCGCAAGGCGAGACTTGCGCGCAGCAGGCTGGTCCAACTGGGTTGCTCTTGTGCCAACTCCCGGATTTCTTGCAGCAATGGGTCGGAACCTTCGGGTTTGCCGGCCTTAATCCACTCATCCGTATGGGTGAGAACGGCTTGCATGGCGGGGGTCATGCCGTTCAGCCGGTGCAACTCTGCCACGCGTTGGCCGATGGAAGCCAGAACTGGCATCAGGCTGACCACATACATGCGTAGCCGCGTGACCTGTCGCACCGCCGATTGCATGTGGGAAATATCATAGGCGAGCTGCGAGACCATCATTGCCGTGTCTGTAGCCTCAAAGGCTAGGCGGCGGCGGGCGTCGCGTGCTAGCGGGGATTCGCCGTCGCCACCCAGGGCAGCGCTGGCCCAATCCATCCCGGGCTGCACCCACGAGGCGATGCGCCGCGCCAGCACTGGCCCCATGGCGCGCGGTAGAATGAGCGTTCCGATCATGGTGGTGCAGACGATGCCTAGCGTGATTTCCTCGCAGCGCGTCAGCGCGGTTTCAAACACATGGCTGGGGTCAGTGACGGAGGGAAAGCCGATGATGCCAGCTGTGTAACCGGAGAGCATGAACATATAGGCACGTGGGGAGCGGTCCATCAACGCGATGTACAGGCAAAGCCCAACCCACAACGCCATGGCGGCGCACAGCAGCGCCGGGGCATTGACAAAGCTGGGTACCATAATCACCGCCGCTGTGCCGCCAATGAGTGTGCCGAAGAAACGGTAAATCGCCTTGGAGCGCATAGCGCCCGCCAAGGGGTGCGCAACGATAAAGGCCGTCGCCATCGACCAATAGGGATTATCCAGCCCCAACCAACAAGAGATGTAGAACGCCAGCATGGCGCCGGTGAAGGCTTTCAGAGCAAAGAGAAGTTCATCAGGCCTGGGCATCATGCTCTGGAAGCATGAAAAAGAGGTAGCAAGCTAGCCATTGTTTGCAAGGCCGCTTTGCGGTGGCGCGGAGGCTGTATCGTCCCGCCGGTCGCGCCGGTAGCGGCCATGGGTGCGGGTCATGTTCGTCTTGGCCCATGTCTCATCGATGAACACCAAGCGAGAGCTGTCACTTTTTCCGTGATGCCGTCGCCAGCGGGCGCGTTTGGTGGCAATGTCAGGCAGCTCCTGCTCGGCGGGCAGCACGTTTTTTGAAGCCGATGCTCTCGGACTGGAAAGAAGCGCGACAGCATGCCGGCATCAGATAGGACACCGCGCTCAGCCCATAACCGCAGGCTCAACCCCGCCAGTGTGATGTCGGGCTAAGCCTCGAGCCATGTGCGCTCAGGCTTTAGCTTCGAAGGCCGATGCCTGCCCGTTCCCGCACAGCGCCGATCACTAAGCTGGCGGAACCGCCAGACCCACTTGATCGCCGATGAGTCACTCAAACCAAATCGTCGCGCCGCCGAACGGCAACTCTCCTCACCGCGCTCAACGGACGACATCTCATGCTCACGCAAGTCTTGAAAATAAGTACGTGGCATCCGGGCAGCCCCCCTCAACCAGCACATAGTGTGAATCACGACAAAATCGTGTCGAAAAATAAAAAAGATTCCGCCCATTCAAAGAAGATTCTAAAGACGAGGATTTCCCGTTGCTGGATCTCCCCTTGAGTTTGAACGATTTTTTGTTGCTGTTCCGCAAAGCCTGCCTCGCATCGAAGATCGTTGGACACTATGGCATGTCGACACCATTCGTAGGATAGTGCCGTGTGGCGAGGGATGCCAGCGTGCCAACGCGGTGGAAGAATCTGAGGACACTGGATTGCCGCACGTTTTCCTATATGGCGGCTGAAGGTAAGTTGCGGCGGCCGGTTTGCGGTATCGCCGCCTTGAAGGAGTTGTGCCGCATCCCAACAGGAGCAACCTTCATCCTACTCAGTCGGGGGTTGCTGCTCAACACGCGGCTTCTAGGCATGCGTTAAGATGACAGTCCGGCAATCACGCGGTCCAGAAACGCATCGTAATCATCCAGCTCTTTCTGGGTCACATATTCATCAGGCTTATGCGCACGCTCGATGCTGCCTGGGCCGCAAACTACAACGGGCAGATGCAGTTGCTGGCTGAACAGTCCCCCTTCGGTGCCGAAGTCGACCTTGCAGCTCGGCGTACCGGCGGCGCGTAGAATTTTTGTAGCAAAATCGCCTGCAGGATTTGTTTCAAGACCGGGGTATGCATTGGTCGTCTCGATTTCAATCCGACCCTTGCCTTGCTGTGCCATGATCTTAGCTGCCTCGCCGCGCAGCCACTCTAGCAGTTCGCTAGGTTCATCCCCCATAACGTTACGAATTTCGAACTGCATCTCGCAATATTCTGGTACGATATTCAGCGTGCTGCCGCCCTCGATTGTGCCAATATGCACGCTAGTGGCAGGAAAGGGATAGGCGCTGTCATGTGCGCCATGGGCGGCAAGGAGTGCTTGCAGCCTCTGCGCCGCGCATACCATCTCCGCGGCTAGCGAAATCGCATTGCATCCGAGTGCAGGGTTGGCGGAATGCGCAGCTTGGCCGAAGCAGCAGATGCGGCCAGCGAGCTTGCCTTTGTGACCCAATGCAACCTTTAACTCTGTTGGTTCCCCGATAATGCAGCCTTCTGCTTGAAACTTTTCTTTAGCTAATCTCGCCAATAGGTTCCGTACACCTAAACAACCCATTTCCTCGTCGTAGGAAATGGCCAGATGCAATGGGCGGGCGAGTTTGGCCTTGTCCGCCCTTGCTGCAGCGCAGAGCGCCGCCGCAAGGAATCCCTTCATGTCGCTACTACCGCGGCCGTAAAGCCTGCCGCCCTGGCAGGTCAGAATGAACGGATCCGTGTTCCAGGCTTGGCCCGCCACCGGCACCACATCGCTGTGGCCAGAAAGCACTAAGCCCGCCCCGGTCGTTGGTCCAAAGCTCGCCAGAAGATTGAATTTTCCGGGCTTGGTGCCAGAAAAAACATGAACCCGGCCGTTGGCAGCATGGATACGCCCGATGCACCAGCGGATCAACGCTTCGTTGCTATCCGCGCTGATGGTGGGGAAAGCGATTAGCGTGGCCAAGGTGTCTGCGGTGGTTATCATTTACTCGAAGCGTAGCGCGGCGGGGGCGGATGGGGAAGCCCTGTTTTACTCGCCTTACAAGCGCCAACCGGCAGTTGCTGCTAAAATAAAGCCCTGGCGCATAGGGGGCTTATTCCCGGTTCGGTAAATTAGATGTCGGTTCCGATTAGATTTATTCAGGCTGCTGGCAACATGGAAATTTGGGACTTGCAGGACCGGCTCGAGATTTTGATATCGCCACAGGTGCTCATCCGAATGTGATGCTGTGTCCTGCTTCCAACCTTCCTGGCGCATCTCTATTAGCCGCTAAAGGACGTGAGCATGGCCATTGACCCTTGGGGAACGGTTGATCGGCACACCATATTTCCAAATCGCTGGATCAACACCACGATGCCCCGCCCAATCTCTCCATTGTCGGGTTATGCTCTAACATCGTGATGTTCACCGTCGTCTCTGGCGTTTGTAAGTTCGGTGTTCAATCTTGATTTCATCAGCTCCTGCTTGTCCAGCATCATCGACATGATGGCAAGCGCGGTGTTCAGCGCGCTGCATGCGGTGAAGGGGGCAACTTTGCGTGTCGAAGATGGCACAAAAATGCTAGCAATTCGGTACAATCGGAGTGGCAATGGTGACGATTGCTATTTATGCTGGCTGCCTGGCATCCGACGCAGTACTGGGTGGGCTGTCGTCATACACTACGCCGGCCGAATCACGAACATATACTCATCGTTTGCATCGAAACAGCAACTTTCGCCTCCATCATCTTCGGGGACGATCTCATCCACGTCCATGCGCGCTCGCCTCGGGCGTTGCCCACACCAATGCCGTGAACGTTTATTGCCGCGTGGGCTATACCATCAACCTCATCCAGACCTTCGTGCACTTCTCTAGACGGGGCGCCACTGCTCGAACCGTTACTGCCATCGTCATGCTTATCTGCTGGCCATCGCGCTGGTTGAAGTGGGCAATTTCCGAATCGACCACGCTAATTTCATCCCGCTGCTTAATGTATTGGCGATCTGGTCCGTGATCAACGTGATGGATTTTTACTTCGTCCCGTCATGGCGATCATGATGCATGTGCATTCTTCGTTCAGGAACGCGGCGTATACAGGCGGTTTAGCAAGTCGGGCGTCTTTTGCTACGTCCCCGGCGTTCCTATCAAGTTTCCATTTGTTTTCACAGCGCTTTACACCCGGTACGTCGTCAAGGCGTTAGATCGGGTTGAACTCTCCTGGATTGTCGGCATTGTGACCATCGGCTTGGTCTATTACTCTCTGGCCAGCAAGGCCGTTGCCCGCATGCCCCCGGTCGCGTTTACCGGGGGGCTCCGGTTGGGGTAAGCTGGCAGCAGATATCGTGCCGTACTGGCTGGCCTTTTGCGTTCGCTAATTATTAGGTGGTGCCAGCGATGTAGCCAATATTCAGGCCCGCTAGTTCGTGACCAATCCAAAACCAACACTTGTATATAGCCGTGCCATATCTGTAGCCTTAACCGGAACTGGCGCCTGCGTCCGCCACACCTGTCCACGGGATGTATCGAGCGGCAGAGTCGGAAAGAATGCAGAAAATGTGTGCGGGGTACGATCTTTGCGGGTCATGCCGTAAAGTATGTACGCCCGCGCGGATTGGATGACTTCGTGAGCTAGTTCGGCGTCTGCAGCATCAGAACGGAATTTCGTCGTCCAGATCGTTGCCTGGGCGCGTGTCCCAGCCGCCGACTGTCCGGCCCACTGGTTTGCTAGTCGGCGCGGAGGAGGTGGCACGTCCCACGTAATCCTCGCTGCTGCCTATGCCGGTCCCGCCGCCGGCGCGGTCCAGCAGCACCAGCTCGCCGTTAAAGCGTCCGATCATAATCTCGGTGGTATAACGCTCCTGGCCCGACTGGTCGGTCCATTTCCGGGTTTGCAACTTGCCCTCAAGGTATACTTTGGAACCCTTGTGCAGATATTTCTCCGCCACGTCGCCGAGGCGCTCGTTCATGATGACCACACGGTGCCATTCGGTCAGTTCCTTGCGCTCGCCGCTGGCCTTGTCGTTCCAGACCTCGGAGGTCGCTACCGCCAGGTTCACGATCTTCATGCCGGTTTGCGTGCTACGAACTTCCGGGTCGCGCCCCAGATTCCCCACGATGATCACCTTGTTCACACTACCAGCCATCGGACCCTCTGTTACTCAAAATTGTCCGTCAGGATAACGCATTTGACGGGGTCTGGCCAGCTTGCCATTTGGCGCCGCTATCTCTTCGACTGACATTGCTTTGTAGGTCAACAGCCCCTATCTTGAAAGAACATTGCACGAACATCCGGGGCAGAACATGGCGGAGCAAAAAGGTGCGGGATTCATCATCGTCCGTGGCGCGCGAGAGCATAACCTGAAAAATATCGACATCCAGATCCCCCGTGAACAACTCACCGTCATCACTGGTCTTTCAGGTTCGGGCAAGTCCTCCCTGGCGTTCGACACCATTTATGCCGAGGGCCAGCGTCGCTATGTGGAAAGCCTCTCCGCCTATGCGCGCCAGTTCTTGGAGCTGATGGGCAAGCCAGATGTGGACAGTATTGAGGGCTTGTCGCCTGCCATCTCCATCGAGCAGAAAACCACCTCCAAGAACCCGCGCTCCACCGTCGGCACGGTCACAGAAATTTACGACTATATGCGTCTGCTCTGGGCGCGCGCGGGCGTACCTTATTCACCCGCTACAGGCCTGCCGATTGAGGCGCAGACGGTGACCCAAATGGTGGACCGCGTGATGGCGATGAAGGAGGGCACGCGCCTTTTGCTACTCGCCCCCGTGATTCGTGGCCGCAAGGGCGAGTACAAGAAAGAACTAGCGGAATTCCAGCGTAAGGGCTTCACTCGCGCCAAGATCGATGGGAAGATTTATGAGATCGACCAGACGCCGGCTCTGAACAAGAAGCTGAAGCACGATATCGAGATAGTTGTGGACCGAGTAGTGGTGAAGCCCGGCCTACAGCAGCGCCTAGCAGATAGTTTTGAAACCGCGCTGGGGCTAGCGGATGGTATTGTCTATGCCGAAAACTCCGATAGCCGTGAGCATACAGTATTCTCCTCCCGCTTCGCCTGTCCTGTCTCCGGCTTCACCATCGAGGAGATCGAGCCGCGCCTCTTCTCCTTCAACTCGCCGCATGGCGCTTGCCCGGCATGCGGCGGCCTAGGGCACGAGATCTATTTTGATCCGCGTCTAGTAGTGCCGGACGAGCGGCGAGCGCTGAACGACAATGCCATCGCCCCCTGGGTAGGTGTGCAGTCGCTCTATTACGACCAGACCATCGCGGCTATCGCCAAGCATTACGGCGTGAAGCTTTCGACCGCCTGGGAAGATGTGCCGGAGGATGTACGCAACGTGTTTCTCTTTGGCTCGGGCCGGGAGGAGATCAAGTTCACCTACAAGGACGCTAGCCGCGCCTATAGCGTGGCGAAGCCATTCGATGGTATCATCAAGAATCTCGAGCGTCGCTTTCGCGAAACCGATTCCGCCTGGACACGCGAGGAACTCTCGCGTTACCACGCCGAACGCCCCTGCGCCGCCTGTCACGGAGCGCGGCTGAAGCCGGAAGCCTTGGCGGTAAAGGTGGCAGAAAAAAGCCTAGCAGAAATTGCGGAGCTTTCCATCGACGAGGCGCGGGAGTGGTTTGGCACGGTCGCGGAAACACTAACGCCGCAGCGTTTTGAAATCGCCAAGCGAATCTTGCGGGAAATCGAAGAGCGACTGCAATTTTTACTCGATGTTGGGTTAAACTACCTCACTTTGTCGCGATCGTCCGCGACGCTCTCAGGTGGTGAAAGCCAGCGCATCCGCTTGGCCAGCCAGATTGGTTCGGGTCTTACCGGTGTGCTTTATGTGTTAGACGAACCGTCTATTGGCCTGCACCAGCGTGACAACGAACGCCTACTCAGTACCCTGGTGCGGCTGAAAAATCTCGGCAACACCGTACTGGTAGTGGAACATGACGAGGACGCCATCCGTGCAGCCGACCATCTAGTGGATATGGGACCGGGTGCCGGCGCCGATGGCGGGAATGTGGTGGCTCAGGGCACACCCAAGGAAGTGGCGGCCAACCCAAAATCTATCACCGGCGATTATCTTTCCGGCCGCCGCGCCATTACCGTACCGGTGCGCCGCCCGCTGCAGAAGAACCGCGTAGTCAAGCTCTATGGCGCGCGTGGTAACAATCTTAAGAATGTCACGGCGGAGTTTCCGCTGGGGCTGTTCACCTGCGTCACCGGCGTTTCCGGCGGCGGTAAATCTACTCTGGTAGTGGACACACTCTACAAGGCGCTCTCTCGCCGGCTCATGGGTTCGGGCGAGGTGCCGGCGCCATTCGAGAAAATCGAAGGCATTGAGCAGCTCGACAAAATTATCGATATCGACCAGTCTCCCATTGGTCGTACCCCCCGCTCCAACCCCGCGACATACACCGACCTTTTCGCGCCCATCCGCGACTGGTTTGCAGAGATGCCGGAATCCCGCGCACGCGGCTACAAGGCTGGCCGCTTTTCCTTCAATGTCAAAGGCGGGCGTTGCGAGGCTTGTCAGGGTGACGGCGTGCTGAAGATCGAGATGCATTTCCTGCCAGACGTATTTGTCACCTGCGACACCTGCAAGGGAAAGCGCTATAACCGCGAGACGTTAGAAGTAAAATTCCGAGGCAAATCCATCGCTGATGTACTGGATATGTCTGTGGACGAGGCTTTGGTTTTCTTCTCCGCCGTGCCGAAAATTCGCGACCGTTTAAGTATTCTAGCGCGCGTGGGGCTGGGCTACATCAAGCTCGGCCAGCAAGCCACCACGCTTTCTGGTGGCGAGGCACAGCGCATTAAGCTAGCTAAAGAACTCGCCCGTCGCGCCACCGGCCGCACGCTCTACATTCTGGATGAGCCTACCACCGGCCTTCATTTTGAAGACACCCGCAAGCTGCTGGAGGTACTACACGCGCTGGTAGATGCGGGCAACACCATCATCGTCATTGAGCACAATTTGGAAGTGATCAAAACCGCCGACCATATCATCGACATCGGACCGGAAGGTGGGGCAGGGGGCGGGTGCGTCATCGCAGTCGGTACGCCAGAGGTTATCGCGGCCACGGAGGGCAGCTATACTGGTAAATTCCTGGCGCCATTGCTGGTGCCAAAACCAATGAAAGCCCTTAAAAACGCGTGACAAAGGGGCAAGTAGAGAGGTAGCTCACGTCGTGAACCGTTTCCGTCGGCTTATTGGAAGCTGGATTGCCGATTTCCTCACTCAAGAGGTTACAATGCCGCCGGCCCTACCGGTGGATATCACAGCGCTACAAAAGCTGCTGCATCAAGCGGATGTAATTTTGGTGGAGGGCAATCTGCGGATTAGCTCCATCATCAAATATCTCACCCAGTCCACTTGGTCACATGCCGTGCTCTATGCTGGCAATGGCGTTTGCATCGAGGCCGATGTGGTGCAGGGCGTACGTCGCTTTCCCCTAGTCGAGCTTGCTCCTTATCACATCCGCGTCTGCCGCCCTATCAGCATCACCCCGGTAGATGCCCGCGAAATTATCGCCCATGCAGAATCCCGCGTCGGTGTGCAATACGACCTGAGACACGTATTCGATCTAGCCCGCTACATGGTACCATTGCCAATGCCGCAATCCTGGCGTCGTCGCGCGATCGCGCTGGGCTCGGCTGACCCAAGCCGAGCTATTTGCTCCACTCTCATTGCCGCGGCGTTCCAAAACGTCCGTTATCCGATTTTGCCCGAACCGCCATCGGCGCAGCCTGTCACTCGGGCGGCGACCGCCCGAGTGCAGGAAATTTTCCATATCCGCGACACAGGTCTGTTCACGCCCCGGGATTTCGATATCTCCCCATATTTCAAAGTCATCAAGCCAGACACGCCTCGTCCATTCGATCATCACAATCTGGTTTGGGTGGCTTGAGCCGCCTAACAAAGACGTGTGCTGCTTGGCCATTCCAATTTCGTGCCGCTATATGCAGCAGGACCCCGCGCGTTGTTTGCTCTCCAAGCCAGAAGAATGTACAAAATACCTCAGAAATTCCGGCTATGCGCCCAATTAGGTGAAAGAGACTCTAGGCAAAGCGCGTCGTCGTGTGGGTGGAAGAATCTTCAACACCATGCTCTGTCAGGACCTCATCTTCTTCACATAGCTTGGCCAACGGGCCTATCGCTCTACGCGGCGACCGTCGGCTAAGGTGATCAATCCGTTCGGTGACATCACACACTTCCCACTGATGCGCGATGTGATGGCGCGGCATGCATATATACTCACGGTTAAGGAACTGTACGTGATGCCACCGCGTTCGTGCAAGCTCGGCAGGGCATCTGCCCGTCGAGTGTTTCAACAGGGCCCCCTACCCCGACGTGACTCATGGGGTGCTGTCCGTGCGGTGGACGCCTTTTAACCATAGCCTTACCGCAGATAAGAGATGCAGCGGCTTTACGGAGTTTTTGCCTGTTTTTCTGCCGTCATTTGAACGGATGCGGTCGGGCTGTGTCGCTCGGCCATTGCCCAGATCGGTGGCCTCACTTCGGCCTCTGTGGCGAGGCTTGGCGCTATGCGTTCGTGCCGTAAACTGCCTCGGCGCGCCTCAAGAACGCGTTCACCATACGGTGCACTGCCTCCGTGAACACTGCCCCGATGGCCTTTTGTAGGATTAGGTTGCGGAATTCGAAATCCACGAAGAATTCGACTAGGCAACCGTCTGGGTTCGGCACGAAGTCCCAGCGGTTTTGCAAGTATTTGAACGGCCCATTCTCATATTCCACGCGGATGGCGCAGGGGCCTTCGCCGGAGCCCGGTTGAAGTGTTACCCGGCTGGTGAAGCTTTCCCGGAAGGGGCCAAAACCAATTGTCAAATCCGCAATCATCAAGTTATTCACGTGACTGCGCACACGCGCCCCCACGCACCAGGGTAGGAATTTGGGGTACTTCCCCACATCCGCCACCAGCGCGTATAACTGCTGCGCGCTGTAGGGGACGATTTTCTGCTGCTCGTATTTCGTCACTAGGCCGCCAGTTGCTTCGCCCGGGCCGCGCGCAAGTCCTTAAAATCCGCATCCGCATGATAGGATGAGCGGGTGAGCGGGCTTGCAGAGACCTGCAAGAAGCCCTTGGCCCGTGCCATGCCTGCCAACTCCTTAAACTCTTCCGGCGTCCAGAATTTCTCTACCGCTGCGTGCTTTGCCGTCGGCTGGAGGTACTGGCCTATGGTGATGAAGTCCACATCAGCGATGCGCAGATCATCCATCACCTGGGAGATTTCGGACTTACTTTCTCCCAGTCCCACCATCAGCCCAGATTTGGTAAATATCGAGGGGTTGATCTCCTTCACGCGATCCAAGAGCCGGATGGATTGATAATACCGCGCCCCTGGCCGGATGCTAGGATAGAGCCGTGGCACCGTCTCGAAATTATGGTTGAATACGTCCGGTCGTGCGCCAGCCACAACCTCGATGGCGCTCGGCTTGCGCAGGAAATCTGGCGTCAAAATCTCGATCGTGGTTTCGGCGGCGGCTAGGCGGACGGCGGCAATCACGGCAGCGAAATGCGCAGCACCGCCATCGACCAAATCGTCGCGGTCAACCGAGGTGATCACCACATGCCGCAGGCCCAGCTGCACCACGGCTTGCGCCACGCGGTGAGGTTCATCGGCATCCAGCGGAGCCGGCAGCCCGGTGGAAACATTGCAGAAGGCGCAGGCACGGGTGCAGATTTCGCCCATTATCATCATGGTGGCGTGACGCTGAGACCAGCATTCTCCAATATTCGGGCAAGAAGCTTCCTCGCAGACAGTAGCAAGTTTTTGCTCGCGTATCAGTGCCCTTGTCTCGTGATATACGCGATGGGTCGGCGCCTTCACGCGGATCCAAGATGGCTTGCGGACAATCGGGTTGTCAGGGCGGTGTTGTTTCTCCGGGTGACGAACACGGTGGTCTATCTCGATGCGTGTGGCCATTTTAACGCCTGCCTGAATAGCAGCCCCGCAAGGAGGTGCATTGTAGTTTAGAAGTGGATAACCCGCCCGAACGCGTCAAGCACGGATTCGTGCATGGCCTCCGAAATGGTGGGGTGCGGAAACACCGTCTCCATCAAGTCTTCTTCCGTGGTTTCCAACTGCCGGGCCACCACGTAGCCCTGGATCATTTCGGTCACTTCCGCCCCGATCATATGGGCGCCCAGAAGCGCGCCAGTCTTGGCGTCGAAGATGGTTTTCACCAGCCCTTCGGGTTCGCCCAGCGCAATTGCCTTGCCGTTACCGACAAACGGAAAACGCCCAACCTTCACCTCATGCCCGGCGTCCCTGGCCTTTTGCTCGGTTAGCCCCACGCTGGCCACCTGTGGTCGGGCATAGGTGCAGCCGGGGATGTTCCAGGTCTCGAACGGGCGCGGGTTCAGTCCTGCAATGGCTTCCACGCACACCACGCCCTCATGGCTTGCCTTATGCGCGAGCCATGGTGGTCCAGCGAGATCGCCGATGGCATAAACGCCGGGTTCTCCGGTGCGGCCATAGCCGTCCACCATCACATGGGTGCGGTCGACCACAACTTTAGTGTTTTCCAACCCGATATTCTCGATATTGCCGATAATACCAACCGCCGAGATTACCTTCTCCACCACGAACGCCTGGCTCTTGTTGCCAGCCTCCACGGTAACTTTAACGGAATTTGGCCCCTTTTCGGCCTTCTTCACCACGGCCGAGGTGAGGATCTTGATGCCCTGTTTCTCGAAGCTCCTTTGCGCCAAGCTAGAGATTTCGGCATCCTCAACGGGTAGTATGCGGTCTAGCATCTCCACCACCGTCACATCCACGCCGAGCGTGTTGTAGAAGCTCGCGAACTCAATGCCGATGGCCCCTGACCCCACAATCAGGAGGGATTTCGGCAAGGTTTCCGGCACCATGGCCTCAAAATAGGACCAGATCTGTTTACCATCCACTTCCAGCCCAGGAAGCTGTCGCGGCCGCGCGCCGGTTGCCAGGATAATATGCGGGGCTTCCAGCTGTGCCACCGGCTTGCCATCGCGCGAGACCGAAAGATTACCCTCTCCCATCAGTTTACCGAAGCCGTCGTAAACCGTAACCTTGTTTTTCCTCATCAAATGGCCGATGCCGCTGGAGAGTTGCTTGGACACCGCTCGCGAGCGTGCCACCACCTTCGCCAGATCCACCTTCACATCGCTAACGCTGATGCCGAACGCATCAGCATGGTCGATCAGGTGCTTCACCTCGGCCGAACGTAGCAGGGCCTTAGTGGGAATGCAGCCCCAGTTTAAACAGATGCCGCCAAGATGCTTGGC
Organism: Pseudomonadota bacterium; assembly: GCA_021818425.1. Classification (GTDB taxonomy): domain Bacteria; phylum Pseudomonadota; class Alphaproteobacteria; order Acetobacterales; family Acetobacteraceae; genus Acidocella. The sequence goes on from JAKAEC010000011.1 coordinate 19,522, forward strand.
CTCGACCAGTGCCACCTTCAACTTCAGCTGTGCAGCGCGGATGGCGGCGACGTAGCCGCCCGGCCCGCCGCCCACCACGATCACGTCGAATTTGTCAGCCATGTTGCAATCCCCGTTTATAGCAGCAGGCCAAGCGGCTCTTCGAGCAGGCCCTTGACGGTTTGAACGAATTCAGCCGCCCCCGCGCCATCCATCACGCGGTGGTCGGCGGACATGGTGATGCTCATCACCGTGGCGATTTTGATCTCGTCATCCTTCACTACTGGCCGTTTTGTCCCGGCGCCAATCGCCAGTATCCCGGCCTGAGGCGGGTTGATGATGGCAGTGAACTCCGCCGTGCCATACATGCCAAGATTGGAGATGGAGAAGGTGCCGCCTTGGAATTCTTCGGGCTTTAGCTTGCCAGTTTTCGCCCGGCCAGCCAGATCCTTCATGTTGTTAGAGATCGCGGCTAGGCCAAGCTGGTCGGCTTTGCGGATGATCGGTGTAATCAATCCCTCCGGTATCGAAACGGCAACGGAAATGTCTACGTCGTGGTACTGGATGATCGCCTCTTCGGTCCAGGAGGCGTTCACATTCGGATGGCGGCGGAGCGCGATGGCGCAGGCTTTGATCACGAGATCGTTTACGGAGAGCTTGAACGCGCCCGGGCCCTCCTTCGGCGATTTGTTGTTCAGCTCGGTGCGCAGGGCCAACAGCTTGTCGATCTCCACATGCGCCGTAACATAGAAATTTGGTACCTCCTGCTTCGATTCCGTTAGGCGCTTGGCAATAACCTTACGCATGGTGGAGTTTGGCACCTTCGTGTGCGGCGCGGTGATGGCTGGGGCCGTGGAAGCTGGTGCAGGTGCCGTACGGGTAGATGCAGTGGGTTTCGCCTGAGCGGGCGTAGGAAGCGACACGGAAGCAATGGGTTGCGTTGCCTTGGCGCTGGTCTGCGCGCCCTCCACATCCGCGCGTACAATTCGCCCATTTGGGCCGGATCCCTTGATTGTGGCAAGGTCAAGGCCGTTCTGTTTGGCGATGCGCCGGGCCAACGGCGATGCGACGATTCGCTCACCATGCGCGGTGCCATGCCCGCCACCGGATGGAGTGGTCGTTGGGGCAGCAGCCTTCGGCTCTTCCTTTAGCGCAGGTGTTTTTGCAGCGGGGGCGGCAGCCGGGGAATCCGCTATCTCGGCCTTCTCAGCGGTAATCACGCCAATCACGGTATTCACTGCAATACCTTCGCTGCCTTCGGGCACCACAATTTTGGCGAGGAAGCCTTCATCCGCAGCTTCCACTTCCATGGTCGCTTTGTCGGTCTCGATTTCGGCGATCACGTCGCCGGATTTGATCTCGTCCCCTTCCTGCTTGAGCCATTTGGCAAGTTTGCCCTCGGTCATGGTGGGAGAGAGGGCGGGCATCAGGATATTAATGGCCATGTTGGAATGCCTCCCGGATCAGAAGAATTTCTTCACGGCGTCTACGACCCAGCCAGGCTGGGGCAGCGCCAGTTTCTCGAGGTTGGCCGCATAGGGCATTGGCACATCCACGCCTGTCACGCGGGCGGGTGGGGCATCTAACCAGTCGAAGCAATGTTCCACCACGGTCGCGATAATCTCCGAGCCGATGCCCGCAAACGGCCAGCCTTCTTCCACGCTAACTACTCGACCGGTCGTCTTCACCGACTCTACTATGGTCTCGACATCGAGTGGTCGGATGGTGCGTAGATTGATCACTTCCGCGGAAATGCCCTGATCGGCCAACGCCTCGGCGGCCTTTAGCGCCACGTCCACCATGATCGAGAAGGCGATGATCGTCACATCACTGCCCCGGCGTTCCACTTTGGCTTTACCAATGGGCAAAATGAAATCCTCATCCTCAGGCACCTCGAAACTATGGCCGTAGAGGATCTCATGTTCCAGGAAGATTACCGGGTTCGGATCGCGGATGGCCGCGCGCAGCAAGCCTTTCGCATCGGCGGCGGACCAGGGGGCAATCACCTTCAGTCCGGGGCAATGCGAGTACCAGGAAGCATAGCACTGAGAGTGCTGAGCTGCGACGCGCGCCGCCGCCCCGTTCGGGCCGCGGAAGACGATGGAAGCCCCCATCTGCCCGCCAGACATATAAAGTGTCTTGGCGGCGGAATTGATGATCTGGTCGATCGCCTGCATGGCGAAGTTGAAGGTCATGAATTCTAGGATCGGCTTCAGACCGTTCATTGCCGCTCCCACGGCCATGCCAGTGAAGCCGTGCTCGGTAATGGGCGTGTCGATCACGCGGCGGGGACCGAATTCATCGAGCATCCCTTGGCTGATCTTGTAGGCGCCCTGATATTGGGCGACTTCCTCGCCAATTAGGAATACGTCCTTGTCGGCACGCATCTCGACCACCATCGCCTCGCGTAACGCCTCGCGTACCGTCATGGTCCTGGTCTTGCCCCACTCCTTCTCAACCGTTTCCTTCGGTGTGGTGTTGGTTCTTTTCTGCTGGGCCGGGGCATTCGTCCTTGGCGTCTCTGTGGGTGAGGTCTGCGGGCCGGGCTTTAGCTCTTCCTTCGTCTGTTCTCCGTCGCCGTTTAGCCGGGCGATTACGGCATTGACCGCCACGCCCTCGCTTCCTTCCGGCACCAAAATCTCGGTCAGAGTGCCCTCATCCACGGCTTCCACTTCCATGGTCGCTTTGTCGGTCTCGATTTCAGCCAGAATATCGCCGGACTTCACCTCATCGCCCACGTCTTTTAGCCATTTGGCAAGCTTGCCCTCGGTCATGGTGGGGGAGAGGGCGGGCATCAGTATATCGGTCATGGCGCTTAAGTCTCCACCAACACATTAGTATAAAGTTCGGAAGGGTCAGGCTCCGGCGAGGCTTGCGCAAAATCCGCCGCCGCCTGCACGCGCGCCTTCACGCTGTCGTCGAGCTTCCGCAGTTCGGCCTCGGAGACCCCCATCTCCTCCAGCTTCTTCCTGGCCGAATCTATGCAGTCATGCTCGGCGCGCATCTTTTGTACCTCCTCGCGGGTGCGGTATTTTGCTGGGTCAGACATCGAGTGCCCGCGGTAGCGGTAAGTCTTCATTTCCAGCAGGAACGGCCCCTTGCCGGCCCGGCAATGCGCCACCGCCTGCTCGCCGGCCGCCTTTACAGCCAGCACATCCATACCGTCCACGGCCATGCTTGGCATGCCCCATGGCGAAGCGTTATGTGAAAGGTCGGTGGAGGCTGTAGCGCGCTCGATCGACGTGCCCATGGCGTAGCGGTTGTTTTCGATAATAAACACGACAGGCAGCTTGAATAGAGAGGCCAAGTTGTAGCTTTCATATACCTGGCCCTGGTTGGAAGCGCCCTCGCCAAAATAGGTGAGGCAGACGGCATCATTCTGCCGATACCAGTTGGAAAAGCCGATGCCGGTGCCCAGTGAAACCTGCGCGCCGACGATGCCGTGCCCGCCGAAGAAGCCTTTCTCCTTCGAGAACATATGCATGGAACCACCTTTGCCCTTGGAATAGCCGCCGCTGCGCCCGGTCAGCTCCGCCATCACGCCTTTTGGGTCCATGCCCGTGGCCAGCATATGGCCATGGTCGCGGTAGGAGGTAATCACCTCATCGCCGTCCTTCAGGCAATGCTGCATGCCGATTACCACAGCCTCTTGCCCGATATAAAGATGGCAGAACCCGGCGATGAGGCCCGTGCCGTAAAGCTGCCCGGCCTTTTCCTCGAAACGGCGGATCAGCAACATACGCTCATAGGCGCCCAACAATTCGTCCCGGCTCATCGCAGCGGCGGGTTTTCTATTGGGCTTTTTGGTTTTGTCAGGGCTTGCGGCCATGTCTCTTGGCTCCCGGGTTTGTATTCACTCCGTCGGCAGCTAGGCCGAACATGCCGTAACGCGCAAGAGACAGAATTGCAAAGATCTTCTTTGTAAGCGCGAAAAAATGAATTAACCACAAAGTGGTTAATTGGTGCATGCCGCCATCAAAAGGCAGGCTGTCAGAGAAATAAAATTACAATCAGCGCGCTTTCAGCCCGCACCGATACCAACTCGGCGGTTGAAAAGGAAATGATTATTTTGGACTTTTCGGTGACGGCAGCTCGATCACAAGGTCATGGGGATTGGCGAGGTTAAGCACGGCGCGCGCTTCCTCATCCAGCATGTCTGGCTCGATACTTTGGCCCGAAAGGGCGGCCACCTTTGTCTGCCACGTCCGCAATTGTTGGTCAGTGGCGTTTTCTTGTTCTCGTGTCATCTGCAATTGCTGGCGCTGTTGAGCCTGGACCTCGAGCCCATTTTTTCCATGAATGGCATTCCACATGAAATAATACGTAAGTGCCAGAAACACCGTCGGCGCCAGTATTCCACGGAGACGGATTTTTATCGCGCGAAGCAAATTTGATCCTTGACAGGCGAGAAGATGAACTCTTGCCCGAGTCTTGAGTCATTCTCCGGGATTTCGCAAGAGGTTTTTTGTTTATCTTCATGATTTTAATGAATTTGTTTAACTGCGCCGCAGCCAGGGTAGAGTTAAGGCCACTTCGCCTCAGGTGGCATGGACATCAGGATCGCCTCTGTATTACCGCCGGTTTTCAGGCCGAAGGTTGTGCCCCGGTCATAAAGCAGATTGAACTCCACATAGCGCCCGCGCCGGATTAGTTGCGCCTCGCGTTCCTCGGGCGTGTAGCGCTCGTGCATACGCCGCCTTGCAATGGGGGGGTAGGCCGCGAGGAACGCCTCGCCTACATCGCGAGTGAAGGCAAAATCGGCTGCTACATCGCCGCTATCCAGGTAGTCGTAAAAAATTCCTCCGGAGCCGCGCGGTTCGCCCCGGTGTGGCAGGTAGAAATACTCATCGCACCAAGTCTTGAACTTTTCATAATAGCTGGGGTCGTGTCGGTCGCAGGCAGTCTTGTAGGCGGCATGGAAGCAGGCGGCATCCTCAGCGGCGGCTTCGGTGTCGGGTTGCAGCGGTGTAATGTCACCGCCTCCACCGAACCACCCCTTTGCCGTCACAATCATTCTCGTGTTCATATGCACGGCCGGCACCTTGGGGCTACGCGGATGCGCTACCAGTGAAATGCCCGCAGCCCAGAATTTGGCGCAAGCCTCTGTGCCGGGGAGCCGGCCGGCGAATTCGGCGGTTAAGTCGCCAGCTACTACGGAAATGTTTACTCCCGCCTTTTCGAACACCTGCCCTCGCAGCAGGCTCATCTCACCGCCGCCGCCGCCGGGCCTGTCCCAGGCTGTGCGGGCGAAGCGAGCCGTGCTTGCGGCCTCACTCTCAATTGCCTCGAATTCGGTGCAGATCCGGTCGCGCAATGCTGCGAACCACGAAGCGGCCGCAGGCTTCAGTGTTTCGTGAAGAGGAGGCTCAATCATGAAGTTGGTTTAAGCCACACCACACGGATGATCCACACTTGAAATTTTTTTGCACTGCCGTCACGCTATGTTTCAAAGGGAAGAGGTCGTCTTCCGGGGAGCAAAACATGGCTGAATCAACAGCGGGCCCAGATGCCGTGCCGCCAGAGGCTGGTCGGCGTGATTTCTTAAAAATTCTTGCCATGGCGGGCGGCGCCGTAGGAGTGGGCTCGGTGGTTTGGCCACTACTTGGCGCGCTGACCCCTGGCGCTGGCGGCAAGGCGCAAGCCCGGCCAATCATCAATGTGTCGGACATTGCCGAGAATAGTGCCAAGGCGGTGCAATGGGCGGGCTTGCCGATATTGATCCGGCGGCTGACCGACCAGCAGATCGCCGTTGCTTCCGTGGTGGCAATGGCGGACCTTCCCGACCCCGCGGAGGTTTCTTCCCGAGTAGCTCCCGGCAACAGGCATTTCGTGGTGGTGGTAGGGTTGAACACCGGCATACCCTGTCAGCTTGAGGGCAATAGCCCCACCGACCCGCGCGGCCACTACGACGGTTGGGTGTGCCCGTGTGATGGCAGCGAATACGACGTGCTGGGGCGCGTGCGCTCTGGTCCTGCGAAGTACAACCTTGCCATCCCGCGCTTCACCTTCATCAACAATAATCAGATCCAGCTTGGTTAAGGAGGGGCAGATGCGAGTTGAAGCAAAGCAAGGTTGGTTGGCGTCGCGTGTGCCCGGGTTTACGTGTGTTCGCGACATGCTGTGCGAAAGCCGTTCCCCCGGCGCGCCATGGCTGGCCACGCTGCCGACGCTTCTGGCCGCGATGTTGGTGTTACTGCTGGCGTCGGGCGTCGTGCTTGCCCCGTTCTACGACCCTCGGCATGCCTACGCCGCGCTGCAGACAATCATGCGAGATGTGCCAGGCGGCTGGTTGGTTTTGAGCTATCATCAGATTGGCGCGAGCCTCGCTTTTGCCCTGCTGTATCTACATCTTTTCCGAATACTGCTCGTGCGCGGTTACCGCGCCCCGGCTGAATTCGGCTGGATGCTCTGGGTGAAGCTGCTCGTGGTATTGCTACTCGCTGGCTGGATGGGGTTCGTACTGAATGGCGGCGTCGGGGGACACTCATCGCTGTTCAATGCCGTCAATGCCGCAATGCTGCTCCCAGGCATTCCTGGCGCAGTGGCGATGTGGGTTTTCGGCGGAGCGTCGGGTGGTGCCACGTTGGCGCGGTTGCTGGTGTTTCATGCGCTGCTAGCGCTATGCGCGGCGTGGATCATTCTGATGGCATTCGCTGCCGACAAAAAAGCCCGGCCAGTGCTGCAAGGGCCGGGTGTGCCATTCTGGCCAATTTATGCGGCGCAGTACTTTGCGGCGCTCTCAGTGCTGGCACTGGTGTTCGCCGTGCTACTCGGTTTTGTACCGCATTGGGGGCAGGGCACGCAAAATACCATCCCTGCTGCTACCGCAGTAATACCGGCTGCTATCTCCTACCCATGGTATCTTACCCCGGCTGCTGGACTGGCGGGAGCTTTTCCTGGGGTGGCCGGGCATATCTGTGCGATGATTCTGGCAGCGGCGCTGCTTTATGCACTGCCCTGGTTGGACCGCTCCCGCGGCGCGCGGCATGGGCGGGTTTACATGGCGCTGACTTGGCTCTTGGGAGTGGACGTATTGATGCTTGGACTGGTGACTGCCTTTCCCATGGGGGGAGTGCTGCCGAAGTTGCTCGGCCTTTGGTTCTATTTCCACTTCCTTGTGCTCACGCCGTTGGTAACGATGATGGAGGCCGCATGATGCGCCGTTTTTTTGCCTCTTTGTTGGCGGGCGGGCTGTTGGCAGGTGTTGGCGCGCACGCGCAGGACACACTTGCCCCGCTGCGGTTCCAGTCGGACGGTGTCTTCGGCAGCATAGACTTGGCTGCAGCGCAGCGTGGTTTTGCTGTTTATCAGGGCGTTTGCGCAAGCTGCCATGGCATGAAGGCGTTACATTACCGGGATCTGGAGGCGCTGGGGCTGACCCCGGAGCAGGTGGCGGGCATCGCCGCCGGCGTGAAACTGGCCGATGGCCACGCCGCGACACCGAATTCCCGTTTCAAGCAGCCGCCGTTGGTCAGCAGAGGGGGGGCGGTGCCGCCGGACCTTTCCAGCATCGTTGCGCAGCGTTCTGGCGGTACGCATTATATATACGACTTTCTCACCGGTTTTGGCCCAGCCCCAGCAGGTGTTACGCTGCTAACCGGCCATTCCTACAATGGCGCCTTTCCGGGAGGGCAGGTTGCTATGCCAGCTGTGTTGCATGACAATGCGGTGGCCTATGCCGATGGCACGAAAGCTACTACGGCGCAGGAAGCTGCAGATGTGGCGGAGTTCTTGACCTGGTCTGCGGATCCAAATCTTTCGACCCGGCATGCGGTGGGGGTGCGTGCGGTGATCTTCTTCGCCTTCCTGGTGATCGTGGCGGTGCTGACGAAGCGCCGGATATGGCGGGAGAGGGGCTAAGTGACGTCGTGGAGGCGGTGCGTACCTGCCGCCTCTGCCATAGTATACTGCCGCTTGGTGCCAGGCCCGTTTTACGCGTCTCCACCATGGCAAAGCTGTTGGTCATCTACCAGGCGCCGGGCACTAGGGCTCATGCCCGCCTCTTGCCGTTTAATGATGCCTCGGGTGACCGCTTGCGCGCCTGGATGGGTATTGGCCTATTGGCGGCCGCGATATTTTTCACGACGAAACACGCATAGCCTTTATGGCCATGGGGTTTTGCTACCCTGGCCGTCTGCCCAGTGGCGGCGACGCCCCGCCGCAACCGGAATGCGCGTCACTCTGGCATGCAGCACTACTGACGCGAATGCCGCAAATCGAGCCGGTCCTGCTCGTCGGCGGCTATGTGCTGCGGCGCCATCTTGGCAACGCAAACATGACGGCGGCCGTTCGCGCCCACGCCCTAGCCGGCTCCTTCGTGCTGCTTTCCCACCCTTCCTGGCGCACCACTGCCTGGGAACAGAATAATTCCTGGCGTGGCGCAGAGGTTTTGCCAAGGTTGAAGGTGGAAGTTGCGCGGCTGATATAAATTTCGGGACTTTCCTGGCGGCTTCCTCTATATAGGAGCCGCAACATGCTGGCGCGGCGGCAGAACCGCGCGGATTGAGGATTATGACCATGCATTTACGCAATCCCATTGAATGGGTGGCAGGTCAGTTCGCAGCCCCAGCCAGAACCGTTGGGTGCGCTCCGCCCGAGGTTTATTGGCCTCTGTCGCAGAAGACAGCAATTCCTGAAATCCAGGCCATCACCATGGAGGATTTGAAGGCGGCGCTGCGGCTTGGGCTGAATGACTTTGTAGCCTGCCGCACGGACGTGATCTTTCTTTGCGTGATTTATCCAGTGATAGGCTTGTTCATAGCTGGGGCCGAGGCGCAAGGCGGGTTGTTACATCTCGTGTTTCCCACGGTTGCGGGTTTCGCGCTGGTGGGACCGTTTTTCGCGCTGGGGCTTTTTGAGATGAGCCGCCAGCGCGAATTGACGGGCAAGATCCGCTGGCTTGATACGTTCAACGTGCTGCGCTCCCCCTCCATCGGGTCCATCGCCCTAATGGGCCTGGTGCTTGTTGGGTTGTTCTTGACTTGGCTGGCGGTGGCGCATGGCATCTACCGTATGACACTTGGGGGTGCTACGCCGGAGTCGATTGGCGTGTTCATGCGGGATGTCTTTGCCACGCAGGCGGGGTGGGCAATGATCGCGCTCGGTTGGGCTACCGGGGCACTATTCGCGGCCGTTGTGTTGGCGATCAGCGTGGTGTCGTTCCCGTTGATGCTGGATCGGCCGACAACTCTCCGCACCGCGATGGCGGTTTCGTCGAGGGCGATGCGACGTAACCCGGGCTATCTGGGATGTTGGGGGGTGCTGGTGGGTAGCGCGTTGTTTGTGGCAGCCCTGCCCTGCTTTGTCGGGCTGATTGTAGTGCTGCCGGTTTTTGGGCATGCCACTTGGCATCTGTACCGCCGGGTTGTGAAGCCACCAATGGTGGAGGAGCGGGTGTGAGGTAAAAATTTTCGTTTTGGTCGGAGGTTTTGCCCCGGCTCAAATCGGGTTTGGCGTGGGTGACCTATGACACGATCGTTGTGTGTCGCGCGAGTTGGTTTTCTGCATTCCTGCCCGGGTCTTCCGTAATCGTGGTCTCGCACGCCGAGTGACATTTTTATCTTGTGCAGACAAATGGAGGCGCAACCTGCAGGTTTGGGTTAAGATTTTCTCTGTCCTGTCGCTGCACGCCGGGCGATGTTGTTGCGGATTTTTTGGTGTTCTTTTCGGATCATGCCAGTGTTGGTTTGGTTTTCATGAGACAGTTGATTCTAGACTGCGTGTTCGCCTTCATTTTTTGGCATTGCCTTTCAACATTATTTGATTGCGTTGGTGCATGACTGGCGGCCCGTCAAAGAGGTCAAGGCGGCGATCAAGGCGGATTTCCGGTTGCTCACTTCTTTCAAGGTTGGGCTGTTCGCTTTAATGGTGCTGATGCGGCTTAAGTTTTTAGGACGGGTATGAATCCAAATAGCCCGGTTAATTGGTTCTTGATGTGGATCGGCTTCGCCACGTCGTTTCCGACGAACTGGGTGCTGATCAAGACGGGCGTGACAGAGCACGGCAAGTATAGGCAATGCGGCAATGGTCAGATGTCCCGGAAGGCACTCAGCGGTTTGATCGCACTCCCCGTCGTGTCGAAATTTCCTTCGTCTAACCATGACAGAATCGCGTCGCGATGTGTGGGCCACTCTGTGCTGAGTATTGAAAACATCGCTGTGTCGCGTTGGCGTCCCTTTACCGCCATGTGCGCGCGCAGCGTGCCTTCATAGGAAAAGCCAAGCCGGAGCGCGGCTTTGCGCGAAGGTTCATTCAGTGCATTGCACTTCCAAACCAGTCGCCGATAGCCCAGATCATCCGCCGCGTGGCGTAACGCCAGGAACATTGCTTCTGTCGCTGCCCGGGTGCGGCGTAGTTCCGGCCCGAACCAGATATTGCCAAGCTCAATGGTGGCGTTACGGGGCTCGACATTCAGCAGAGAAAGAAAGCCGCTTACGCGTCCCGTGGCAATCGGCCGTACCGCCCAGAACGCCGCAGTCAGGTCGGAGCAATATGCTGCGATCAGCGCTTCAGCATCCGCAAGGTTCTTCCATGGCCCGAAGGACATATAGGTGAAGCTGTCATCAGCAAATTGTGCGGCCTCGAACAATTCCGCCGCGTGACGGCGGGCCAGTGGTTCTAGTGCTACGCGTTCGCCCGTGAATGTCTGCCGCGATGGCAAAGGGCGGGGCCAGTTGTCAACCTCCGGACCCAGGGGCAGGGCCATCAGCCGCGCAGCCGGGCCAGCGTGGCCGTAGTAGAATGACCAGGCAGCAGTTCCGCAAGCGCCACCGACCCGCCCCAGCTTTCCACAAGTTCTGCTCCCACCACTGTCTCGCGGGTGTAATCCGCGCCTTTGATCAGCACGTCCGGACGCAGGCGTTTAATCAATTCGATCGGCGTATCCTCTTCGAACATGCAGACGAGATCGACCGAAGCGAGAGACGCCAGCACGGCCGCGCGCTCGGCTTCGCCCTGGACAGGGCGGGTGGGGCCCTTCAGCCGTTTCACGGAGGCATCGGCGTTAATGCCCACAATCAGCCGCTGGCACCTAGCGCGGCACTGCTCGAGCAGATGCACATGGCCGGGGTGAAGCAGGTCAAAACAGCCATTTGTAAATCCCACCGTATAGCCGCGCAGGCGCCAGCGCTCGGCAGCCTCGGCGGCCGCGGCAGGTGTGACTATTTTCTGTAGTATCCCCGTGGCCGGGGCGATGGCGGCTAGGATATCCGAAGGTCGGGCCACGGCGGTGCCCACCTTTCCAACCACGATGCCGGCCGCAATATTCGCTAGGCGAGCGGCTTCGGCGAGCGGCGTTTCGACGGCGAGGGCCGCTGCCAGGGTGGCCACCACCGTGTCACCGGCGCCGGACACATCGAACACCTCCCGCGCTTCGCCGGGTAAATGATGCACCTCGTCGGGGGTGATTAGGCTCATGCCGTCTTCCGAGCGCGTGACCAGCACCGCGCTGAAGCCATGGCGCTTCAGCAATACTTGCGCGGCGGCGACGATGCAGGCTTCCGTGTCCACCTTCATGCCGGTGGCCTCGGCCAGTTCTTTGCGGTTGGGGGTGACGATGTCTGCCCCTTCGTAGCGGGTGTAGTCGTGCCCCTTGGGGTCAACAATGATCCGGCGGCCTAGCTTCTTTGCCCCATTTATCAGCGAGGCGCAGACGGGCGCGCTCAGCACACCTTTGCGGTAGTCCGAGAGCACGGTGACTGTCGTCGCGGCCATCGCGTCCAGCGCAATCTTCACCAGCCGTTCAGAGAGTTTTTCTGGTAGTGCTAGGGTTTCCTCGCGGTCGGCGCGGATAAGGTGCTGACCCTGCGCGATATAGCGTGTTTTCAGCGTGGTGGTGCGACCATTCTGCACTAGCAGCCAAGGTTCCACCCTCTCCTGTCCGCCGATGAGGCCGGTGAGGTCAGAGCCAGCTTGGTCGTCGCCCACCATGGAAACAAACGCTACCGAGGCGTCGAGCGCCACTAGGTTGCGCACTACGTTGCCCGCACCGCCCGGCATAGCAACTTCGCGTGTTACGGTGAGAATGGGCACTGGCGCTTCCGGACTCACTCGAGCAACTTCGCCGTAAACGTAGCGGTCCAGCATCACATCTCCTACCACTAACACGCTGGCACGGCAGAAGCGTTTCACATGGGCGCCGAAATCGGCGGTCGTATTATTGGTCATGATAAACCGCTAACCCGGCTCCGCCCTTATGGCAACGTCGGTAAAACATGCTTATCTGGCGTCCATCATGGTAGAGCTTCCTGCATTTCTTGACTCCACTCGGCCGAAAGTGCCGGACCTTTCTGTGCCGCGCGGCGTGACCCCATTCTATCTGCCCGCGCGCCCGGTACGCGGGCGGCTGGTGCGGCTCGGGCCACTTGCGGCCACGCTGCTTTCTCGCCATCGGCATCCTGCCCCAGTGCGCGCGTTGCTAGGGCAAGCGTTGGCCCTAGCGGCGGGTCTTTCTACGGCGTTGAAATTCAATGGTTCTTTTTCCATCCAGATCCGTGGTGATGGTCCGATCCCTATGCTGGTGGTGGATTGCACTGAAGACGGTGCCCTACGCGGCTATGTGCGCGTGAGTGAGGGGGCGCAGTTTCCTGACGACGCCGTCGCCCGCCAGCTTCTGGGTGACGGCTATATTGCCTTCACTGTCGACCACGGGCTGGACCGCGAACCGAGCCAAGGCATTGTTGCTATTGAGGGCAGGACCCTTGCGGAAATGGCGGATTATTATTTCTCCACGTCCGAGCAACTGCCCGTGCGCCTGTTCCTAGCGGCGGCGGAAACAGCATCCGGCTGGCGTGCTTCGGCCCTTGTGTTGGAGCGCGTAGCGGGTGCCGGCGGTGTTGGCCCGGAGCTTTCGGCAGCCGAACAGGAAGAGGCTTGGCACACGGCCTGTCTGCTTGCAGAGACGATCACTGTGGACGAACTGCTGGACGACGCGCTTTCACCAGAACGTCTGCTCTACCGGCTGTTCCATGGCGAGGGAGTGGCGGTTTCCAGGCCGCGAACGCTCAGCTTTGGCTGCCGTTGCTCGCGTCAGCGTTTGGGCGGAATCCTGGAAGGCTTCAACCAGGATGACCTCGACCATATGGCTGTCGAAGGACAAATCGTAATGACCTGCGAATTCTGCAATTTCGATTTCCGCTTCGCCCGGGATGACGTAGCCGGGCGGCCAAACCCGACGGAGGGCATAATATAATGAAAAGGCTTGTCTTCGCACTTCCGCTGCTTGCGCTGGCGTCCTGTGGCTCGACCCCGCCCGCGCCAAGCTTCCAGAAGCTAGATTATTCCTATTTGCCGCCGATCCTGCTGAATGTCAGCAATGTGAATGTCGTTAACAACTATGTGCCGACCCCCTCGCAAGTGCAGACTGCCGCGAACGATCCCGCCCCGCCGGCCGTTACGTTGATGGCCATGCTGCAAAGCCGGCTGCGGCCCGCAGGCCAACCAGGCACTGCCACGGTGACGGTGCAGACTGCTTACGTCGACGACGTGAACGGTACTCTCACGGGAGCAATGACTGTGGATTTGAACTTAGCTAGCGCGAATGGGCGCGCCACCGGCTTTACTGAAGCCAGCGTGAGCGCCAGCCAGACTGCCCCCGATTCTGGGAACCCGGATGATACGCGCGCCGCTCTCTATGCGCTGACCAAACAATTGATGACCCAGATGAACGTGCAATTACAATATCAGATTCAGAAAAATCTGCCGAACTGGGTTTCCTGGACCAATGGAGGCGCGGCCGATGCCGCTGCGATGGGGGGCAGTGCCGGTGGTGGGGTTTCAACGGCCACGCTGGCGCCGCCAACTGGTGCTGCCGGTACGGCGCCAGCCGCGCCTGCGCCATTGCCCACCCCAGAGGACGGCAACCCCGCCGTGCCTAATTATCTTCCTGGTGCCGGTCCTGCTGCGCTTGGCGGTGTTCAATGACGCGCCTAGCCGTCCTATCTCGTGCCGGCACCGTGCCGTGGGAAGATGTGGCGGAGGAAAAGCTGATTGCCGGCGCGCCAAAAACCCGCACCATCGTGCTTTACGAGAATACCACTCGCTGCCTTTCGGCCGGGGAGTGGGAGGCTAGCCCTGGTAAATGGCGCATCGCCTATACCGAGTGGGAGTATGTGGAGGTGATCTCCGGCGCTTGCGTGGTGGAAGGCGATGACGGCCGCCGCATCGAAGCCGGTCCAGGCGATAAATTCGTCATCGAGCCAGGTTTCACCGGAACTTTGGAGGTTATTTCGCCCATGCGCAAAACTTGGGTGATCCATGAATAGCGGAAGCTTCTTATGAAGCTTGACGTAGGGCTTTTAGCGGTTTAGACGGCGCGCTCTATTACACATCTTCTTTTGTTCGGATATCATGGCCAATATCGCATCTGCCCAGAAACGCATCCGCCAGACGCTGAAGCGCACGGCGCGCAATAAGGCGCGCAAGTCCCGCGTGCATAGCTTCATCCGCAAGGTGGAGGAGGCTGTGGCAGCCGGAAATAAGGAAGCCGCCCAAATCGCGTTCCGCGACATGCAGCCAGAGCTACAGCGCGCCGCAGGTAAGGGTGTACTGAAGGCTAATTCAGTCTCACGCAAGCTTTCTCGTCTTTCGGCCCGCATCAAAGCGGTTGCTACCGCCTGAAAGCTGCTATCGGAGAGATAGGGGCGCAAGTCTGATTTAAAATTTAGACAAATGCTAGCCGCCGTCATCTTGTTGCAATAACATGATGACGGCGGCTTTTCGTATTGTGGCTTTCTGTTTGGCTGAAGGATTTGCTTGGCTCGGAACATAAGAAAGTTCCTTATTTTAACTCATTGATATTTATTGATTATTTTTTTAAGTCAGCGCGTTGGAAGCATTGGCGAAGATTTTAGGCGCTTGCCTCCGTGAACGCTTTTGACCTAAGTTCGGCTCCTCAAGTAACTGAGTTGGATTGTCTCATTTCTGCGAAAGTTGTGTGCCTTTGTGCGCACATCTTTGCAGGGCGGAGCATTGCGCGGCAGTTTTCGGCGGGGGCAGGCAAGGCAGAATGGAAATCAATCTGGAGATCGGCACGTCTGGCAATGGCGGCGTGGCGCTGCACCCCCCCCAGTCGTGGAGTGGTGAGGCTCAGCTCGTGGAACAATGGACTCGGGTGCGCGCTCGGCTGCAGGCAGAGGTTGGCGAGGTCGAATATCGAACTTGGCTGAAGCAGGTCAGCTTTGCCGGGGTTGCGGGAGACGAGGCGGTGGTGATGCTCCCCACTCGCTTTCTGCGCGATTGGGTGAACAAGGAATATGGGGAACTGATTGCGGCCTTCTGGCAACAGGAGAACGCCGCGGTCCGGCGAGTTGAGTTCCGTACCGGCGCGCCGTCGGCGCGACCGGCAGCACCCGACTTGGCGGAGCCGCGCCCGGCGCAAGCGCCGCAGCAACGGCCAGACACAATGGCCGCGCTGGACCAGCGTTTCACTTTTGAGACCTTCGTGGTCGGCAAGCCTAACGAGTTCGCGTATGCCTGCGCCCGGCGTGTGGCCGAGGCGCCCGCCACCATCGGGTTCAACCCGCTTTTTCTTTATGGCGGTGTGGGTCTGGGCAAGACACATCTGATGCACGCTATCGCCTGGGAATTGTCGGCCAACGGTCGTGGCGCACGCCCGGTATCGGTTGCCTATATGTCGGCTGAGAAGTTCATGTACCGCTTCATCAATGCGCTGCGCGCGCAATCGACGCTTGAGTTCAAAAATGAATTGCGATCGGTTGATGTGCTGATGATCGATGATTTGCAGTTCCTCATAGGCAAGGACAACACTCAGGAAGAATTCTTCCATACCTTCAATGCGCTGGTAGATGCGGGCAAGCAGATCGTCATTTCCGCCGACAAATCGCCATCCGACCTTTCGGGGTTGGAGGACCGGCTGCGCACGCGTTTAGGCTGTGGCATGGTGGCGGATCTGCATGCTACCACCTTCGAGTTGCGCTACTCAATTCTGGAAGCAAAAGCGCAGCGCGCAGGGGTAGAGGTGCCGCCCAGGGTGCTTGAGTTCCTGGCCCGCAAGATCACGAGCAACAACCGCGAGTTGGAGGGAGCGCTCAACCGGCTTGTAGCGCACGCCAATCTGTTTAACCGGCAGATCACGCTCGACGCGGCGCATGAAGTGCTGCATGACGTGCTAAAGGCGCATGACCGTAAGATTTCGATTCAGGAGATTCAAAAACGCGTCTGCGAGCATTACAACATTCGGGTTGCAGAGATGTCGTCCGCCCGGAGGGCGCGCAACATCGCAAGGCCGCGCCAGGTGGCGATGTATTTGGCTAAGCAGCTTACCTCTAAGAGCCTGCCGGACATCGGCCGACATTTCGGCGACCGCGACCATACCACGGTTATGCATGCGGTCTCACGTATTGGTGAATTGATCGGCCAGGACGCAGCGTTCGCCGAGGATGTGGAGCTGTTGAAGCGGCTGTTGGAGAATTAAGCTCTGTCGTATTAGCCCGCGCGGATTACGGCGCTTCCCTCTACCGGGTCCCCTTGCTAGTCTAAGGCGCGAATCGGTCCAAAAAATCCGGGGATTCGCTCGCTGTCTGGAAGGGTGCCATGAAGTTCAAGGCCGATCGCGCCACGTTGATGAAATCTCTTGCCCATGTGCAGAACGTGGTCGAGAAGCGTAACACAATTCCTATTCTGGCCAATGTATTGCTTCAGGTCAAAGACGGTCGGCTTGCCATCGCTGCGACGGATCTTGAAATCGCGCTAGTGGAGGAGGTCGTTGCCGAGACGCTTCGTGATGGCGCGGTCACGGTTCCCGCTGCTACACTTTACGAAATCGTCCGCCGCCAGCCGGAGAATGCGGTGATCGAGCTGGATCATCCGGGAGGAGACGCGCAGCTGGCGCTTCGCGCCGGGCGTTACGCCACGAGCCTAGTAGCGCTCTCGGTCGACGAGTTTCCTAAGCTCGATGTGGGTAAGCTCTCTCATAATTTCGTGCTCTCGGCGCAGGAGCTGCGCGGGCTGATCGACCGCACGCGCTTTGCGATCTCCACCGAGGAAACGCGCTATTACCTGAACGGCATCTATCTGCACGCCGCTGAAGGGCAGCATGGCCCGTGCCTGCGTGCCGTGGCGACCGACGGGCACCGTCTGGCCCGCGTTGAGGAGCCGCTGCCGCATGGGGCTGCGGGCATGCCCGGGATCATTATTCCTCGTAAGACCGTAACCGAACTGCGCAAGCTGCTGGACGAAGCTACCGGCGAGGTGGAGATTGCCCTTTCAGAAACGCGTATCCAGTTCAGCATCGGCGCCATGAAGTTAACTAGTAAACTGATCGACGGTACCTTCCCAGATTATGACCGGGTGATTCCGCGCGGAAACGACAAGATTCTGCGTGTGGACAAGAAGGATTTCAACGACGCGGTGGGGCGCGTTTCCGCCATTTCGGCAGAGAAACATCGGCCGGTGAAACTTTCGTTGGCCAGAGACTTGCTGGTGATCTCCGCGGCCTCCGCCGAACAGGGCTCAGCTTCCGAGGAACTGGGCGGGGATTTGGTGGATTACCAATCCGGGCCTTTGGAAATCGGCTTCCAGGCGCGTTACCTTTCGGACGTAACGGACCAAGTTAAAGGCAAGGTAGAATTCGCCTTCTCCGACGGCGCGGCTCCAACCTTGGTGCGCGATCAGGATGATAATTCCGCCGTCTACGTACTGATGCCGATGCGGGTTTAGCCGACGCAGATCTCCCGCCTCATACTCACTGATTTCCGCTCCTATGCAGGTTTGCGTTTTGAACCGCCTGCTAGGCGCTTGGTGTTTGCCGGGCCAAACGGGGCCGGCAAAACCAATCTGCTGGAGGCTGTTTCTCTGCTGGTGCCGGGGCGAGGGTTGCGCGGAGCGCGGTTTTCGGAACTGGCACGCCAAAATGGGGGAGGGTGCTGGGCAGTAGCGGCACGGTTCGATAACGGGTTGGAGATTGGGACCGGCGCCGCACCTGGCGCGCCCGACCGCCGGGAGTTCCGGCTGAACGGACTGAAGCCCCGGGCACAGAGCGAGGTGGCAGAAAAATTTGCCGCAATATGGCTGACGCCGCAGATGGACCGGCTGTTTACCGACACCGCTTCCGGCCGCAGAAGATTCCTGGACCGGCTGGTGGTGGCGCTAGAGCCCTTCCATGCCCGCGAGATTGCGGCGTTCGAGAGCGCTTCCGCCCAACGCAACCGGCTGTTGGGTGAGTTGCCCTATAACCCCGCCTGGGTGGCAGCGCTAGAGGATGCCATGGCTCGGCACGCGGTGGCAGCCACAGCCGCGCGGGCGGCGCTTATTACGCGATTGAATGCGACGCTGACCGCGGGTGCAGCAGACCCTTTCCCGCGTGTGGCGCTGGGGCTGGCTTGTCCGATTGCAGAAAAGCTGGCCATTGCGCCGGCGTTGGACGTGGAGGATTGGCTGCGCGATTCGCTTGCGGCAACGCGCAATGCCGATGCGGCGGCAAAGTCCGCTGGCTATGGGCCGCAGAAAACCGATCTTTTAATTACTGATGCGACTGTCTCCCGTCCCGCTTCGCTCTCATCCACGGGTCAGCAGAAAGCCATGCTCATCGGCATCGTGCTCGGCCATGCCGCGTTGATCACAACGGCGCGGGGCAAGCCGCCGTTGTTGCTCTTGGATGAGCCCCTGGTGCATCTGGACGCGCCGCGCCGCGCCGCGCTCTTTGCGGCGTTGGCAAGGGCGGATGTTCCGGCCTGGCTTACCGGCACGGATATGGAGATTTTCGATGGGCTGGACGCGGCCGCCTGTCGAGTTTGCGGCAGCGTGCTGGAGCAGTTGCCGTTTTTTTGACTTCATGGCGTTCCAGCGTATGGAGCCACATGCGTATACTTCTGCTTGGCGATCTGCTTGGCCGTTCCGGCCGCGAGGCGGCCCTGAACCATATTCCGGCACTTCGTGCCTCGCACCGCCTGGACTTCGTGGTGGTGAATGCCGAAAATGCCTCTCATGGCTTTGGGCTTGGGCCAGATATGGCGCAGGCATTATTCGACGCCGGGGCGGACGTGATCACCCTTGGTAACCACGCGTGGGATAGACGCGAAATTATCCCCTATATTGCCAATGAAAAACGTCTAATCCGGCCGATCAACTATCCGTCCGGCACGCCGGGCGGTGGCGCATACCTAGCCATGCTGCCGGATGGTCGCCGAGTGCTGGTGGCGCAGGCGATGGGGCGGCTGTACATGGATCCGTTGGACTGTCCCTTCCGCGCAATCGAGGAGCTCCTCGCCCGCCATCGGTTGGGCGTGACCGCTCAGGTCATCTTGCTCGACATTCACGCCGAGGCAACATCTGAGAAAATGGCCTTTGGCCATGCCTTCGACGGGCGAGTGAGCGCTGTCACCGGCACGCACACCCATATTCCCACAGCGGACCACCAGATTCTGCCGGGCGGCACCGCATATGCCACGGACCTTGGCATGTGCGGAGATTACGACTCCGTCATTGGTATGCAGAAGGCCGCTGCTCTGAACCGCTTTATCCGCAAGATGCCGGGCGAAAAGCTGAGCCCGGCAGATGGCGCGGCGACACTTTGCGGCGCCTTTCTGGAAACGGACGATGCCACCGGCCTTGCCCGCAGGATCGAGCCGTTGCGCCTAGGCGGTCGGCTGTCGTCGGTTTTGCCGCCCGCCTGAATCAGTTTCACGCCCTGTTAAGAAGAGTGGTGGCAATGTCAGCGTTATTTTGCAACCTCGGTTTGGCAGGATGGAATGACGTCTTTGGTCTTGGAGCTTAAGCAGGGTGAGTCGATGATCCTTAACGGCGCGGTCATCCGGTTCAAGACCCGCACGCGACTTGAGCTGAACAACCACGCGCGGTTTCTTTTTGGTAAGCAGATCATGCGGGCCGAGGACGCCAGTAGCCCCATCCGTCAAGCCTACTTCGCGCTCCAAGAGGCTTACATCAGTAAGGAGGAAGCGCGCGCGGCTGCGCTGCAGGCCGCACGGGAGTTGGTTGCAACGATGTTAGCCACAGCCGATGAGGAGGCTCGGCGCGGCTGGGCCGCTTTGCTGCGTCTGTGCACAGAGGATACTGCTCTGGAGGCGCTGAAGCTGGCGCGGCAAATGATCCAGGCGGAGGAGGCTCAGACGGCGGCGCGCAGTGCCTCCAGCCTAGCCAGCAGGCCCGGCACATCGGGCTGAACCTCGAATAGGCCGCAGGTATCGGGCCGGGCGAAGCCGCGCGCGATGGAGGAATTGATCATTGCCACGAATGGTTCCGCCCAGCCCGCTATGTTCACCATGATGATTGGCTTTTGGTGTTGGCCAAGCTGTTTCCAGGTTAAGATTTCGAAAGTTTCGTCGTAGGTGCCAAGCCCGCCTGGCATTACGACAAAAACATCGCCTAGCGCGAAGAGACGGCGCTTGCGAGTATGCATCGAGTCCGTCACGATCAGCTCCGTCAACCCCTGGAATTCTACCTCACGCTGGCGCAGGAAATCCGGAATGACACCCGTTACCTTGCCGCCTGCGCCCAGCGCGGCGCTCGCCGTGATGCCCATCAGCCCAACATTGCCGCCGCCGAACACGAGGCGCATGTCGCGCCCGCCCAGCCCCTCGCCAAGCGCTTTGGCCGAGGCTGCGTATACCGGGTCCGCGCCTCGATTCGAGCCGCAAAAGACGGTGACGGAAAAACTACTCATGAAACTCAGCCTCGCTTCCAGTTCTCGCGCGTTCGTGGCAGGCTGGCGGCGCCATGGCAAGCGACGACACAAACGGTATAACCGGCTCTCCCACGCCCAAGGGGCGCGATTTGCGTCTCATTTTTCTGATTGTGCTGGCCGTGATCGG
>JAKAEC010000012.1 GCA_021818425.1 Pseudomonadota bacterium
GATGATGACAGGCGATGCAGTTCCAGCGGTGAGGTGTTTTCAACCAAGAAGAATGACCGACCGATCCGCACTTCGGACATTCCGGTCCATGCGGCCAGCGCGACTTCTCAAACCAAGCGCGAGCAGCATCCTCATTTGGAAACATCTCATTGAAGGCGCGGAGTGTCATCGTCGTATTTTGTTCTACAGTTAGCCATCCATTTAGTCAAATTAATAGGTCCGGTAGTAGATATCGGCGACGTGATGGAACACTGGACCAATGGCGTCTCCCGCTCCACCCTGCATCGCATAATCAACACCTCCAGGAAGGAACGCTACTCCCTGTCGTTCTTCTTTGATCCCGATTTCTACGCCCCCAGTTGAGCGCCTTCCTACCTGTCTGAAATCTGGCGAGATGCCCAAATATCCGCCCGCCACCGTCGGTCAGCATCTGCTGGATATGATCAACGCTTCCATCAAATATCGCCAGGAGAAGCAACAATTTACATAACGTTCTCGTAACGTTAAAAATATTATATTTCCCGTGCTTCTATCACCAGTTAAAAATTCTGTCACTTCGTATAACAACAAAATGCTATTCACGAATAGTCGAAGGCACACCCCTACACGGAACGATGTAATATTTTTCTTAGATTTTCCGTATCAGTCGCCGGCAAGTTACAGACATTTCCTCTACACACGTAGGCCGCCCGCGCATCTTTCGGTTTGGCATAAGCCGGGTGCGCCGCATCAATCTCGGCACCGCCGCGCAGCACCAATACCGCCGGATCGGGCACCGCGAGCGCTGCTTGCGCTATGTCCTCCGCCCCACCGGTGACCACCACGCAGGCCGAATTTGCTAAAAGGTCAACCGCGGCAAGAAGAATTGGTGAACCAGTGAGCGCCTGCGCTCGCCCACCAAAAGCCGCTAGCAGTGCCTCGGCCTTGGCACGGTATTCGTCCTGACCGGTGAGGTGGAACAGCACGGCATAATTCTCCGCCATCAACCCAATTCCCGAAGGCGCGGGCCCATCCTGCACGCTACGCCCGCGCGGTGCGTACACATCCACGGCATCGTCAGCTGACATGTAGAACGCCCCTACGTCATCGCCAAAATGCGCTTCCGTCGCGGCCAGAATCACCTTCGCCCGTTTTAGATAACTTTCCGTCCCGGTCGCTTGGTATAAGGTCAAGGCGGCGCGGATCATTCCTGCTTGGTCTTCCAGCAACCCGACGGCGGAAATTTTGCCATGCCTCATCGCATGGGCCACCCGCCCATCCGCTTGGCCCATCGTCTCCACCAACACTCCGAACACCTTTGCCGCCATCGCGACCCAGCCCGGCTGGTTGAATATACATCCCGCCTTCACAAGTGCGACAATAGTCAACGCATTCCAGTCGGTCAGTATCTTGTCGTCCCGCCCCGGCCGCACACGTGAGTTACGCTCCGCCAGCAATTTCGCCCGGCAGGAAGCCAACCGCACCTCATCCGGCCCAAAGGGCGCACGACGCTCCAGAATGATCTTGCCTTCCCAGTTGCCATGCTCCGGCAAAGGGTAAAAGCGTTCGAAAAAAACCGCGTCAGCGTCTAAAATTTTCAGAATTTCGGCGCGGGACCAGACATAAAACTTCCCCTCCTCGCCTTCGGAATCTGCGTCTTCTGAGGCCGCAAAGGCACCCTCAGCACTCATGTCGCGGGTCAGCCATTCCACTGTCTCCAGCGCCCGGGCCTCGTAAAGCGGCAATGGCTTGTCCGCCTGGGCGAAAGCCAGCATCTCCAGGATCAGCGCGTTGTCGTAGAGCATCTTTTCAAAATGTGGCACCAACCAGGCGTCATCAGTAGCGTAACGCGCGTAGCCGCCGCCAAGATGGTCATAAATCCCGCCCTGGCTCATCCGCTCCAGCAACAAATGCAGGGCTTGCGAACAATTCTTATCGCCACCGCGAAAATATTCATGCCAGAGAAAACGAAATACGGGAATGTTGGGAAATTTCGGTGCACCCGAAAGCCCGCCATACTGCCAATCCACGCCGCGCAAAAATGCGGCTCGCGCTGCCTCTAGCACTTCTGGCCCTGGCGCATCACCGGGCTTCGCGGCGGCAGCCTTGGCCAAGGCATTTTTGATCGTTTCCACCGAACGACCAATCCTCGGTTGATCATCTTTCCAGGCTTCAGACAAGGCAACAAGCACCTGCGAAAAACTGGGCCGGCCAAACCGCGGCGTGGGTGGAAAATAGGTACCTCCCCAGAAGGGTGTGCCATCTGGTGTCAGCACCATTGTCAGTGGCCAACCGCCCTGCTGACCCATCGCATGCAAGGCGGTCATGTAGGTCTGGTCAATATCCGGGCGTTCCTCGCGGTCTACCTTGATAGAAACGAAACGCTCATTCATCAGCGCGGCCACTTGCTCATTTTCGAAACTTTCATGCGCCATCACATGGCACCAATGGCAGGAGGCGTAGCCGATGGAGAGCAGCACAGGCACATTGCGCATCTTGGCCTCAGCAAAAGCTTCCTCGCCCCACATATGCCAATGCACGGGGTTGTCCCGATGCTGGAGAAGATAGGGGGAGGACGAATCCTTCAAGCGGTTTTGCATTTTGCCGGCTCCTTCATCCCCCGCTACATAGGGGCAAACTATTAGGAGTAACAGCTTTGGGCGAACGCTTGGCCGATGATCCAGCGCCTTATTACGAAACGCATATTTTTGTCTGCGGCAACCGCAGGCCAGAAGGCCACCCACGCGGTGATTGTGCCAGCAAGGGTTCAGAAAAAGTCCGCGACTATATGAAGGCGCGCATAAAAGAGCTTGGCCTCATGAACATCCGTGTCAACCAATCCGGCTGTCTAGACCGCTGCGAACTTGGCCCCTGCGCAGTTTTCTACCCCGAAGGAGTCTGGTACCGGTTGGACAGTTTCGCCGCTGCGGATGAGGTAATTGAAAAACACCTACAACAGCACGGCCGCGCCAGGAATCTAATGATACCATGAACAAAAGGAGGGCGGTCCCGAAGGACCGCCCTAGCCGCTAATATTCCTCGTCAGCGACGTATGAGCCGATGCGATGCACCAAATCCGGATCGGCTTTGGCCAGCAGCCCACCGTAGATCACCGAGAGCACCAGCAGGCCCAACGCCAGCTTCGGATACAGGTCAAACGGGTAAGGCTGACCAGGCTGCACCAAGCCCCAAAGTGGAAATGCCATTGCTACCGTACCCACCACGGGCACAATCAAATGGGTGAGGATGTTGAAGTCCTCACGATGATAGCGCAGCATATAAACTGGCAGCGCCAAATTAGTAAGCAGATAGGTCAGGATCACCGGAATGGTGCCGAGCGTGCCCGTATCGCCAAACAAGGTCACAGGGTCGATATTTTCGGCCGTACCGAACACCAGCACGATCAGAAGCGCCACGACAATATAGCTCCACATCGCGGTATGCGGCGTACGATGCTGCGGATGGATCTTGCCGAAGAACCGCGGGAGTAACCCCTCTCGGGCAGAGGAGAAAAGGATGCGCGCCTGCGCATTGGTCAAGCCAATCAGCGACGAAAAAATACTGGTCACACCCGCCAGATAGGCAATGATCAGTAGCCCGGCGGCAGAAGCCTTGAACGCGTCGACAAAGGGCAGTGACGACGCCGAGAGCGCCTTGAGGTCACCATGGAAAGCGGTTTCAGTCGCGAAGGCCAGGAACATGTAGAGTATGCCAATGGAGAGCGTGCCGGTGATCAGCGCGCGCGGAACATTGCGGCGGGGATTGGTGGTTTCCTCAGCCAGCATTGCGGAGTTTTCCCAGCCGATGAACAAATAGATAGCAAGCGGAAAGCCAAGTCCTATACCCTTCCAGCCGCCAGTGACGGAGGACAGCATGAAGGGGGCGGCCGAGATGGAATGCCGATTCACTACCAGCATGATCACCGCCCCGACCATCAGCAAAATCAACTCGAAATAGAAAAAGATCGCCGCCCAGGTCGTGGAGAGCGAAATACCGCGGGAGACCAGCATACCGACAATGGCGGTGGCGAGAATGCTGAGCACTTGCCAGGGAATGCTAACGCCAAGGAACACATGCAGCGTTTGTGCCGCCCAGCCGCCGGAGATAACGACCACGGAGGCGGCGGCGATGCAATACCCCACCACCACGAAGATGGAGGCCGCCGCACCTGCCCATGGCCCGAATGACATGCCAATGAAGGTCACGAAGGATCCCGCGCTGGGGCGATATTTTGAAAACTGCGCCAGCGTATTGGTGAGGAAAAGGATCACCACCATTGCAACCAGAATGGTCAATGGCGCACCGAATCCAGCGCCAGAGACGATAAGACCGAAACCGAAGAAAAAGCTCATGGCCGGTGCGATGTTGGCAAGGGTAGAGGCAATAATCTGCGAAAGGCCCAGACTGCCGCGCTGCAGCCGTTCGCCCGAACGGGGGATTGTGCTCACTGTTGTTTTCCTTGACGTTTCTGGTTCCTGCCTTTTGAGCAGGTGGGAAGCCTCCGCCCTTTGTGGACGTTCGTCAATATGTCTCAAATTTTCGCCATCAGGCTGGCATTGCCACCGACGGCGGCAATGTTCGTGGACAGGCTGCGCTCGACCACTAGCCCGCTGGGATTATACTGCGCTCCTGCCGCAACAGCCTTGGGGGTCAAAGCGTATAGTGGCACGATCGGCCCCCGCCGCGCCGCCAAGTTTTTAGAATAGGATATGATATCTGTCGTATCAGCTTCTAGGAGGACGGCCCTAAAATCGACTTCGGGATCCATCGTCATAGTGCAGCCCGAAGCGTTTAATGCGACTTCCTGTGCCCTGCGCCCGGCCGGGGTTTGCGCTTTGCAAAAAATCAGCCCGCGCGGATATACCGTATATTCATTCCGCTCCCCCAAAGGCGTTTGCTTGAGATCCTGCGACACTGGCCTAAAAGCCGGGCCTTTCGCCAATAGACGGTGCAAATATAGCGGTCCGCCAGCCTTTGGCCCGGTGCCGGAGAGTCCATCTCCGCCGAATGGCTGCACCCCTACCACTGCACCGATAATGTTGCGGTTGACATATATATTGCCCGCACGGATGGCCTCTGCCAAATTTCGCAGCCGGGCGTCCACCCGCCCATGTGCACCGAAGGTAAGGCCATAGCCAAGCGCGTTGATGCGCCCAGGCAAACTAGCAAGCGTCGCGCGTGGAAAGCGCAGTACATGCAGAACAGGTCCGAAAATCTCCTGTGTCAGCAAGGAAAGATTAGGTGCCTCGATGATCGTGGGCGGTACATAACCCGCATCGTCCGGCGCATCCCCTTGGAAAATTTGACAGTTAAGCTGACGCATAAGTTCGATGTGGCGGCGGACGCTTGTGGCGGCGTCATGGCTGATGAGCGGTCCGAGGTCAGTTGAGAGTCGGTCTGGAGGACCAACTCTGAGCTCCAGCATCGCAGCGCGGAGTCGAGACAGGAAATCCCCTGCGATCTCTTGCTGTACACAGAGAAGTCGCAATGCCGAGCAGCGTTGCCCGGCAGAGTTGAAGGCCGAATAGA
The DNA here is from genome assembly GCA_021818425.1 of Pseudomonadota bacterium. GTDB lineage: Bacteria > Pseudomonadota > Alphaproteobacteria > Acetobacterales > Acetobacteraceae > Acidocella. The sequence continues at coordinate 5,509 of JAKAEC010000012.1, forward strand.
GGATGTCCGAAATAGCCTGCTCGGGCAATGCAGTGGAGTCGACGATCATCGCGTTCATTCCGCCCGTTTCAGCGATCAGAGGCACTGGCCGGTCATCCGGGTTCAGCCGCTGCGCCAGCGTGACATTGATCGCGCGCGCCGCCGCCAACGAACCGGTAAAGACAACGCCGCGGCAGCTCGGTGATGCCACCATCTTTGCCCCTAGCGCGCCATCGCCGTGCAAAACATGCAATGCCGCACGGGGCAAACCGGCATCATGCGCTAATTGCGCAGCGAGAGCGGCAATTTCTGGCGTCTCCTCAGCGGGCTTCGCGATGACCGCATTGCCAGCCGCGAAGGCCCCCGCTATCTGGCCGATAAAAATGGATAACGAAAAATTCCATGGGCTTATGCAAACAACAGTTCCAAGTGGCAGATGCGTTTCCATCAACCATGCCTCAATTTGTGCCGCATAATAGCGGCAGAAATCCACCGCCTCACGCAACTCGCCCAGCGCATCCGGAATCGTGCGACGCGCCTCGCGGACCAAAAGCGAGACCAGAGGGACCCGGTGACGCTCAAAGTGATCGGCAATATGAAAAAGGATTTGCGCTCGTTGGTGCGGCGGCGGTGGCGTGAAGCCTTGCGCCTCACTAAAGGCCGTTTCCACGTCCGACTCCGTCGCCAGGCGTACGACGGGGGAAGCAAACCCAGTTGCAAGTTCGCCAGCGAGCCCGGCGAGGACGGATTCATCCGCAAGGTCCAACCCCTCTGAATTCTGCCGCACCGCACCAAACAAAGCCGGTGGACGAACAATGGCTTCATGCGGCGCGCCTTGCGGAGTGAGCGCCTGGCTCTGCGCCACCGGGTTTTCCCACAACGTCTCTGGGGTGATAGTGTGATCGTGAAGCCTGTGAATGAAGGACGAGTTGGCACCGTTTTCTAAGAGCCTGCGTACCAGATAAGCCAGTAGCGTTTTATGCGGGCCCACCGGCGCGTAGATGCGGCAAGGGCGCGCGTGGGGAAGGTTGTGCACGGCGCCGTAAATCTCCTCGCCCATTCCGTGCAGGCATTGAAATTCATAATCCGCGTTGCCGGCCATAGCCAGTATGGCGCCAATGGAATTGGCGTTATGGGTAGCGAATTGCGGGTAGAGCGAGGCCAGCGCTAGCATCTGACGTGCACAGGCGAGATAGGCGATGTCAGTATGGATCTTTCTGGTATAGACCGGAAAGTCCAAAAATCCACCAAGCTGTGCTTGCTTGATCTCCTGGTCCCAATAGGCGCCTTTAACCAGCCGCAACATCAAACGACGACCGGTACGGCGAGCGAGATCAGCGCAGAAGTCGATGACCGCTGGCGCGCGCTTTCCATAAGCCTGGACGACATAGCCGATGCCATTCCATCCTGAAAATCCTTGATCTTGACAGAGAGTTTCAAGAAGGTCGAGCGACAGATCCAGCCTCTCAGACTCCTCAGCGTCGATGGAGATGCTGATACTACGCTCCCGGGCAAGCTTTGCCAGAGCGACGAGGCGCGGCGCCAATTCGGCCAGCACGCGAGAGCGTTGGGCTCGTGTATAGCGCGGGTGCAGTGCGGAGAGTTTAATGGAGATTCCATTTGCTTTTCTGATGTCGGCGTCACCTTTGAGACTGAGAATAGCGGTGCGGTACGATTGAAAAAATCCTTCGGCGTCGTCTGCCGTCATCGCGGCTTCGCCCAGCATGTCGAAAGAGAATAGGAAACCGCGCGTAGCTAGGGGGGCGGCGCGGGCAAGCGCTTCAGTCATGGTTTCGCCCAGCACAAAGGCGTGGCCAATGCGGCGCACGACGCCAAGGGCGGCAAGGCGGACAAGCGGCGCGAACAGTTTCCACGTCGGACCGCTGGCAAGCCATGCGGCTAGCGCCAAGGCGCGGCCGAACGGCAGGCCAGAATGTGACCAGCCACGACCTACTAACTTATCACGCAGTAAATCGTTGCGGGTAGCGACATCCGGCGTACGCAACAGCGCTTCGGCCAAGCCCATCAGCGCTAACCCCTCCGCACTATCAAGTGGGTAGGCGCGTAGCAGCCTGGCAAGCTCGGAATCCGGTGTAGCGCGCACGGCGCGGATGAGCCTGATCGCGGTTGCTTGAGCCACTTCTTCCTCGGACAGGGTCAGGCTGGCGGCTTGGTACAAAGCGGCGATGGCTTCTGGCTCGGTACGCCTGCACGCGGCAGTGATTGCCTGGCGCAAAGGCGATTGCAGAACAGTTTCCGCGGCAAAGGCGGTGAACGGCACATCGTCTTGCTGCATGCCCAAAATCTAAGGGCTTAACCCAGCAAATTCCAGTCAAACATTATCTTACCCAGCGGGAGATCTCGATCTCACCTTCCTGCGGCTTGGGTGGAAGCGGCTTCATACCGCCCTGCGCCCGCCACCGTTGCAACCGCCAGACATAGGCCAGGACCTCGGCGCAGGCGCGGTAAAGTGCGGTCGGCACATGATCGTCCGGCTCCACATAGCGGTAGATAGCGCGAGCGAGAGGTGGAGATTGCACCACCGGAATGCCGTGGGCCCTCGCTCGAGTAATGATCTCCTCTGCCAACAGCCCGACACCTTTGGCCAGAAGCAAAGGAGCTCTGTCTCCGCCACGGCGGTAACGTATGGCGCAAGCATAATGGGTAGGGTTCGTGACAACAACAGAGGCTTCGGGGATGCGCTGCATCTGCCGGGCACGAGCAAGTTTGCGGGCCATAGCACGCTGGCGGGATTTGACATGCGGATTACCGGCAGCGTCCTTCATTTCCTCGCGGATTTCTTCATCCGACATACGAAGCTTCTGCCGATGCATCCAGAATTGCAGTGCAAAATCACCCGCCGCCAGTAGCACCAGCACAACGCAGATAATGCCCAACGTTTGCAACGCGATGCCCAGCATGGCGCCCGGCACAGGAAACGGCAGCAGCGCCAGCGCGGCGAAACGCCCCCGGCTGAGGAGGATGACAATGGCGCCAGCGCCGCCAATGGCCAGGAATTTCAGAATAGATTTGCCATGTTCAGAAAAACCATGGCCGGAGAAGATCTGCCCCAACCCCGCTTGAGGCATAAGCTTAGAGAAATCTGGCATCAGCAGATTAGTGGCAAAGACCCAACCACCGGAAGCAATGCTACCCGCAAGGGCGATGGCGGCGAGCAAAGCCAGGAGCGGAAATAACGCAACCGCGGCCGAAGTCGCCCAGTCAGATGCAGCAGAAAGAGGTGCGGTACCGGCTTGGTCCAAGGCAGCGGCAAAGAGGTCGAGTAGCCTCGCGCCCAACCCAGCTGCGGCCGTCAACCCCAAAAGCGTGAAGATGGCGATGGCGGCAGCCTTCGGTAGTTCCTGCGAACGCCCAACATCGCCGCGTTCGGCCGCCTGGCGCAGCCGGCGCTCGGTGGGCGCATGTTTCTTTTCACCGGCACCTTCTTCAGCCATGCGGCAACATCCCGTTCAGCACGTGCATGCATTGGTCGGTGAGATGCTGCGCCGCAACTCCGAAGCCGGGAATGGCGGCAACCAGGACCCATAATCCCACTAGGATGAGCAGGGGAAAGCCAATAGAGAGCAGATTCATGCTGGGCGCGAACACCGTGGTAAGGCCGACGGTAAGATTGACGCACAGTGTTGCCGCCAGCACGGGCATAGCGAGGCCAACAGCAGCGGCGAAGAAATTGCCACCAAGCCCCGTCAGACCGGCCCACGAGGAGATGGGTGCAACAACCACCCCATGCGCAAAAGACCGCGCTAGCGCCGCGAAAAGCCAGACAGGGCCGCCCGCCGCCATGTAGCCGAGCAGCCCAGCCCAGAGCATGAGATCCGACAAAACCCCGCTGGAGCCAACCGTGCCACTAAATTGCAGCTCCGCGAAGGATAGTCCCATCGCCTGCCCCATTAGCTCACCGGCACTTGAAAACGCCGAAACGACGATCTGCATTGCCATGCCCAGCAGCGCGCCATATGTGATCTGCACAAAGCCCGTGAAGATGGCGCTGAACGGATTCTCCGGGTAGGGTGGCAATGCTGGCAACCACATCGCGAGACACAGTGCCAGCGCCGCCGCCAACATGGCCTTGACCATGTTGGGGATGAGGGACGAACCATAGAACGGCGCTGTAAGAAACAGGCCGGTTATGCGCAGGAACGGCCACAGAAAGCGCCCGAACCAAAGCATAATTGTGTGTTCGTCTAGTACCATGACTGATGCACAAGGATCGGTGCGTGAACAATAAAATCCCTAGCCAAAGATTCAAATACACCAAGCGCGCCGAAGCCGCCTGTGAAGGCGATGACGACCATCGCCATGGTTTTCGGCAATAGCGCGAAAGTGGCGTCCTCTATCTGGAACACCGCTTGAAAAATGGAAGTGACAAGCCCGACAATGAGCAACACTGCAACGCAGGGTAAAATGGCCGACATTCCGGTTGCAAATGCGTGCTGAAAGAGCTTGAGATAGAGTGGCATTATTTAAAACTGTTCGCCAATGTACCGAGCACCAGAACCCATCCATGGATGGAGACAAACATCAAAAGCTTCAGGGGCAAGGAGATGAGCGTCGGCGAGACCATGATCATGCCTAGAGACATGAGAATGGATGCTACCGCAAGATCGATCAGAACGAAGGGAATATATATCAGAAACCCTATCTGAAAGGCCGTTTCAAGCTCAGAGGTAGCAAAAGCCGGCACCAACACGGTAAAAGGAATATGCTGAGGATCAGCGTATGTCTTGCCGGAAAGATTGACAAAAAGATGCAGCGGCTCTTTGCGGGTTTGCGCCAACATAAAATTGCGCTCGGGCGGTTCGGCGGCGGTGATGGCCTCTGAGAAGGTGAGCTGCCCGGAAAGATACGGCTGGATGGCTTGGCTCTGCTCCTGCTGGATGACGCCGCGCATCACGAACACCGAAAGCGCCAATGCTAGTGCGGCCAACACCATGTTGGGAGGGGTTGTTTGCAAGCCCATCGCCTGGCGCAGAATGGAGAGCACGATGATGATGCGGGTGAACGAGGTCATCAGCAAGATCAGCCCTGGCAGAAAGGCAAGTGCCGTGATGACCAACAGGCTTTGCACATCCAGCGAGTAGGTCTCGCCGCCATTGCCAGCCAGCGTGTTGACAATCGTGAGTCCAGCCGGCTTAGCCCAGCCCACTGCGGGGACGAGCAAAAGTAGCGTGAACAGCGCTACGCGCCATCCCCTATTCATGTGCGTCCAGCCGGCTGATGAGTACAATGCCGCCGCGGCTAATACCGAGCAGGAAGCGCTGTCCTTCTGCTTCCGCGATGACGAGGCTTTGTTGCCCGCCAAGTGGGCGGGAGGAGAGAATGGAGACCGGCATATTGCCGCCCGCCTTGCTGCCCGGCAGCCGTCCCTTAAACCGCCGCGCCAAAAAAGCGAGGCCAGCAAGGAGACCTAAAATGATGAGAAGCGAGGCGATCGTGGAAGCGGCACCGGAAATTGTTTCCGTGTCCAAAAGTTTTAATCCTGTTCGACGAGGTTGGTAATATAGGCAGCGGTAAAGGGGTTAGGCGGGGTGAAGGCGGCACTTTTGTCCAACACCTGATTGGCTATGGCGGTGCAGTTTTTTGCCAGCGCCGCATGGGTAGAAGGGTCCATCAACTGTTTGGCCGTTTGCGTCATGAGTAGGTTAATGGTCTTGGCCTTGATGATCGGCTTGAGGCCGTTGAAACCAACCAGCGCTTTCGGGTCTGTGGAGGCAAATTCGATTGAAAATTGCACATAAGCCTGGCCTGACTGACCGCTTGAATCGACTGGTACGCTGACCACAAGATTGTCAAGCTCGGCAAACAGTATCGGCTTGGGTGGCGGCGGTTTGGGTGGCCCGGCATGATGCTTCATATGCAGATAAGCCACCGTGCCCCCACCAGCGCCCAACAGCACGAGCGCGCCAACCGCCGCAAGAATAATTTTCTTCATACGAAACCTTCAAATGGAGTTCAGCAGAGATTCGAACATGGTGTGGGCAGAGCTGATCGCCTGCGCCGCCGCCTGATAAGCCTGCTCATAATTGGTGAGGGTGATAGCCTGCTGGTCGCTGTTGACGCCCGCGACGGCAGAGAGATTGCTTGTGGCGGTGGTCACCTGCGCGGCGGTAGCGGTGGCGAGTTGCTGCGCTGCCGAAGCGTTGGCACCAAGACCCGTGGAAAGCCCCACAAAGCTCTGCTCCAGCGTGCCGGCAGTTGTGGTGCCAGACGCGGTCCACAGCGACGACATGCGTTGGGCGTTGCTGCCGCTTGAGCTACCACCGGGGGATAACGTCAGCGTATCTCCCGCCACCGGCGCACCAGAAATTGGCAACTGCCAATATTGCCCGGACGTGGCACCAGCGGGATAGGCAATGGCAATGTTTCCACTACCACCTGTCAGCGTGCCACTGGCAATGGCCGTACCGGGGCTGGCTACGGTGCTCACAGTATATGCGGTGGCCGAAGTGAAGTTGATCTGCAAGTTTTGACCATAATAACTGGCAGGAATGATGGCAGCAGTGCTGGCAGGAGTGGCAGTAACGCTGTCTGTTCCGGCGGTGATGGTACCGGCATTATTGTTCTGTACCGAGCCATCGGCCTGCAAGGTGCCGGGAGTCGCAACGTAAGGATCGGCGGCGGCAATGGCGGTGGTGGCGGATGTCGTGAGGCTGAGACCTGTTGCAGCAGAAGGCGCCGGATTGACAACGAAACTGTCGCCATTGTTCGCGGTGCCGGAAATGCTGAGTGCCAGCCCTGCGAAGCTGGGTGGCGTACCGCTAACGGCATAGCTTTGGCCGGTTGCTTGGTCCACCGCGCTCCAGCCGCTGCCGCCGTAGGTGAGAGTGAATGGACCGCCATCGGTGGGTAGGGCAGCGGCATTGGCGATGCTGGCGGTGATGACAGCGCTGCCGGTATTGCTGACGTTGGGCGTGACGCTAGGCGCCGGCACCGAAAATAGCGGCTTGCCGATTGCACCGTTCTGGTCCAACCCTTGAGCCTGTGAGGTGTTCACTTGGGTAGCGAAAATCGCCGCCAATGTACCGAGTGACTGTGTGGCCTGGTTGGAAGCGGCGGCATTTCCCAGCGCGGCACCAAGAGAGCCATCTGCTTCGCTAAGTGTAACGGGGGTTTTGTTATTACCCGCAGTAATCCGCTGTACTCCCCCAGAAGACGTCGCCACCGCCAACGCCTGGGCACCGCTCTGGTCCAGCAGCACGGTACCACCGGTAGCGACGATGATGCTGCCATTGCCTTGGGGAATGACGTTAACTGGCATGTATTGCGAAAGCGAGTTCAGCGCCGCCTGCTGTTGGTCCAACAAACTTGGCTGGTTTGGGGATTGGATGAGGCCCTTATTGATGGTGGCAAGCTGCGACAGCAGGGTATTAACCGAAGTAACGCCCGTGGAGAGCGCCTCCTGAGCGCCAGAAAGTGTGCCGCTGATGCTTGCCGCCGCGCTCTGGAATGAACCAATCACGGTTTGCGCATCAGAAAGTACGGTTTGCCGTTGTGCGGCGCTCGTGGGGTTGGAAGCAAGCGTGCTGATATCCTGGAAAAATTGGTTGATTGCGGTCTGCACATTGCCACTATTGGTTAGCGCATTAGAAAGCGCTGTGAGGGCAGTGGACTGCGATGCGGCAGCCGACCCGGCCGCATTGGCATTGCGCAGCTGCGCGGCAGCAAAGCCTGAGGCAGCGCGGGTGATCTGAGCAGGCTGCACGCCTGCTCCAGGCTGACCTGGAGCGCCGGCCTGCGTCTGCGCGTTCACGCTTTCGGCGGAGTAACCACTCGTCGTGATATTCGCGAGATTGTTTGAAACGGTGGATATGCCCGTTTCAAACAATTGCAGCCCGGAAAGGGCGGTCGACATGGCGTTGGCAATGCCGCTCATAATGCAGCTCCGTTGCTAGAGGAAGCGGGTGCCGCGCCAACGGCCTGAAGCACCCTGGTCATGATCGGCGAATGCGCGATCTGTTCGATCTTGGCCGCGTAGTTGTCATCCGTGGCATAACCGCCGGCTTGCAGAGCTTGGGCAAAACCGGCCACACTGCCCTGCCCCGCTGCATTCTGATAATTCGATTGTATGAGGCTGACGTAATTGGAAACGCTGCCCGCAATATTGTCATAATCACGGAAGCTGGCAAGCTCTGGTGTCAACGCGCCATCGACCATCTCATGCGTGGCACGCAAACTGCCTTCCTCCGTTCCGCTGGCTTTTATGCCGAACAGATTGTTCCCTGGCACCGAGGCACCCCATCCGGTTTCCAGGGCCGTTTGCGCCAGCACTGCCACGGCGGGCACGCCCAACGCCTGGGCTGCTGCGGTGATCTGCGGCCAGACTGCCTTTGCGAACTTTGTCGCCTGAGCCACGAGATCTGGCGAGGCAGGTAAGCTATGCTCGGCTGCGGGCAAGGGTGCCGCGCTCACAGGCTGCGCTGTAAATTTGGCCGCCACGGCACTGAGGGTAGAAGTAGCTGGCGCCTGGGAGGCGGCACCCCCGATCTGGTGCATTGCGGCATCAACGAGCCCAGAATCGTATTTTCCGAAATCATTCTGAGAAAGATTCCATAAGAACATGCTTTGGAAATCTCCGCCCCCAGCACCAAGAGCGCTACCATCGATGCCGGTCTTGTTTAGAGCAGAAAGCATCTGGTACCACAAAACGCCTGTGAGGCGCTGCACCTCCTGTTTCGTGCTGGGTTGGTGGGTGGCGGCTGGTTGGCCGTGTAAGGCGGTCACCATTAGATCACCTTTATGGTGCCATTGATGGCGCCAGCCTGCTTTAACGCCTGGATAATAGCGATGAGGTCTTGCGGTGTGGCGCCAACGGCATTTAGCGCCGCAGCCACATCTTGCAAGGTGGCGGCACGTGGTAAGTTGATCACCTGCGCCTTACCTTGCTTGGCATTGACGACAGTGTTCTGTACACCAACGGTGGTACCGTTGGAGAATGGCCCAGGCTGACTCACGGCATTCTGCGTCTGGATATTCACCGTGAGATCGCCGTGGCTAACCACGGCAGGGCCTAGCGTCACCCCAGCATTCATCACGATGGTGCCGCTCTGCGCGTCGACGATGATAGTCGGCGCCTGACCCTTTGGCGTGATGGGCAGAGACAAAACGTCGGACATGAAACGCATCGGTTCCCGGCCCTGCGCGTTTATGTCTACCTCTCCAGGGGAGATGGCATTTGCAGCACCGCCGCCGAAAGCCGCGTTGATGACATCAGATATCTGTTGCGCGGTTTCATAGCTCGGCTGGTTGAGCAACAGGGCAGAGCTGCCACCCACGCTGTAGCTGGCCGGAATGGTATTCGCGAGGATAGCGCCACCCGGCAACGAACCGACCGTAGGCACATTCACACTGGAGGAGGTGCCACCTGCACTTGCAGCGAAACCGCTCACCAACAAGGGGCCTTGTGCCTGGCCATAGATAATACCATTGCCACCGCGCAGTGGCGTAGGCAGCAACACGCCACCGGCCAGCGAGGTCGCATTACCGACGGCAGACACGGTGACATCCACATGCTGTCCGGCATGTGCGAAAGCGGGCACCTCGGCCGTGACCATCACAGAGGCAACGTCATTTGGCTGCATGGTATTAACGTTGGAAAGGGCGATACCCATGTTGCGGAGCATGTTGAGAATGGCCTGCTGGGTGTACGGCACCTGGGTTGTCTGGTCGCCCGTGCCGGGCAGGCCAACGACGAGACCATAGCCATAAAGCTGATTGGTGGGCGCGCCAGCAACAGAAACAAGCTGACCGATGGTAGTTCTGTCCGCCCGCGCCGTGGTGGCGGTGCCAAGGGTGAACATCAGACAGAGGATAGAAAAGTCACGCCGGCGCATCAGAACGGAGCAACTTTATTTAGAACGCGTTGCAGCCAGGGAAGCTGGTGCGCGCCGCTGATTGGCCCAACGCCGACATATTGCACATTCATGTCCGCAACCTGATTCGAGCTGATAGTGGTGTTGGCGGCGATGTCATCGGGGCTGGCATAGCCTGTGACAACAATGGAGGTAACGTTGCCGTTGATATTCACGTTGGTACGACCCTCAAGAGTTAGAATTCCATTGGCATCGACACCGGTGACGACGGCCTCCACTTGGCCGGAGATGTTATTGGCCGCGGTGGCTGATCCAGTGCCAGTATACTCTTGGTCTGAACTGGCGCCGATGGTAGGTGCGAGGCTACCGCCATTGATATGCCCAAAGCTCATCGGTACGCCCATAAAGCTGGTCATTGAGTCGTTGATGACGCCAACGCGCTTCAGCGCCGAGTCATCAGTGTTGCTAGCCGTGCTACTGGTCACGATGTCGATCGTTACAAGATCCCCAACCCGCCAATCCCGCCGCGGGGCATAGAGCGAACCAGAGGTCGCTGAAGGAAAAACAGAGCCATTCTGCGATGCCGGCGGCGCCACGACCGGCACCGGAAAGCTTGCTGGCTTGACCAGGCTAAGCGGCGGCGCCGCTGCGGTCTGGCACCCGGCCAGCAGCAGGAATGGCAAGAATTTCTTCATGCGCCAGCGGCAGCCTGGGCAAGATAGTTGAGCTGGTTGTCGATCGCACTGGCGGCCTGCGTGCCAAGCTGATAGGCGCGCTCAGCAGAGATCATGTTCACCATCGCTTGCACAACATTAACATTCGAGGCTTCAAGATAGGATTGATTGACTGAGCCCAGGCCATTGCTTTGTGGCGCGCCGTTCACAGCAGTACCGGAAGAGGTAGTCGAGGCAAAAAGGTTCCCCCCTAGTGGCTGCAAACCTTGCGGGTTGACGAAGCTGGCAAGCTGCAATTGTCCCACCTGCGACGCGTTAGAGGAACCGGGTAATGTGACTGAGACCGTGCCATCTGTACCAATAGTGACCGAGGTGGCATTGCTTGGAATGGTGATGTTGGGCAACACCTGATAGCCGGATGAGGTGACAAGCTGCCCGGATGAATTAAGCTGAAAAGAGCCGTCGCGCGTATAGGCGGTTTGGCCGTTTGGCATCAGCACCTGAAAATAACCTGAACCGTTTATGGCAAGATCCAAGGGGTTGCCTGTACTGATGAGCGTGCCCTGGGTGAGTGTATCCTTGATGGACGCCACTTTCACACCCGTGCCGATCTCCAGCCCGGATGGATATACGGTCTGCCCCGTAGAATTAGCACCAGGCTGAATACCATTTTGGTATAGCAGTGTCTGGAATTCGGGCGTTTCTGATTTATAACCAGTGGTGTTCACATTGGCGAGATTGTCGGCAATCGTGTTCATCATCGTCTGACTTGCGTTCAAGCCAGTGGCGATCGTGTCCAAAGCATGATTCATGGTGCCGCTCCGTTCTTAAAAAGGTCAGCCCTGTGCCAGAAGCGTATTAAGATTCTGCGAGGCGCTACTGTTGCTCTTCATCATGTCAGCCTGCATCTGATAAGATCTACTGCTGTTGATCAGATCCATCATTGCAGTTGTCGGATCGACATTGCTGTCGTTCAGGTAACCCTGGTGCAGGGACGCACCCGTGGCCGGGGTAAACTTGGTACCGGACGGTGCCTGGTAAAGCGAGCCACCCATGGATGTCAGTGTACCAGATGGCGTGGAAACCATTGCAATCTGGCCAAATATCTGCGCCTTGCCATTAGGATTTGACGCCAGAACGCCGGATATCGTGCCATCAGTCCCAATTTGTAACTTAGAGAGGGTTGGCAGGCTGATCGGCGTACCATTGCTGTTAAGCACCGGATCGCCAGCCGAGTCCGTGAGCAGGCCGGAAGCGGAAATGCTTAGTGAACCATCTCGAGTGAGCGCTACACCGCCAGCAGTTTGTACCTGCAACCAGGCGTCTCCGCCAATGCCGACATTCATGGGATCGCCGGTTTGCTTTAGCGGGCCGGGCTTGAGGTCCGGCCCCAATGGTACAATCGCAACATCGGCGCCCACGGGGGCATTTGTACCCTGGTAGAACTGCGCTTGCGTTTCCGCCTGTACAGCCTCGTAGCCAGGCGTTTGCGAATTGGCGAGGTTGCTTGCCACCGCCTGCATCTGCGCGGCGATGGCCTGCAATCCAGCCATGCTGGTATAAAGAGAAGGGCCGGCCATGCTTAAATCTGAACTAGACGCTGACCGTCTTGCTGTTCCGTCTGAATGACGGAAGTGTTGGCCTGATAAGCCTGCTGATACTGGATCAGCGACACGAGCAGCGAAGACGTGGTTGCATTGGAAGCTTCAAGCTCGCCACCTGCGAGCGTGCCGGCCAAGCCGTTACCGGGCGTGTTTACCACCGGTTGGCCAGATGTCGTGCTTGTTGTAAAAAGATTCCCTGTAACGGGTGTAAGGCCCTCTGGGTTTATGAAGTTTGCGAGCGCGATCTTTCCCGCAGAAACCGTTTGCCCATTGGAATATGTTGCCTTGATAGAGCCGTCCGAGCCTATGCTGCTACCGGTATAGCTGCCCGGTGCATAGCCATCATTGGTGAGTCCAGCCACGGAGAAGTTTTGCGCCGACAAAGTTGTGCCAGTAAAATTGAACGCGATGTTCGATGCTGCAGCACCGTTACCCCAATTCACGCTGAGCGTGGCAGGGCTGCCGGAGGTTAGCTTACCAGAGGTAGAAAAATTTAGCGTGGTTAAATTTTGTGGCGTACCAACGGCAGTGCCGTTAGCAAGCTGCGGCTGGGCATAAACTGTCCAGCTTGGCGTTGCCCCCGCAGTGGTAGGCTGGTTCTGCACCAAATATAGCTGCGTGCGGTTGGCGTTGCCGAGCGAGTCATACGTCACCACCGAGGTGCTCTCGCTATACGTCGTCGGATCCGCCGGGTTGAAAGTAGTGGTGGAGGGGATCTGTGCGTCACCAGAGTTGAGATTGAGGGTTGCGCCGATATTGGCGCTGGCGTTGGCCGGAACCGCACCAGTGTTAATAGAGATGGGCCCCAACGTGCCCCCAGCTATACCGCTAGCATTGCTATAACCGAGCACGGAAGCGCCGTTCAGTGTTTGCAACTGACCGTTTGCGCTTAGCTGAAAAGCACCATCGCGCGTATATTGCTGAGTGCCGTTACTGGAGACCAGAAAATATCCATTACCTTGAATAGCGGCGTCCATGGAGTTTCCGGTTGCAGTCAAGTTGCCTTGTGTTAGATCGGTAGAAATACCTTCCGTTGCAGTGCCGATGCCTGGCGTGTTGGTTGCATTGGCGGGAAACACATCTTCGAACAATGCTGTTTGACTTTTATATGCCGTGGTACTGGCGTTCGCGAGGTCGTTGGAAACCGTGTTGAGGCCGGTCTGTGCACCGAGCAGACCAGATAAGGCTGTTTGCAATGTCATGAGGAAGCTCCAAGAACGGTTTGCACGGAAGAAACTGGCAGAGGAGTCGCGGATCCGGCCACGCTGAGCGTGGGGGCGGAACCGGAAAGATTGACTCCTTGAACATCATAGACCGTGTAGGGCGTTGCCGAGATGGCGCTGCCGCTGGCATCGGTGGCAGAGATATCATAGCTGTAAGTGGTATTAGCGGCGGCACCGCCCCAGCTGAAATTTTGTACCCCGGCGGGCAGCGCGCCGAGATTCAGTGTGGTTGCGATGCTGCCATTCGGGTTAATGACCGTGACGTTGGCGCTGGTCGCAGCACTCGGCAGGCTGAAGGCACCATTCGCCTTACCCGTCGAAGAAGAGATAATGGCATTGCCACTCACCGCCACTTGCCTGCCAACCAGGGAAGATGCTTGTGCGATTTGCGAGGCACCATTGGCGCCGGCAATCGAGCTGAGTTGTGTATTAATCTGGTTGATGCCCTGAACCGTGGAAATAGCCGCGAACTCCTGCGCCATCTGGGTGGGGTTAGCCGGTGAGGTTGGCGACTGGTACTTTAACTGGGCCGTCAAAAGCTGCAGAAAATCGGATTGCGTTAGTGTCGAAGCGCTGCTGGAGGACGCAGTGCTGGCCGTGGTGGAGGCCGCAACCGATGCGGCGTTTACCGAATTGGCACTGTTCGTTGCAAGAGTCGTCATCAGGCCACCTGAAAGCTGTTGATCATTTGCTGGTCGATCCTGCTTGTCTGTTGCAGCATCGCTACAGACGCCGAATAGGAGCTGGAGCTGTCGATCATGTTCACCATTTCTTCGACCGGCGAGACATTCGACGACATCACATAGCCAGAGGCATTGGCGTAGGGATTGCCGGGGTCATATTTCATAACCGGTGGGGCATTGCTTTGCACATTGGCAACAACCCGAACACCAAGGTCGGCATTTCCGAGGGACGCACTGCCGCCGTTGCCATCACTACCCACGACTGGTTGCGCTTGAAATACCAGTTCATGCGCGCGATACGGCTGCTCGCCAGGAGCCGCCACCGAGGACGCATTAGCGAGATTCGACGAGATGGCGCCCATGCGCATGTCCTGGGCACTCAAAGCGCTGCCGATAATCGAAAAAATGCCGCTACTCATATGTCTGACTCCCTATCAAACAGCTTTGCCGGCTAGATGCCGTTCGGATTTGGCCGCAATGCGGTCACAAGATCAGTTGTTGCTTGATGCAGAAAAACCGTTGAAGCTTGCAGGTCCTGGCCATTCTGTGCGGCTTCCACGCGTTCACTATCGAGCGAAACATCGTTGCCATTAAGTCCAACAGCGCCATTCTGCCGATACTCCGGCCCGGAGGCGGCACCCGTTTGCACGCCGAGCGCGCTCGCCAGCGCGGCATTAAACGGTATGTCAACAGCTTTATAGCCAGGGGTGTCCGCATTGGCTATGTTGTTGGCAATCAAATCCGAGCGTTCCTGCCGGACATTGATGACCGCGCCGTAGAAATCCAGAAATCCCACCTGCATTGCCGTCCGCCTTCCGTATTGGAACAAAGTCTTGCCGGTGGTGCCCCGTAGAGACACCTGGAACAACGTTTAAAAAACGAAGTTTAAGGGATGGTAAAAAAAATGCCGAATCGGGGCATTCTTATTTTTCTTGTCGGCACTGATATATTCGAAGACAGACAGACATCTTTTCCGAAAAAAATGAACCTGATGAAAAAAATTCTGCCCAGAGCACCTCGAAGGGTGCCTACCCCGCCTGCAGACGGTTTAAAACATCCTCATGCAGGCGTCTTTGGTCGTCACTAACATACAGCGCCGCCAAATCCGCCGAGGCAAAGCGGCTACCCTCGGGCATCCGCGCGCTCGACATGCGTTCCAGCGCGGTAATCACGCAATCGGCAATCTGGCGGGCAAAATCCTGCCTTTGCGCCTGAAAGAACGCCAGAGCATCGAGCTGGTGGCGTATCGTGGTGATCTTCGAAATCGCCTCACTTATCTCCTTGTCCAGCAGCAAGCTAGACTTTGGAGCATCACGGGTAATATCCGCCAGCAGCCCCGCCAACCAGGATAGCAGCGCCGATGTCTGCCACAGCAGATCAAAAGCCTCGCTGGCATCCATCCGATCCCGCAGGTTTGAAACCTGCTCGGCCAAAATGGCGCAAACCAGCCGTTCGTTTGATTCTTCTACCATGCTAACTGCCCACCCACTACTTCAGCGGGCACAACTGTTTGACGACCGAAAGCAACTGATTCGGCTCGGCCGGCTTGGTCAACCAGCCCGAAGCCCCTGCCGCCCGCGCTTCATCCCGCTTGCGGCCACCAGATTCGGTGGTGAGCACAATAATAGGCGTATAACGTGCCGTAGGGATCTTGCGGGCCTCCTTGATGAAGCCGATCCCATCCATATCCGGCATATTCAGATCGGTTAGGATAACGGAGGGCTTCACCCCATCCGTCAATTTGGTGATGCCCTCGCGGCCGTTCATGCCCGTCTCGACGTCGTAGCCGGCGCCTTTCAGTATATGAGACAAACTCATCACCATTGTGGCTGAATCGTCAAGGACAAGAATCGTCGGCATATGAACACGGCTCCATTCTGGTGACGTCGATTACCGGAGTTTGATACTAAAGTATTGAAGCCCGGTTAAAACGCGCGCGATGATGATTTCCTCCAGATGGGCGTAATTTTAAGAGTTCGTTAGGAAGGCCACCCTAATCGTACGGCATGAGCAAAGTTTTCCTGCTTCGTGCAAAAAAATTTAATGGCATAATCGCTTTGCCAAATCGGATCCGGGCCGCCGTGTTTCCATAGCGGCTTCACCGCCATCCCATTCAACCACACCATTCAAAAGGAAAGGTTATCATGGTTTCCAGCATCGCGGCGCAGGGCGTTATATCGGCCGCAACCAGCCTTACCAACAGCGGATCCACGAGTACCCAGCCGGGGAATTTTCTCAGCCTAGTTGCTGACGCTCTGCAAGGCGTCAGCGCACAGCAATCGGCCGCCACCGCCGCGGAAGCGGGATATGCGGCTGGCGTGCCGGGCGCTACTTTGGGCAAAGCGCTGGTAGCGAGCGACCGGGCGACTGTGGCATGGAATGCAACGGTCGCCGTACGCAACGAAGTTGTTTCCGCCTATCAGGCGGTCATGAACATGCAGTTCTGATCCATGCGCAACTGGCGTGAAATACTGGCCCGGCTACAGGAACAGGCATCGAAACTCCCGAAGCTGCTATGGGTAGCGGGTGCTGTCGTATTTGTTTCTCTCAGCGCGGTGATGTGGCTGGAGCTTTCCAGCCCGCCTTATGCGGTGTTGAGCGAAGGGCTTTCCCCCGCCGACGGCGGCAAGGTCATCGCGCAGTTGCAGAAACTGGGCATTCCGTATCAATTACAGGCAGCTGGCAACATCATCCTGGTTCCAGCCCCACAACTGGCCCAGGCGCGACTGCAACTCGGCGCCGAGCATGTGCCGGGCTCTAGTACGCAAACCGCCTGGAGCCAGCTTGAAAGCGCGCCGATGACCACATCGGACCTCGCGCAATCCACGATGGCAACACAGGCTCTGGAGCTGTCTCTAGAACAGTCCATCGAAGCAATGGCAGGCATCCGCAGCGCGCAGGTATTCCTGGCGCTGCCCGCCGAAACACCATTTCTCGCAGACCAGCCCAAGCCTGCTGCCTCTGTAGTCGTGGATGCCGATCAGATGCAGGCCGCAGCGCAGGGCGAGACGATTGCCCGCCTGGTGGCGGGCGCCGTGCCGGGACTGGCCGCAGCGGATGTCACCGTGGTGACAACCTCGGGCGCAACCGTTTACCCCGCCGGCGGAGCGATGAATACCGGCACCCAGATGGCAACGGAGGCCGAAGTGGAGGCCAGCTCTGCCGCGCGTGTTGCCGGTTTGCTAATTCCATTGGTAGGGGCGCACAATTTCAGGACTGATGTCTCAGCAAATCTGGACTTCACCCAGGCGAGCATCCACGAGACGACTTACGGCCCCGGACACATCGTGGAGCATTCGAGCAGCAACCAAACATCGCAAACCGGCTCGGATGGCGCGGCACTTGGCATACCGGGTGCGCTCTCTAACGAGCCGCCAAGTCAAACTACAGCCGCGCCGGCGAAAGCTGCAAATAATAAAGCATCCGGGGCAAAACAGACTCCTGCAGCAGCCCCGCAAGAACCACGCCGCACCAGCAATGACCTTAACCAGACCTTTGTAACCGACCAAACAGTGAGCGATATCACCAAGCCGTCCTGGGCTGTGAAAGCCGTCGCGATCTCGGTGGTCCTGAATCAATTGGCAATGCCAAAAAATCTGACGGTGCAACAGATCAAGACCGCAATCAGCGCCGCCTTTTCCTATCCGGACGTAACCGTGAACGTGCTGGTAACCCCATTCCAGAAGCAACCCGTGCCCCTGGCATCGGCCCCGCTTATCGCGGCGGCCAACCCTCTGGCGCACGCAATACTTGAGGTACTGGCGGCGCTGGCGCTGTTATTCGGCCTAGCTCTTCCCGCCGGGCGGCGCATCGCAAACCTAGACGTCAAAACCCTACTGCCGCCGCCGCAATCTGGTCCACGACCGATGCCGGTCATTACTCCGCCGCGGGATTTCTCTGAATTGCGTGATCTGGCCTCGGAGAACATCCCGGGCGTCGCACGACTCCTCCAAAGCTGGGCTGAAGAAAATGACTGAAGACACCAAGCAGCTACCCGCCCCCTCGGCCCTTTCTGGACCAGAGCGCGCAGCCATGGTGCTGCGTGAACTGGGCGAAGAAACCGCCGCAGCCGTACTGCGCGAGATGGATGAAATGTCCGTCAACCGCATCTCGACAGCAATGTCGACTCTTAAGGGCGTCACAGCGCAACTGCGGGAAGACGTCTTGCTGTCCTTTGCATCGGATCTTGGCATCACCGCAATTGGCGGCGACAGCATGAAGTTCTTGAACCGGGTGCTGACAAATGCGTTAGGCGAAAACAACGCGAAGGAAATTCTTGATCGCCTGCGTCGCCATGAACGGCGCTCAACCTTCTACCTGCCGCCGAATACCGACGCTCGTACATTAGCGATGCAGATGGCACATGAACGGCCGCAAACCATCGCCCTGTTGTTGGCACATATTCCCCACGACATGGGCGCAAACTTGCTCAGTTTTCTGCCCGAGGCGCTGGCCGCCGAGGCACTTTACCGCTTCTCCAATCTCGATGTGGTTTCACCTAGCGTGGTGAAAGAGCTGCGCGACATGCTGGACGAATTGGCGATGCAAACCGGGACCGGCGGACGGCGCGTAACCAATTTGGGCGGCGCCAAGCAAACAGCCGATATCCTTAACCATTTCCCCTCGGCGATGTCTGACACCGTGCTGAGCGCGATTGATGAGCGGGACGCCAAAACGGCAGAAAAAATCCGCGAAAACCTGTTCACGTTTGTCGATCTCGGTCGCTTGCCAGATCGCTCGATGCAGATTCTGCTGCGAGAAGTACCGTCGGAAAAGCTAGCCCCCGCGCTGCGCCTAGTGGACGAGACACTGCGGGAGCGCTTCTTCCAGAACCTCTCGGCCAGGCAGGCGGAGGTGCTGAAGGAAGAACTAACAAACGGTCCGCCGATTCGACGTGCCGACGCTCTGGCCGCACAGAGCGAGGTCGTCGATGCCGCGCTGAAGCTCGCTGGAGAGGGACGCATTTCCATCAGCGCCACCGAGGAGATGGTTTGATGCCGGTTTCACCTCCCATATCCGTCACGCAAAGCACCGCACCGTCTGCCAGCACCGGAACGGCAACGGACGCCTCGGCGTGGCAGAACGCGTTGGCCAATACCAGCGACAACACCGCAGCCAGCACCAATGCCAACACCAATGCCAACACTGTGCCCGCGCCAGCCAAGTCCACCAGTGCGCCGCATGATCTCACCACCCGCAAGGCGTCAGCTGACCCGACACCATCAGCTCTGGCGGAGGACAGCACCTCGGCGCAACACACCGGGACACCCGAAGCCTCCGTGCTGCTTAGCGCCACCACGCCCTCGAAGCATACCCGACAGGAAAAGCAAACGCTTCTGCCGGCAACGCCTGTAGGGCTAGCCGTGCCTCTCCAGCCAGTGCCGGAAAAGCTGAGCGCCACAAGCAACGCGAAAGCACCGAGTGACACCGGCCAAACCACAACCAGCACCGAACCCGGCCAAGCGGCCGCAGTAGGCAACTCGCTTGTACCGGCAGCCAGCGCCACTCAGGCCATTACTGGGGCTGGTGTTTCGACGCCCCATTCAACTTCAGCAGCCACGCCCAGCACGAACGACGTGAAACCCGCTAGCACTGCGGCAAATGCCGCACCGGCTATACCGGCGCCAGAACACAACTTGCCCTCCACGCAAGCGGTAGTTAGTGCCCAACGCGGGTCCACGCCAAGCATTACACCGTCCCGCGCTACCACTACCGCGGGCACCGCTGCTGCCACTGCTGCCACTGCTGCCACGACCGCTGCCACGGAAGCACCCGTCGCCAAAGGGCCTGTTGTTTCCACCAGCACGGCTCAGGCTGTCAGTCTGCGCACGGCGCAGCTTGCCGACGCCGGCACCGTACTGCGCAGCGGCAAGGAGGATAAAGCCAACGCCCAGCAACTCCCCCCCTTCGGTGGGACGGGCGCCAGCACCGCTATCATCCCGACTGTCAATGCCAGCAGTGTTCCCGCTACCACGGGAACAAACGCCATCTCCGCCAATACCGGCACGAGCGCGACAGCGCTGGCGGCGACGGTCACGGCACTGCATCAATCCGGCCAGACCAGCACAGTACTCCGGCTGGACCCACCAGGACTTGGGCATCTCTCTGTGCAGGTCAATCTTAGCACGCAGGGACAAGTAAATGTGCTGTTCGTGCCCAGCTCCGCCGACGCCGCGCAGGCCATACAAGCCTCCCTGCCCGGCTTGGGCGGCGCCATGGCGCAGTCCGGCCTAACGCTAGGCCAAGCGCAGGTGGGCGGACAGTTCTCCCAGCAAAGTGGGCAGAACGGGCAAAACGGCTATACCCCGCCTCGCCAGAACCAAGCTGCCACTTTCAGCGCCGACGCATCCTCCACGCCGAGCGGAATAAGCGCATATGCTTGAAATCGACCCGAACTCAGAGGTTATCGATCTTCTGGACCCGATGCGCGTACCACTCCTGCGCTCGGTACTTATGGAGACATTGGCCGACCGTTTCATGCGGCAAATCGCCTTTGTGCTGTTTCAACGCATGCGCCATTCAGTGCAACTGCTCTCCTGCATCCAGAACGTCATCAGCCATGAATCCGCGATGTCGGCCCTGCCTGAGGTTATGCTGGCAGGCATTTCCGAACTCACGCCCTTACGCGGGCGCATGTTGCTCGCCATCGACGGCGATTTGATCGGTGCGATGGTGGACGCCATGTGCGGTGCCACCAGCGCGCATCCGTTCGAGCGCTATGAACTCTCGGTCCTGGAAACCCGCATTGGCCGGCAAATGGTCGATCTGGCCTTTGCCACCATCACCGAAACGTTCGCGCCGATTGTTCCACTCAGTCTTGCGGCCATCGCCTATGAGAACGCAACCGGCATGCTTGCCATTGCCGACGGTCAGGACTGGATGATTGCCGTTACCGGTATTTTCGAAACGGAGCTAGGCTCCGGTACTATCCGTCTCATAGTACCGTATTCCGCATTCGAAACGTTGGAGGCCAAGATCGCCAACCAGTCCGGCCTGCTTGGCGGACGAGGTACAGATACCAGCTGGGTGAACGGCATTGCTCAGCTAACAGATAGCACCACACTGGAATTAAGCTTTGAGCTGGCTCGCGCCAATGTGCCGCTGGCTGTGTTTCAAGCGCTGCGCCCGGGTGACCTGCTGCCCGTGACACTCTGGCCACACGCAGTGGCGGTGGGCGGCGGAGTAGATTTGTTCCTGGCGGATTACGGTCAGGAAGACGGACACATTTGCTGCCGCGTGAAAGCCGAGGAAGAAGGAGAGAATGAAATGGCCGATCAAAAAGAGCGCCTAACTGGCGCGGAAAAACTCATCGAGCCTGAGCGCGTTGAACTCGAACGACTACAGGCATTGCCGCGCGGCGTACCCGCCGTCACGGCGAAAGTGGTGATGGACCGAGTACAAGTCGCCGTAGCGGTGGAACTGGGCCGCACGCAGATCAGCATAAAAGACCTTCGCACCTTGCGGCACGGGCAAATTTTACAGCTAGACCAAGTGATCGGCGAACCGCTGGCGATTTTTGCCAATGGCCAGAAGCTCGCCTACGGCGAGGTCGTTGCGGTGGCGAATGACCGTTACGGCGTACGCGTGACTGCGCTCGCGGAAGATGTCGTCAAGGAAGAGGAAGAGACCGCTTCATGAGTGTCAACGGCGTGAACAACGGCGCCTGGCTGGCCTTCGCCGAACTCGCCGGCCCCACGCTAATCCTTATGCTGGTCGTCGGGCTAGGTGCGGGTATTCTGCAAACCGCCACACAGGTACGCGAGGCTTCAATTCCCTTCGTGCTCAAGCTGGCCGGTCTGGCGGCCCTTACCACCATTGCCGGGCCATTGATGATGGGCGGGATAGATCATTACGCCACACGACTGTTTACTGCCATCCCGAGGCTTCTGCATGGCTGAAGCCCTCGCCATCGTGCGCCCACGCGCTTTTAGCCTATCCCAGCTTTCGGGGCCGGTTGTCATCTTAATGGTGTTGGTGATGCTGGCTGTGCCTCTGCCGCCACCCGCCATCTCCTTTCTGTTCGCTCTCAACATATCCGCCGGGCTCGTAATTCTGGGCGCATCACTCTACATCCCCTCCCCGTCCGAGTTCTCCTCCTTCCCCTCAATTCTACTGGCCACCACGCTTATGCGTCTGGCGCTGAACGTCGCCACTGCGCGCGCCATCCTTCTCAACGGCTATACCGGGCCGGGGGCGGCCGGGCACGTCATCGAATCCTTCGGCCAGTTTGCCGTAGGCGGCAATTACGTCGTCGGCGGCATCATCTTCCTCATTCTCATCATCATCAACTTCGTCGTCGTCACTAAGGGCGCCTCTCGTGTCGCGGAAGTCTCCGCCCGCTTCATGCTCGACTCATTACCAGGTCGGCAAATGGCGATCGACGCCGAGATCAATGCAGGCATCCTCTCACCCCAAGCGGCAGAACGGCGGCGCGACGCGCTAAGACGCGAGGCGGATTTCTTCGGCGCCATGGACGGCGCTTCCAAATTCGTGCGTGGAGACGTGGTGGCGGCTATGATCATCCTCGCTGTCAACATGATCGGCGGGCTCGTCATCGGCACGCTGCAATATGGGTTGCCGCTTAGCGATGCGGCGCGCACCTACACACTACTCACGGTAGGGGATGGCCTGGCCGCACAAATTCCCTCGCTCACTATTTCGGTCGCGGCTGGCCTGGTTGTCACGCGCGTTGCCACCGGCGAGGATATCGGCGCGCAGATCAAATCCCAACTCTCCAAATATCCGCAAGCGCTGGCCATCGCTGCAGCGATCACTGTCGCAATTGGGCTAGTGCCGCAGATGGCGCATATCCCGTTCCTAATGCTCGGCGGAGCACTTGGCGTGGCCTCTTGGCGGCTCTCCCGCCCCCGGCTGGAAGAAGAGCCAGCAGACGGCGCAGCAGACGAAGCCGCAAAGCCGGAGCTGAAGCCAGACAGCCTGACGGATGTTTCCGGCGTGGATCCTCTGGGCATGAATATCGGCTTTGCCTTGGCGCCAATGGTAGGGCAGGGCGAGGGCCGGCTACTCGGTCGGCTCACTGCCGTGCGCCAGCGCTATGGCCGGGCCATGGGGTTTCTGGTGCCCGCCGTACATATCCGCGATTCTTCGGAGCTTCCTGCACATGGCTACCGCTTCACACTGCGGGGCGCAGCGATCGGCAGCGGCGAGGCTTGGCCTGGCCAATGGCTAGCTATTGAGGGCCCGATGGTGGTGGAGAAGCTCACCATCGGCCGCCCGGTGAAAGACCCAGCCTTCGGTCAGAATGCGGTATGGATTCCGCAAGGCGCGATCCCTGCGGCGGAAGAACTCGGTTACACAGTGGTGGACACAGCCTCCGCCATCGCTACCCATTTCGCCGAGACACTGAAACGCCACGGGGCTGAGCTGCTGGGCCGCCCGCAAGTAGAAGGGCTGATGACTCGCTTGGCCGAGACCACGCCGCGCTTGGCAGAGGACCTGCGTGCCGCCCTCTCCGCTGGCGTCATCCGACAGGTCTGCCAGGGGCTGCTGGCCGAGGAAGTTCCAGTGCGGGATTTCGAGCGCATCGCCGAGGCGCTGGTGGAGGCAGCCGATAACGGCACAAAGGAGCCTGAGCGCCTGCTGTCAGCCGTGCGGCTACGGTTGGGACGCTTTATTGTCGGCCAGTTGGCAGGGGCTGAACCGACTTTGCGGGTGGCTGTGCTGCAGCCAAAACTGGAAGAGTTGGTAAGCAAGTCTGTACGCGCGGCACGGGAAGCCGCAGGTACCGAGGTCGAGGCCGAAATCGCTACCCATCTGCGCCAAGCAGCGGAACAGGCGGCCAAGGCCATGCGCGCGCGCGGCGCTAAGCCAGTGCTGGTCGTGCAAGCGGCGATGCGTCGAGCTGTGGCAAAGTGCGTGAGCGGACTGCTGCCGGTGATTGCGCTGGAAGAAATTCCTGAAACCATGCCGTTGCAGGTGGTGCACACGGCCGAGCCCGCCCATGGCTGACGTTGCCGCCCCCGGCATGCCGGAGCTCACCGCGCTTTACGGCAACTGGATCAAGCGCATGGCGCTGTTGATGAAGGTGCGTATGCCCTGGGCGGACATGGACGAGTTGCTACAATGGGGGGCGATCGGCATGATGGAAGCCTCTCAGCGCTTTGACCCAGACCACGGCGTGCCGTTCCAGGCTTTCGCGAGCCGGCGCATCAAGGGGGCGATGATCGACGGGCTGCGGCGCGAGGGCACGCGCCTGCGCGGCCATGCTACATTTGATCAGGAAACCGTAGATAACGCCGCACACGGCGCTGGCGAGGGGCCCGAGGACCCTCTTGCCGCGCTCACGCGGATTGATAACCGCGCCCTTCTGGTGGAGGCACTGCGCGAGCTACCCCAACTCGAATACAGAGTGCTGGCCCTGCATTTTTACGACGAGCTTAACAATCGGGAAATCGCGAGCGTGTTGGATATAAGCGAAGGCTACGCCTCGCGGCTGCGTAAGCGGGCGCTCGAGGCGCTCGCCTTGCACATTAATGCCGCTCAAAGAGGGGAACTTGCATCTTGATCAATCTGGCGACTCTGGTGCTCGGGATTATCGTCATCGTCGGAGGCGCGATGACGGACCACGTGCCGCTTTCCTCCCTGCTTAACCTCACAGCCTTCATCATCGTGATGTGCGGATCAACTGCCGCCTGCCTAATACAATTCGGCTTTCGTACCCTGCTCTCAGGCTTCAAGGCGGTAATGTGGATGGCCAAGCCGCCTCGGATCGATCTAGCGGAGTTCATCGACCGCGTAGCCGACTGGTCCTCAAAGGCGCGCGGCTTTGGCACGCTGGTGCTCGAGCAGGAGATTCCTAACGTGGAGGACCCGTTTCAACGCCAGGGCCTGCAAATGATCGTGGACAACACAGCACCTGAGGAGTTCGCCTCCATGCTGGGCATTGCCGCTGAAAATCTCGACCGCGAGCAGGCGCATCCCGGCCATGTCTGGGAGGCGCTGGGAGGTTATTCCCCCACCATCGGCGTGCTGGGCGCGGTGCTGGGGCTAATCCATGTGATGATGCGGCTCAACCACCCGAGCGAGCTGGGGGCGGGCATCGCCACCGCCTTCATCGCCACCGTCTATGGCGTGGGCTTTGCCAATCTCGTCGCCCTGCCGTTGGGGGCGCGGCTAAAATCCATCGCCAAGGAGCTTGAGCGCGAGCGAATGGTCGTCATCCAGGGCTTTCTGCTACTGGGGGAGGGTAAGCCCGGCATTGTCATCCGCCAAACCCTGAAAAGCTTCCTGCACGAAGAGCCCAAAGCGAAAGCCGAGGTGGAGGAGCAAGAAGACGTGCCTGAAACCGCCTCGCAGGCGGCCTGACCCATGACGATCAAGCTTCCCGCCAAGAAGAAAGAACCCGAGGCACACCCCAACCATGAACGCTGGATCATTTCCTATGCGGATCTGCTGACGCTTCTCCTGGCGACCTTCGTGGTACTCTATGCATCCTCGACCCGCAACCGGTACAAAGAGCAAGAGGTCGCGCAGTCATTCATCCAGGCGTTCCACGGCACACCGCCAGCAGTTCTCACGCAGCATCCGTCTGGATCACATGGCGTCTTACAGCATCACATCTCTCCCATCCCTGAAGCAACCCCTCGCCAATCCGCAGCCCGTTCCAAGCTCCCCGAAACCATGGCCAAGCAGTTGGCCAACGACTTGAAGGCCCTGCAACAGCTGCATTTGGAACTGTCATCGCTATTTCGGCCGATGATAGAGAAGAACCAGGTCAGTATCAGCAATGCCCCGCTGACCGTAACAATCAAGCTAGACGCCTCGGTGCTCTTTGCCTCCGGCCAGGCAACCCTAAAGCCGCAAGCCGTGGCAGTGCTGTCAAAGGTTGGCGCGGGACTCACTAAGCTGCCCGCCGGGTACCGCATCACCGTTCAGGGCTATACCGACAACAAACCCATCTCCACCGTACAATTCCCCTCGAACTGGTCTCTTTCGGCCGAACGCGCCGTGGCCGTGGTGCGGCTTTTTATCGCCAACGGCGTGAGCGGCAACGTGCTGGCGGCGGAGGGATTCGGTGAATTCTCGCCTATCGCCAGCGACAACACGCACGCGGGCCGCGCCCTCAACCGGCGTGTGGTGGTGGTGATCCACGCGCCCCAACCACTGAACAGCTCACCAAAGCCCGAGCAACCGCAAGGATAAACCAAAATGGCCAAGGTAAAACCTCCTCGCAAATCCAAAAAACTATTCAGCCCGCTGTTGCTCAGCCTTGCCGCAACCACAGGCTGGGCCGCCACGAACGAGCCGGAGAGCTTCACTAATTTCGCAATGGCTGGGGCATGGTTGCTTTCAGCCCTGGCCGTGGGGCTGCTGGTGCGCGCTGCATTGGCATTCGCTGCTCCACTCAGTGGGCTTGGCATGGAAACGCTGCGACTGGCGCTCAGCGACAGCAGGCCCAACCGGCGCGGCGGCGATTCATGAGCTTCGTCACCACTTCCCGCAACCGCGCCTTCGTACAAACGGTATTGGCGCCCGATGCGGCCGAAATCGCTGCACGCGAAACCGAAATTCAACGCCGCGTGAAGCAGGAGGTTGCAAAACTGCGCGATGCCGCCGTGACCGAGGCAAAAGAGGCCGGCGAAGCTGCGGCGCGCGCTGCGATGGCACCGCAACGGGAAAAGCTCGTTCAAACGCTCGCGGTTCTCGAACAGGCCATGGCACAACTTGCTGCTCCCTTGGCCTTGAAGGAGCAAGATCTTACCGAACTGGTCCTGGACATGGGGTTCCAACTCGCCCGACATATCGCCGGCGGTGCAAGCGGCAATGCCCGCGCCGAACTGGCGGGCCTTGTTACAAACCTGCTGAGAGAAGCCGCAGCCGAGCGAGAGTCGCGGCAAACCCTGCGGCTGCATCTGCATTCTTCCGACGTTGCCACGCTGCGCGAAAAGTTGCCCTGCGAAATGCTGGAATTGGTGCCTGACGACAGCATCACCCCCGGCGGCGCCTTGCTGGAATTGCTGAACGACGAAGGCGACAGGCAGGACAAGGCAGAATGGGATGCACGGCTGGAAAGCCGCTTCTCGACCTTGCGCGCCGGGCTTGGCCTGCCGGGAGACCCAGCCGCATGATCACGCTGGAAAGCCTCGCCAACGGCACGGAAGAAAGACTGCGCAGCGCGCTCGCGGCTTCGCCCGTACGTCGCTATGGCCGCGTCCTGCAAGCAAACAGCGAAATGCTGCGCGTCGGCGGGCTGCATGCGCCCATCGGAGCGCGCTGCATGATCGAACAGGACGAGGGAGAAGCGGCTGCCGAGATAATCGGCTTCGAGGCCGGAGCGATGCTAATGATGCCCGAGCAGGGCACCCGCGGCATCATGCGCGGCGCCCGGGTGCGGGTGGAAACAACCCAGATGGCGGTGATGACCGGGGATGCCCTGCTTGGCCGCATTATGGATGCGCGCGGCAATGCGCTAGATGGCGGCGCAGCGCCCGAAGCCTTCATCCCCTGGCCAATGCTGGGCTGCCCGATCAACCCCATGGCCCGCGCCAGGATTGAAAAGCCGTTCGATGTCGGCGTTTCGGCCATTAATGCGCTCACCACTTTAGGACGTGGTATGCGGGTGGGGTTGTTTGCGGGTTCGGGCGTCGGCAAAACGACGCTGCTCGGCATGATGGCCCGCCACGCACGGGCCGATGCCGTTGTGCTGGCGATGATTGGCGAACGCGGCCGAGAAATCCGAGAATTCATTGAGGATCACCTCGGCACGGCCAAGCCGCGCGCGGTGGTTGTCGCCTCACCGGCCGACGACACGGCGCTCGCCCGTTTGCATGGGGCCTATCGCGCCGCCGCTATCGCTGAATCGCTGCGGGCCGAGGGCAAGCATGTGCTATTGCTGGTGGACAGCCTCACCCGCCTAGCCATGGCCTTGCGCGAAATCGGGCTGGCGGCCGGCGAACCAGCAGCCACGAAGGGCTATCCTCCGTCCGTGTTCGGGGCCCTTTCTGCCTATGCGGAGCGGGCAGGCAATGGAGGGCCGGGGCAAGGCTCGATCACCGCGATTTATACCGTGCTCGTAGAAGGCGACGACCACGTAGGCGATCCGGTGGCCGATACCGCGCGTGCGATTTTGGATGGGCATATTGTGCTCTCCCGCTCCATGACAGAAGCAGCAATTTATCCGCCGATCGACGTTTGCGCCTCGCTCTCCCGACCTATGCCGAGTTTGGTGACAAAAGAGCACCTGCGGCTCGCCGGACGCTTCCGCGCCCTTTGGGCCAGAAAGCACGAAAAGCAGGATATTTTGGATCTCGGCGCTTACGCGCCGGGGCGCGATATCGTTCTGGATGAAGCCTTGCAACGCATGCCCACCATGGAAGCCCTGCTACGCCAGGATGCAGAGGAACGCATCGGGTTGGACGAGGCGTTGAGCCGGCTGCACGCCGTGTTTGGAGACGCCGCATGAAGCCACAAGCACTTGCCAAGCTTGACTTGCTGGCGGCGGCGAAGGAAGCAGCATTGCTGGACGCTCTGAGCCGCCACAATGCTACCCTGCGGCGCTATGAGTCGCAGTGCGAGGTACTCAGCGCCTACCAGCAGCGGCTTGGCAGCATGTGGCGTGACGGCGCCGTAGTGAGTGCCGGCGACGCCAAGCGCGCCGGGCAATTCAGTGACCAAGCCGAAGGCGCCGCGTACCAACTGGCTCAGGCTATAAGGGTCGAGCAGGCGAAGTTTGATGAATGCGCCTCTGCCCTTGCCGAATTGCGGACACGCCGCCGCACTTTGCAAGAACGCCTTAGCAACGCGTTGCGGCTGGAACAAACCATCGCCCAAGAACGCGCGGCGCAAAGCCTGCCCCATCCGCCCGCACGCCCCCGCCCGAAAACACAAACACCGGCCTGAAAGACAAAGGACTCCAAAAATGGAACTGTCGTTCTACAGCAATTTCGCCAACACGCTGACAGCACAGGAAGCGCAGGTTAACACGCTACAACAGCAGATCGCCACAGGGCTGAAGGTGCAGACACCCAACCAGAACCCCGCCGCTTATCAAACCGCGGCACTGGGCAATGACCAGATCAGCCAACTCACCAACGACAACGTCACTCAGGCTACGATTCAAACCCAGCTGGGCGCTGCTAACAATGCATATAGCTCGGCCACTACGCTGCTGGATAAAGTGCAATCCATCGTGTTGCAGGCTCTGAACGGATCCTCGAATCCACAAAACCTCAACGCACTCTCAACGCAAGTGCAAAGCGCTATGCAGCAATTGGTATCGGTGGGCAACACTGTTGCGCCAAATGGCAGCTACCTCTTTGGCGGTTCACGTGGCGCGCTGGCGCCGTTCCAGCCCGACGCCACCGGCAACATCGTTTATTTCGGCGATGCTGGACAGGGGCAGGCAACCATCGGCCAAGGCGAAACGGCCAGTACACTAGTCACTGGCCAGGTGTTTACATCGGCCCTGGCGGGAGACGGCATTTCTACCGTGGCCGCCAACAGCACCAACACGGGCTCGGGGCAGATGCTCCAACAAGGCTTGGTAAACGCCTCGGTGGCGAATTCGTTTCAGCAAAGCACGTCACCGATTACGGTCAGCTTTTCGGTTTCGGGCAACACAACAACCTACACAGCGACGCAGGGCGGCACCACACTCTCCACTGGCACGCTAGGCAGCAACGGCCAAACCAATGTGCAGCTCGCCGGCGTGGTTTACGAAATCAGCGGTGCACCCGCGAATGGCGACAGCTTCACTATTTCCCCCGCACGGCCGCAATCCGCCTTTGCGTTACTGAAACAAATCTCCACAGCCCTTTCGGGAGCTGGAACAACCCCGGCGCAGGTGGCCAAAACCAACCAGTTACTTAACCAAAGCCTTGCCGGCCTCGCGCAATATCAGCAGGCGGTCACTACCGCTCAGGCTCAAAACGGCGTAACATTGCAGGCGCTCGCGAACGCCGCCGCCGGCAACACCGCACAGCAGACGGCGGTGCAAACCGCGGTGAACAACGCAACCGCAGTGGACATGCCCGCCGCTATTACGGCTCTGGACCAGACCATGACTGCCCTGCAGGCGGCGATGAAAACATTCGGCTCGGCACAAAGCCTCAGCCTGTTCAAATATCTCTGAAAGAACCCGCCATGTCAGATGCCATTTTCATTGTTGGCTATTACCGCAGCGGCACGTCGGCACTTTCCGGTGCGTTGCAGCGGGCGGGCGTAAAATTTTATAACGAAGCGGATCCAAATGAGCACAATCCGCTCGGTTTTTACGAAATTCCAGAATTGATCGAGCTGGACGCAAACTTGTTTACCCGCCTCGGCGTCGACTGGATGGATGTACGCGGCCTGCCCGATGGCTGGACCGAACGGCCGGACATAATGCCTTTCCTGACTCGACTGGAGGATTGCCTACGCCGCCGCTTCAACCAGGAAGACAAACTCTGGGGCCTGAAGCACCCGCATCTATGCCGCACCTTGCCCCTTTACGAACGCGCCGCGCGGCAGGCCGGGCACAAGCCACATGTCGTGCATATTTTCCGCGACCCATGGACAGCCGCCTCCAGTCAGAGCCGGAAAAACGGTCTCTCCCGCGCTCACGCGCTACTGCTGTGGATGAGCTACGCCACGGGTGCAGAACGGCAAGCTCGGCATTTGCCGCGCTGCTGGCTCACCTATCACGAACTGCTGGCCGAACCCGTCGCGCAGGTCCGCCGTATCGAAGCCGCGCTTGACGTTGCCTTCAACAAAGACAACTTGGCTGATGTCAACGCCTATCTCACCGGCCAGCTCAACCGTTCCGAACCGCTACCTTGCGAGGGTCTCAGCCGCCCCCTTCACGACCTCGTCTTCCGCACATGGGAGGCGATCAAATCCCGTGAATTTTCCGCCACGCTATGGGACGATTTCGCCGCGCAGACAGCTGACTTAGTTGGTTTCCTGAGTGAAATCGGCACCAGTCGGGGACGCGCCCTACCGGGCTTCGGCAGCATCGCGGCCGCTGCTTCTTCCACCACTGCAGCCACTCCGATCCGCCCGCCGGAGCGCACGGATGACGGCGCCAAGGCTCGGCTAGAGCAACTGCGTGCAGCAGCGGCCCCTCTGCCCCGAGTGGCGGTGCTGATCGCCGCGCCCGCCGGCCGCGCGGCCGCTGTGAACGAAACACTGGAGAGTCTGCGCGGGCAATGGGCTCGCCCCACGCTCATCAAAGTTCTAGCCGCTGATCCGTTAACCCTGGACGGCGTTTCAACCATCGCCGTCCCGGCAGAACCGGAGGCAATGACCCGGCGGCTGTGCGCCGAACTCAATCTCTGCGCTGATCAGGCCGATTACGTCGCCATCCTCAACGCGGGGGATACCATCGCCCCGGACGGCTGCCTACGCTTTGCGCTGCTAGCGGCGCAAACTAAGGCCGACATGATCTATTCCGACGAGGTCGTGCCCCGGGAGACAGGTGCCTGGATCCGCCATAAGCCGGGCTGGGATGTCACTCGCCTGCGCCAAGCCGCTTATATCGGCGATTGGGTGTGGTACGGCACAGCCGCGCTACGGGCAGCGGGCGGCTTCGACCCCGAGGAAGCCGGCGCAGAGGAGTATGGCGTGCAGCTGCGCCTAGCGGCTAATTCTGCCAAGGTGGAACGGCTGGCCGAGGCGCTGTTCATTCGCGGCCCTCAAAGCCGGCGAGACGACATCGTCCCGCAGGATTTCTGTGCCCGCGCGGCAGAAGCCCTCTCCCGGCATCTCGCCGCGGCTGGCATGCCGGCGCAAGTGCAGAACCGCCAGCACCCCGGCCTATTCCATCATGTCCGCGATACCGAAGACCCCGGCACCTCGATCATCATGCTATGCGACGGTGCCGAGATTCCCCTGCTCGACAAATGGCTGACCGCGCTGCTGAGCGGCCGCAAGCTGAGCGGCCCAGTGATCCTGGCCGGGGCAGAGCTATCCACGGAGATGACCAACTATCTCACTGCCGTCTCCCTCCAGCGGGAGGCGCTGGAGGGCCAGGTTCTCGCAATTATGGCAACCAGCCAGGGTGCCGCCCTGGCCCAGGCCGTGGCACTGGCTGAAACACCGCTAGTGGCAATTCTGGATGCGCGCATGCGCGAAGTTACCCCCCATTGGCTGGAAGCCTTGCGCGTCCGACTGGCAGACACTGGCGTTGCTGCCGTGGCAGCCCGCACCCTCACCCCCACGGGCGGGGGTGGCAAGCAGGGCGAGGTGCAAGGCCCAATTGTGCTAGGCGGGGATGCTCGACTAGGCACTGGGCATGGGCCGATGGACCCTGGCCCCGGCGGCTGGCTACTTGTTGACCAGGAAGCCAGTGCCATCGCGCCGCCTGGCCTTCTCGCCCGCCGCGAGGCCCTTGCTGCCTGCAATATGGCTGAGCATCTAGCGGGCGACGCGTTCTGGATCGACGTCTGCGCCCAATTACGGGCGGGCGGCGCCCGACTGGTCTGGACACCTGACGTAAGCTTCGTAATACCACCCGAAGCGCTGTCAAAGCCCGACACGGATTGTACCTTCCGCACTGGCTCACCCGCTGCAAGCGCCCTGCCATGGGCCGATCCGTATCATCACCCTGCCTTGTCCTTGCACGGCGATCTGCTGGCGCCAGAGCCACGCAACGGGCTGGTGCGCGCCACGCCCGCCGATCCCACCAGCCTGTTGCTAAGCGGTGACGCGGCAAAGGCTAGCGTCGCCTTGAACGCTGCACGCGCGCTACGCAATGCCGGCACCATCGAGGCCGATTGGGTGCAGGGCCTGCCCAGCACGGCCGATATAGGCCGACGCGCGCCGCAAAACTGGGTACGGGTAAACCCTCAGGAGCCACCGCATGACCCCCGTACGCCCCATACCGCGCTGATTACCACCATGCCCGAACCGGATGCCCAGCCTGCCCTGGCGGCGGCGGCACGCATCGTCGCGACCTCACCGGGGCTCGTGGATAATCTGCGCAAGCTGATGCACGGCTCCGTTCCGGTCTCACTGTGGCGACCCGCTCTTTCGCGTCAGCATTGGCGGCATTTGCAGGCTGGCACCGGGCTGAACACCAAGCCGCGCGTGCTCTGGATGGATGAAGGCATCGCACCGCCCTGGTTCATGGAACTGGTGAACGAAACGCTGGAACTCGCGGCCTGGATCGTCGTTGAACGACCCGGCACCAATTACACGGGCGCTGTTGGCCGCCTAGCCCCTCAGGAAACCGAGGAGGACTGGGCAAGCGCTTTTGCTCAGCTTGGACCGCAGATCATGGTCCGCCCGGCGGCCAGCGGATTTCATGCCGACCACTACCCGACCTTGCTTGCCGCCGCCGCAGGTTGTCGTATCATCACGGACAGCCGCCTGGATACGCCCCTGAGCCTTGACGTTTTGCGCCTGCCTAGTCGCAAGCAAGATTGGTTGGCGGCACTGCGGCAGGCCATCACCGACCTGCCTGAAACCCTGAGGCTGGGTGCCAAGACCCGCCAAGCGGCATTGGCGCTGCCGGCCATTGAGGACGAACCTCCCGCTTGGGCCATCGCGGCACCATCCGTCGCTGCCATGGCCAGCGCAGCCGAATGAGCATCTGGCGCCTCTGCTTTCCAGCGTTGCTGCTGGCGTCCGGCTGGACGGCTCCCTGTCGCGCAGAGGCGATGCAGGGCCAGCGCCAAGTTGCGCAAGCCGTGCGCCATGCGGCACTGGCCCTGGCCCCGCCCGGGGCAAACATACACCTCGGGCCAGTAGATGGCGCCGGCTCCATGCCGGCCTGCACCACGCCATTGTCGGTGACTCTAAGCGGCGACGCGCCCTATGAACAAGCTGCGGTGCGCTGCAACGCCCCAGTCTGGACGTTTTACACTACTGTCACCGTGGCTCAGAGCGAGACCGTGGTGCTGGCCGCCCGCCCCATCGCAGCGGGCCAGACCATCACCCCTGCCGACCTGATGGTAAAGCCCATGCCGGTGCAGGATTTTGCTGGGCGGCAAATCTATACCAACCCGGCCGAAATCAACGGCACAAACGCGATCATGTCCCTCTCAACCGGCATGATCATCACCCAGAACGATGTGCAGGCCCCGCAGGTAGTGAAAGCCGGGCAGCTCGTCACCGTACATGTTTATAGCGGCGGGGTGATACTGGAGGTGAACGCCACTGCGGACCAATCAGGCCGCATTGGCGACACCATTCTGCTCACCAACCAAAGCAGCGGACGGCGCTTCACCGCGCAGGTCACGTCACATGGTGTGGAAATGCGCCTGGACTAATGAGACCTGTGTGCGGGTATGGCTTTCATGACTCTGAGTAATAAGATCTGAGCTTTTCTTATTTTTTAGGAGAGCGTGAGGCTACCCTCGATAGGTATCAGGCCGGTTGCGTGTCGAGGTTAAGAGTGCGTTTGAGGTTATAAGCGATGGCGGTGAGACGGACCTGAACGGGAGTGTCTGACTTTCTGTGTATCTGATCTGGCCCATGTGGTTATCAGATAGTTTCAGGCGTCGAGGCGCCCTTCGAACATCATGGCCAGTTGATTGCGGGCCGCAACCCATTCTCTCACCGTGCGCCCGCCTTTTTCGAAATTTCGGATCGCCAGGAGGATCAGCTTTGTTGCTGATCTTTGGGTGGGAATG